>NZ_JBHVYO010000001.1:88087-523092 GCF_042880655.1 Streptomyces sp. NPDC058295
AAGGCCGTTCCGGGCCGGGGTGAGGTGGTGGGGGTCAGCCGAGTGCTTTGCCCGGCAGCTCGACCTTCGCGCCCAGCTCCACGAGCTTCTCCATGCTGTGCCTGCCCGGGGGGCGACCCCCGGACCCCCGGCCGGGAGCAAGGCCGTTCCGGGCCGGGGTGAGGTGGTGGGGGTCAGCCGAGTGCTTTGCCCGGCAGCTCGACCTTCGCGCCCAGCTCCACGAGCTTCTCCATGAAGTTCTCGTAGCCGCGGTTGATGAGGTCGATGCCGTGGACCCGGGAGGTGCCCTGGGCCGCGAGGGCGGCGATCAGGTACGAGAAGCCGCCGCGGAGGTCGGGGATGACCAGGTCGGCGCCCTGGAGCTTGGTGGGGCCCGACACGACCGCCGAGTGCAGGAAGTTGCGCTGCCCGAAGCGGCAGTCGGAGCCGCCGAGGCACTCGCGGTACAGCTGGATGTGGGCGCCCATCTGGTTGAGCGCGGAGGTGAAGCCCAGGCGGGACTCGTAGACCGTCTCGTGGACGATCGAGAGGCCCGTGGCCTGCGTCAGGGCGACGACCAGCGGCTGCTGCCAGTCCGTCTGGAAACCGGGGTGGACGTCCGTCTCCAGCGCGATGGACTTCAGCTGGCCGCCCGGGTGCCAGAAGCGGATGCCCTCGTCGTCGATCTCGAAGGCGCCGCCCACCTTGCGGTAGGTGTTCAGGAACGTCATCATCGAGCGCTGCTGGGCGCCGCGGACGTAGATGTTGCCCTCGGTCGCCAGCGCCGCGGAAGCCCAGGAGGCGGCCTCCAGACGGTCCGACAGGGCGGCGTGGTTGTAGCCGCCGAGCTTGTCGACACCGGTGATGCGGATCGTGCGGTCGGTGTCCATCGCGATGATGGCACCCATCTTCTGGAGCACGCAGATGAGATCCTCGATCTCCGGCTCCACGGCCGCGTTCGCGAGCTCGGTGACGCCCTCCGCCAGGACGGCCGTCAGCAGTACCTGCTCGGTCGCGCCGACCGACGGGTACGGCAGCACGATCTTCGTGCCACGCAGCCGCTGCGGGGCCTCCAGGTACTGGCCGTCCTCCCGCTTCTCGATCTTCGCGCCGAACTGCCGCAGCACGTCGAAGTGGAAGTCGATGGGCCGGCCGCCGATGTCGCAGCCGCCCAGGCCCGGGATGAACGCGTGGCCGAGGCGGTGCAGGAGCGGGCCGCAGAACAGGATCGGAATCCGGCTCGAACCCGCGTGGGCGTCGATGTCGGCGACGTTGGCGCTCTCCACGTAGGTCGGGTCGAGCACCAGCTCGCCCGGCTCCTCGCCCGGCCGGACCGTCACACCGTGCAGCTGGAGCAGGCCGCGGACGACCCGCACGTCACGGATGTCCGGAACGTTGCGCAGCCGACTCGGCTCACTGCCCAGCAGGGCGGCGACCATGGCCTTGGGTACGAGGTTCTTCGCACCGCGGACACGGATCTCGCCCTCGAGCGGGGTGCCGCCGTGGACAAGCAGTACGTCGTCAGAGCCGTTGACGGTCATGTATCTCGCGTTCCATGGATGGTGGATTGGGGCAAGGGCCGTTGGTGTCGGGGGCAGGGCCAGATGAGACAGAGTAATCGCCGTCGACCCCTGTCCCGTAAGCCCAGGGACCACCCAGGTACGTCATAGCTGTGTCACAACACGAACCGTTTCCCACCGGGCACATGGGGTCACCACCGCCCGCCCCGCGGGCCTGTGCGCCCGGACAGCGCCCGTGCGCGTCCCGTGTGCCCGCATTGCCTCCCCACTTCACGGGAAGATGCGGGATCATGTCTGGCATGACCGAGGTGTCCTCGCTCACGGGGCGGCTGCTCGTGGCAACGCCCGCCCTGGCGGACCCGAACTTCGACCGTGCGGTGGTGCTCCTTCTCGACCACGACGAGGAGGGCTCCCTCGGTGTCGTCCTCAACCGGCCCACCCCGGTGGGCGTGAGCGACATCCTGGAGGGCTGGGCGGATCTCACCGGTGAACCCGGTGTCGTCTTCCAGGGCGGCCCGGTGTCCCTCGACTCGGCCCTCGGGATCGCCGTCATCCCCGGTGGCGCGGCCGTCGACGGCACCCCGCTCGGCTGGCGCCGGGTGCACGGCGCGATCGGCCTCGTCGACCTGGAGGCCCCGCCGGAACTCCTGGCCTCGGCCCTCGGTTCCCTGCGGATCTTCGCCGGATACGCGGGCTGGGGTCCGGGCCAGCTGGAGGACGAGCTGGGCGAGGGCGCCTGGTACGTCGTGGAGTCCGAACCGGGCGATGTCTCCTCGCCGTCCCCCGAGAGACTCTGGCGCGAGGTGCTGCGCCGCCAGCGCAGCGAACTCGCGATGGTGGCGACGTATCCGGACGACGCTTCGCTCAACTGACGGGTGTGAGCTTCGGTACCCGGCTTCAGTACCCTTGGCGCCATGAGCACTCTTGAGCCTGAGACCCAGCCCCAGCGAGGCACTGGGACGGGGACCCTCGTGGAGCCGACGCCGCAGGTGTCGCACGGCGACGGGGACCACGAGCGCTACGCCCACTATGTCCAGAAGGACAAGATCATGGCGAGCGCCCTCGACGGGACGCCCGTCGTGGCGCTGTGCGGCAAGGTCTGGGTGCCCGGCCGCGACCCGAAGAAGTACCCCGTCTGCCCCATGTGCAAGGAGATCTTCGAGTCGATGGCCGGCGGCGGAGACGACAAGGGCAAGGGCGGCGACAAGAAGTAGCCGTAGGGACTCGTAGGGGCTTTGCGAGGCCCCCGGGGCGCGATGTGACGCGCCCCGGGGGCCTTTGGTCTCTGGCACGTCTGGGTTGACCGGCCCGTCTGGCGCGCCATGCCGCGTTCCGTCACCTTTGGCGCGAGAGCTTATGTGAACGCACGTTCCGGTGATCGCTGGTCGGGGTGGTGGCCGTGGAGGCCGGTCATGCTCGGTACACCTGCCGGCTGCGCGTGTCGTCCGCAGCCCGCGCCGCCCTGGCTGCGGAGTGGGATCGGTGCCTGTGGGTGTGGAACGAATGCGTCGCCATGGCGTGGGGGCCCCAGCCGCTGGGTGAGCGCACCTACACCTGCACTGCGTGCGGAAACGTGTCCCCACGGGACAAGAACTCCGCACGCGTCATGCTCGTCCGGGCTGGTCTAAACCCGGCTGGCGCCGATGGCGGAAGACCTCCTGGAGAGCTGCTCCAGGAGGCGGCCCGAGCCAGGAATCCCTTTCCCTTGGGGAGGGGAGGGATTCAGAGAGTGGTTGAGACCTCTTGCAGGCGGGCTCATGTAGCCCCTAGCCTCCGACGTGTTGTGCAGATCGAATCAGCCGTTGCGTATGTTGCAACACTCGAAGGATCGCTCCGCACGCTCGCGCCCTCGCTGGATTCCTGGGCGCGTCCTCGGGCAGCAGCAATTCGGCCGCTACTTCCTCAACAGCCTGGTCGTGGCGGGCGCCGTGCTGATCGCCTCCGGGGTGATCGCGTTTCTCGCCGCGACCGCCGTGACCCGATTCCGGTTCCGCTTCCGCACCACCCTGCTGATCATGTTCCTGGTGGCCCGGATGGTGCCCGTGGAAGCGCTGACGATCCCGTTGTTCTTCCTCATGCGGGACTTCGGCCAGTTGAACACCCTGGGGTCCCTGATCCTGCCTCACATCGCCTTCTCGCTGCCCTTCGCGATCTGGATGCCGAGAGGGTTCGTGAAAGCGGTTCCGGAGGCACTGGAGGAGGCCGCGTACCTCGACGGGGCGAGCCGTACCCGCTTTCTGTGGCAGATCCTTTTTCCCGCTCGTCCTGCCGGGTCTGGTGGCCACGAGCGTGTTTTCCTTCACCTCCGCCTGGAACGACTTCCTGTTCGCCAAGTCCTTCATCATCAGCGACACCTCGCAGTCGACCCTGCCGATGGCCCTGCTGGTCTTCTACGAGCCGGACGACCCCGACTGGGGCGGTGTGATGGCGGGTTCCACGGTCATGACGATTCCGGTTCTGGTGTTCTTCGTACTCGTTCAGCGACGGCTGGTCTCCGGACTGGGCGGAGCGGTAAAGGACTGATGTGACTTCTGCATTCGACCTCATCGACCTCGTCCCCGCGCCGTGTGCCGTCGACGGCCCCGGGCGCCGCGGTGTCCACATCGACGAGAACACCACCCTGTGGGCCGCGCCCGGCACGGAGGGCACCGAACGCTGGCTGCGCGCCACCCTCGGCGCCGCCTTCGGGGTGCCCCTGCGACCCGGCCCGCAGGACGTCCGAGACTCCGTACAGCTGTCTCTGGACGACACGATGGAGCCCGAGGCGTACAAGCTGAGCGTCCTCGCGAACCAGGGCATCGAGATCCGCGGCGGAAGTCCGGCCGGCGTCTTCTGGGGCGCGCAGACGCTGCGCCAGCTGCTCGGCCGGCACGCCTTCCGGCGCGCCCCGGTGCGGCCGGGGATCACCTACGGCGTCCCGCACCAGATCATCGAGGACGCGCCCCGCTTCCGCTGGCGCGGCCTCATGCTCGACGTCGCGCGGCACTTCATGCCCAAGGACGGCGTTCTGCGCTACCTGGACCTGATGGCGGCGCACAAACTCAACGTCTTCCACTTCCATCTGACGGACGACCAGGGCTGGCGGATCGAGATCGAGCGGTATCCCCGGCTGACCGAGGTCGGTTCCTGGCGGGCGCGCACGAAATTCGGCCACCGGGCCTCACCGCTGTGGGACGAGAAGCCGCACGGTGGCTTCTACACGCGGGACGACATCCGGGAGATCGTCGCCTACGCCGCCGAGCGGCATATCACCGTGGTCCCCGAAATCGACCTCCCCGGCCACTCGCAGGCGGCGATCGCCGCGTATCCGGAACTCGGCAACACCGATGCCGGCACCGCATCCGCCGAGGGGGGTACCGCCCTCCCCGTCTGGGACACCTGGGGGATCAGTCCCCACGTACTCGCCCCCACCGACAACACCCTGCGCTTCTACGAGGGGGTCTTCGAGGAACTGCTGGAGCTGTTCCCCTCGGAGTTCATTCACGTCGGGGGTGACGAATGCCTCAAGGACCAGTGGCGGCAGTCGCCGGCCGCGCAGGCCCGCATCAGGGAACTCGGACTCGCCGACGAGGACGAGCTCCAGTCCTGGTTCATCCGGCACTTCGACAAGTGGCTCTCCGCGCGCGGGCGTCGGCTCATCGGCTGGGACGAGATCCTGGAGGGCGGGCTCGCGGACGGGGCGGCCGTGTCGTCCTGGCGTGGCTACGCGGGCGGGATCGCCGCCGCGCGGGCCGGGCACGACGTCGTGATGTGTCCCGAGCAGCAGGTGTACCTGGACCACCGGCAGGACGGTGGCGCGGACGAGCCCGTGCCGATCGGGTTCGTGCGCACCCTGGAGGACGTCTACCGCTTCGAACCCGTTCCCGCGGAGCTGACACCGAAGGAGGCGGGGCATGTGCTCGGCACGCAGGCCAACCTGTGGACCGAGGTGATGGAGGACTCCGCGCGCGTGGACTACCAGGCCTTCCCCCGGCTCGCGGCCTTCGCCGAGGTCGCCTGGAGCGCCCTGCCCGCCCCTCAGGAGCGGGACTTCGCCGACTTCGAGCGACGGATGCAGGCGCACTACGAGCGGCTCGACGCGCTGGGCGTCGGCTACCGCCCGCCGGCCGGCCCCAGGCCGTGGCAGCGGCGGCCGGGTGTCCTGGGGCGCCCCATCGACGGCCCGCCCCCGAACCGGTGATACCGCCCGTCCTGGATAAACCCCGGCACGGCCCCCGAAGAGTGGCAATTCACGCGCACCGGTGATGCCGTACGAAAACGGACCATCTATCCGGTGAGGTGGGCGAATGCCTCCTAGCGGACCCCCGCGTTCGGGTGTTGCGAAGATGTGCCAGAGTTGCCACGTCCGCCCTGTCAGCACGTACCGTACGGCAGCACAGGTGGGACCAGGTGGGGCAGCGGGAAGGGGCAGCCGGTTTTGACCACGCACGCACCGCAGGCGGGGCAGGCCGTCACGCTGCCCACGACGCTGGACGAGGCCGTGGCGGCTCTTGCCGCCATGCCCGCCGCCGTGCCCGTGGCCGGCGGCACCGACCTGATGGCCGCCGTCAACTCGGGGCAGCTCAGGCCCACCGGACTGGTCGGCCTCGGCCGCATCAGCGAGATCCGCGGCTGGCAGTACCAGGACGGCCACGCGCTGCTCGGCGCCGGGCTCACCCACGCGCGGATGGGCCGCCCCGACTTCGCCGCCCTGATCCCGGCGCTCGCCGCGGCCGCGCGCGCCGCCGGCCCACCGCAGATCCGCAACGCGGGCACCCTCGGCGGCAACATCGCCTCGGCCGCACCCACGGGCGACGCGCTGCCCGTGCTGGCCGCGCTGGAGGCGACCCTGATCATCGTGGGTCCGGGCGGGGCTCGCCGTGAGATGCCGGTGTCGCACCTGCTGGCCGGCATGGAGATGCTGCGCGGCGGCGAGCTCATCGGGTACGTGCGCGTGCCGCTGCTGCACGCCCCGCAGATCTTCCTGAAGGCGACCGGCCGCACCGGTCCGGGCCGCGCGGTGGCCTCCGTGGCGCTGGTCCTCGACCCCGCCCGGCGCGGTGTCAGGTGTGCCGTCGGGGCCATAGCGCCGATGCCGCTGCGGCCGCTGGAGGCCGAGCAGTGGGTCGCCCGGCTCATCGACTGGGACAACAGCCGCACCATCGTCCCCGAGGCGCTGACCGCCTTCGGGGAGTACGTCGCCGCCGCCTGCATCCCCGACCCGGTGCCGGGCGTGGACGGCTCCGTACCGGAACTTCCGCCCGCCGTACTGCACCTGCGGCGCACCGTCGCCGCGCTGGCCCGACGAGCACTGGGGAGGGCGCTGTCGTGAGCGACGACCAGCACGGACCCGGACACGGACACGGACAGGAAGACGGGCAGGGCCAGGGCGCGCCGCAGGGCGGCGGCCGCTGGGACCCGTTGCCCCAGGGGGACTACGACGACGGCGCGACCGCCTTCGTGAAGCTCCCCGAGGGCGGCATCGACGCCTTCCTGGCCTCCCGCGGCGACAGCCCGCTGGCCGCCCCGGGCCACGGGTACGTGCCGCCGCAGATAGCGGTGGCGCCTCCCACGGACGGCACCGGAACCTGGGCGGCCCCGGCAGGCGGCTCCGACTGGCCGCCTCCGCAGGACACCCCGCAGACGGTGGGCGACGACCGGTTCACGTACCACCCCGGCGCGACCGGCCAGTGGGCCTTCGAGGACACCTCCGGGCCGTCGGGCGCACCGCGGTCCGCGCCCGGCCACGACGTGACGGGCCAGTGGTCGATCCCCGTCGCGGGCGGCGACCTGCCCGACGAGTCGGGCGAGTTCACCACCTCGTCCCTGGTCGAGCAGTGGGGCGGCACGCCCCCGGCCACCCTGCCCGGCGGCGCGTCCGCGCCCTGGGCGACGGAACCGGCAGGACCGACGGACCACGGCATGCCGGACCAGGCGTGGGGGCAGCACCCCGACGAGCCCGGCGCGGCCGTGCGGCCGGCGACGGACCTGTCCGCGTTCGGGCACGCGCCGGAGCACGGCCCGGTGGCGGTGGACCCCGACCGGCACCACCCCACCGCCGAGCACACCGGGCAGCACACGCACCCGACCGGGACGTTCGCGCCGGAAATCTCCGCAGAGGCGTACACGGTGGCGCCGAACGGGCCCCTGGAGGCCGCCGAGCGAGACGCTCAGCGGGCCGCTGAGGCCGAGCGGACCGCCGAGGCGGCCGAGGACGCCGGGCACGCCCACGAGGCCGCTCACGAGCCCGCTGAGGCCGCGCACGGCCCCGCGGAGCCGCCCGCCGAACCCGGAGCCGCGCGCGGCCCGGCCGAGGAGCCCGAGGACCGGTCCAGCGCGGACACCGCGCACGATCCCGAGGCGGACGCGGCCCCCGACACCGCCACCCCGCGGTCCACCGAGGCCGCCGAGTCCGACGGGCCCGCGGAGCAGACGGAGGAGACGGACGACGCCCCGGCGCCGTTCCACGAGGAACACCCCCTCGCCGGCTACACGCTGCGCGTCAACGGCTCCGACCGCCCCGTCACCGACGCCTGGATCGGCGAGTCGCTGCTCTACGTCCTGCGCGAGCGGCTCGGCCTCGCGGGCGCCAAGGACGGCTGCTCGCAGGGCGAGTGCGGGGCCTGCAACGTCCAGGTGGACGGGCGGCTCGTCGCCTCCTGCCTGGTCCCGGCCGTCACCACCGCCGGCAGCGAGATCCGTACCGTCGAGGGCCTCGCCGTCGACGGCCGGCCCTCCGACGTGCAGCGGGCGCTCGCCAAGTGCGGTGCCGTGCAGTGCGGCTTCTGCGTGCCCGGTATGGCGATGACCGTGCACGACCTGCTGGAGGGCAACCCCGCCCCCACCGAACTCGAGGCCCGCCAGGCCCTGTGCGGCAACCTGTGCCGCTGCTCCGGCTACCGGGGCGTCCTGCGGGCCGTCCAGGACGTCGTCGCCGAACGCGAGGCGGTCGCCGCCGCCGACGCCGAGACGGACGGCGACGAGGCACGTATTCCGCACCAGGCGGGACCGGGCGCCGGAGGCGTCCACCCGTCGGCGTTCGAGAACCCTGCACAGCCCCACCCGCATGACCCGGCATACGGACAGGGCCAGGACGGAGGCCAGGCGTGAGCAACGAGACAGTCACCGCGACGACGCCCGTGGATCCCGCCCCGGCCTCCGAGCCGATCCCGCACGGCCTCGGCGCCTCCTTGCAGCCCGCCGACGCGCGCGCCAAGACGGAGGGCACCTTCCCGTACGCCGCCGACCTGTGGGCCGAGGGCCTGCTGTGGGCCGCCGTACTGCGCTCACCGCACCCGCACGCGCGCATCGTGTCCATCGACACGTCACACGCGCGGGAGATGCCCGGCGTCCGGGCCGTCGTCACCCACGAGGACGTCCCCGGCCGCGCCCTGCACGGCCGCGGCAGGGCCGACCGCCCGGTGTTCGCCTCCGACGTCGTACGTCACCACGGCGAGCCCATCGCGGCCGTCGCCGCCGACCACCCCGACACCGCGCGGATGGCCGCCGCGGCCGTCATCGTCGAGTACGAGGTGCTCGACCCGGTGATCGACCCCGAGCAGGCCTTCGAGGCCGAGGCGCTGCACCCCGACGGCAACCTGATCCGGCACATCCCGCTGCACCACGGCGACCCGTCCGCGGCCGGCGAGATCGTCGTCGAGGGCCAGTACCGCATCGGCCGCGCCGACCCCGCCCCGATCGGCGCCGAGGCCGGCCTCGCCGTGCCCCGTCCCGACGGCGGCGTGGAGCTCTACCTCGCCTCCACCGACCCGCACACCGACCGGGACACCGCCGCCGCCTGCTACGGCCTCGAACCCGAGCGCGTGAAGATCGTCGTCACCGGGGTGCCCGGCGCCACCGCCGACCGCGAGGACCAGGGCTTCCAGCTCCCGCTCGGCCTGCTCGCGCTCAAGACCGGCTGCCCGGTGAAACTCACGGCCACGCGCGAGGAGTCCTTCCTCGGCCACGCCCACAGACATCCGACGCTGCTGCGCTACCGCCACCACGCCGACGCCGACGGCCGGCTGGTGAAGGTCGAGGCGCAGATCCTGCTGGACGCCGGCGCGTACGCCGACACCTCCGCCGAGGCCCTGGCCGCCGCCGTCTCCTTCGCCTGCGGCCCCTACGTCGTCCCGAACGCCTTCATCGAGGGCTGGGCGGTCCGTACGAACAACCCGCCGTCGGGCCATGTGCGCGGCGAGGGCGCGATGCAGGTCTGCGCCGCCTACGAGGCGCAGATGGACAAACTGGCGAAGAAGCTCGGCATCGACCCGGCGGAGCTGCGGCTGCGCAACGCCATGGCGACCGGGGACGTCCTGCCGACCGGCCAGACGGTGACCTGCCCGGCCCCCGTGGCCGAACTCCTCCAGGCCGTCCAGGACTTCCCCCTCCCGGCACTCCCCAAGGACACCCCCGAGGAGGACTGGCTGCTGCCCGGCGGCCCCGAGGGCGCGGGCGAACCGGGCGCGGTGCGCCGCGGCGTCGGCTACGGCCTCGGCATGGTGCACATGCTGGGCGCGGAGGGCGCCGACGAGGTCTCCACGGCGACCGTGAAGGTCCAGGACGGGGTCGCGACGGTCCTGTGCGCGGCGGTGGAGACGGGCCAGGGCTTCACGACGCTGGCCCGCCAGATCGTCCAGGAGACGCTCGGCGTCGACGAGGTGCACGTGGCCCCCGTCGACACCGACCAGCCGCCCGCGGGCCCCGGCTGCCGGGGCCGCCACACCTGGGTCTCGGGCGGTGCGGTGGAGCGTGCGGCGAAGATGGTCCGCACACAGCTGCTCCAGCCCCTGGCGCACAAGTTCGGCATGTCCACGGAACTGCTCCAGATCACGGACGGCAAGATCACCTCGTACGACGGCGTCCTGTCGACGACCGTCACGGAGGAGATGCGCGGCAAGGAGCTGTGGGCGACGGCCCAGTGCCGCCCGCATCCGACCGAGCCGCTGGACGCGGCCGGCCAGGGCGACGCCTTCGTCGGCCTCGCCTTCTGCGCGATCCGCGCGGTCGTGGACGTCGACATCGAGCTCGGCTCGGTCCGGGTCGTCGAACTGGCGGTCGCCCAGGACGTCGGCCGCATCCTCAACCCGGCGCAGCTCACCGCGCGCATCGAGGCCGGTGTGACGCAGGGCGTCGGCATCGCGCTCACCGAGAACCTCCGCACGCCGCGCGGCCTGATCCGCCACCCCGACCTCACCGGCTACGCGCTGCCCACGGCCCTGGACGCCCCGGACATCCGGATCGTCAAGCTGATCGAGGAACGCGACGTGGTCGCCCCGTTCGGCGCGAAGGCCGCCAGCGCGGTCCCGGTGGTCACCTCGCCCGCCGCCATCGCCTCCGCCGTACGGGCCGCGACGGGCCGCCCGGTGAACCGGCTGCCGATAAGGCCCCAGGCGGCGGTGGTGACGGACCGGTGAGCGAGCCCGAACCGGATTCCCGGCAGTACGAACCCCCGCCGAGCGTGGGCAAGCTGCTGGGCTGGATCGTGCTGTTCGTGGTGGCGGCGGTGGTCGTGGTGCTCGGCGGCGTGTACCTGACCTGAGGGGCGATCGGGCCAAGAGGGAACTCGCGGGGCTCCGCCGGCGTCTGTCAGTGCGAGACCGGTGTCGGGTGTGCTGGGTGCTTGTCAGGGTGCAGGGCGCTGTCGCTGGTCAGAGCCGTTGTCAGTGGTGCCGCATAGGCTGCGGAGCAGTGGGACGGCGCACGCAACTTTCCGCACGGGGGACCCGATGGGCACGACCAGGACCACCACGACCAGGACCACCGCCACGACGACGATCATCTTCACCGAGGACGAGCTGTACCCGTACGTCACGCACGCGCCGACGCGCCGCTGGCTCACCGGCCCCGGCCTGCCCGCGACTCCGGGCGACGCCGGCCTGCTGACGTTCGAGGCGCTGCGCACGGACGGCCTGCGCACGGTCGGGGACTCCACGGGCGACCCCGACGGCCGCCTGGCGGCGGAGCTGCGCGACCGGCTGGTGATAGGCGGACTCCTGGGCGCCGACGGCCGGGAGACGGAGTCCGTCCTGCTCGACGGGATGACGGGCGAGATCTCCACGACGTACTTCCTGCACGACCGCCCCGACCTGATGGACCTCCGCCCGCTCGCGCCCTCCCTGGAGAAGCTGGTGCGCTTCGCGACGGCGGTGGACGAACTGGCGGCCCTGCGCGGCCAGTTCGCCTGCTACGCGAGCCGGCTCGGGCCGAAGGCGGTGGCGCAGGCGTCACGGCAGCTGCTGGCCGTCTTCGAGGAGGGCGCGAGGGACACGGGCGGCGCGTCCGGCCCCTTCTGGAAGCTGGCCGCGGTGATCCGCCCGCTGGCCCTGGTGGCGGGTCCGGGCACGGCGTCCGGCCTGGCCCTGGATCTGCCGGTCCGGCTCCTGGACGAGGAGTTCGGCTCCGGCGAGGTCGTCCGCTTCGAGGACGTCGACTGCCCGAGGGCGCTGACGCACGGCCCGACCCGCCGCTTCCTGCGCGAGGTGGGCCTGCCGGAGCAGGTCGTCTGGTTCTCGCTGGAGACGGACATGCCGCTCCAGACCCTCGCCGAGTACTACGCGGACGGCCGCGGCGGTGTCCTCACCGAGGAGCTGCTGCCCGCGAACGCCGACCGGCTGATCCGCCTGGGCCATCTCCTCGGGGACACCAGCCTCGTCGTCGACGGCGCCACGGGCGCGGTGCTGAGCTGGAGCGAGCCGGACCTCGGCCTGCGCCCGCTCAACGCCGACATCTCGACGCTGGCGTTCACCCTCTGGCTGATACGCCGTGAGCGGGCCCTGGACGCGGTGCACCGGCTGACCCAGGCCTACGACCAGCTCGCCGAGACGATGTCCCGCACACTGGCCGCCGTCGACCCCGTCGCCTGCGACCCGACCCCGGTGCCGGCCGTCCCCACGGACGACGGCCGGCGGTACTGGCCGGGCGTCTTCGAGGACGAGGCGGGCGGGGGCCTGTACGCGTAGCCCCGCGCCCGCACCGGCTCTTCTGCTCCGCGGGTCAGCCCCTGCGGCAGCGGCTGACGTCGATGCGTACGACCTGCGGGTCGTGATCGCTGGCCTGGTCGGCGAACTCGGCGTTGATGTGCACCACGTCGTAGTCGTAGTGCGTGACGGCCGGGCTCGTGAGGATGTGGTCCAGGGCCTGTGAGTTGCCGTCGTAGACGTAGGTGTAGCGCTCGGTGGCCGGCAGGGTGGTGATCAGCGGCTTGAGGACCTTGTCGGCCGTGAGGGTGGTGACGGTCCCGGAGAACTCGTAGTCGTTGAGGTCGCCGAGCACCACGGTCTTGGCGTTCCTGTCCGCCGCCAGCAGGGACTTGACGAAGGTGTTCACCTCGGCCGCCTGCGCCTGGCGCTGGGTCTCGGAGCTGCGCGACGGCGGCTGGTAGCGGCCGTGCAGGGGCTGGTCGCCGCCCTTGGAGGTGAAGTGGTTGGCGATCACGAAGACCGTCTCACCGTGGAAGACGAACTCGCCGACCAGCGGTTTGCGGCTGTTGTCCCAGGCGTCGGAGGCCGGGTCGATGCGTCCGGGGGAGGCGGTGAGCTTCGGGCCCTTCCTGGTCTTCACCACGCCGGTGGCCGTGACGGCGTCACCGCCGGCCCGGTCGGTGAAGGAGACCCGCTTGGGGTTGAACAGGAAGACCTGGCGGATGTTGCCGCCGGGCTCGCCGCCGTCCTGGTTGTCGGTGGGGGCGATGTAGCGCCACTGGTAGCGGGGGCCGCCGGCGGCGCGGATGGCGTCGGTGAACCGCTTCAGGGTCGCCTCGGAGGTGACGGTGCCGTCGTTGGCGGCGCCGTTGTCGTCCTGGATCTCCTCCAGGGCTACGACATCGGGGGAGTTGAGGTTGACCGCGACACCGTGCGCGAGCCGGTCGATCTTCTCCTGGGCGTCCAGCGCGTCCAGGTTCTCCACGTTGTACGTGGCGACCGCGAGCTCGTCGCCCTTCTGCCGGCGGGTCACCTCCGGCTTCAGCCCGTTGTCGACCAGGGCGCCGAGCTGCGTGGCCTGGACGTTGTAGCCGCCGTAGGTCGAGTAGTCGAGCGGCCCGGTGGTGGTGCCGGACAGTTCGTCGCCGACGTCGGCGGAGGGGAAGGGGGCGGTGGTGTCGAGCGACATGACCTCCAGCCGGCCGGTGTTCGGCTGGTCGTAGGAGGAGTAGAGCGTCCCGCCGCGGGTCGTGGCGTTCTCGTCCGGCTTGACGGTCACCCACAGCTCGCCGTACGCGTCGCTCGCGCCGACGACACGGGCGTCGGAGAACGTGACCCGCATGCCCTCCGTCGACTCGTAGAAGTCCTGGGCGTACACGCCCGGTTCGAGGGCGAGCGACTCGATGCTGCCGCCCCCGGCGGTGGGGATGTACGCGCCGGGAACGCTGGTGGCGTCCACGGCGACGGCGGCGGGCAGCGCGTTGCCGCTGGACAGCACGGTCGCGGTCGGCGCGGCGAGCTCGGTGACCGACTGGCTGGTGCTGCTCGGGTAGTACTCACTGACCTTGCCGCTGACCAGCACGGAGTCGCCGACGCCGACGGTGGGCGTGGCGGACCCGGTGTACACGAACACGCCCTCGCTGGTGCGGGAGTCGGCGTCCGCGGCCGGATCCTGGATCCAGTACCCCTTGGACCCGGAGGTCCGCACCCCGGTGACGATGCCCGGCACCCGGCTGACGGTCTGCCCGGCGAGCGGGGAGAGCCGGGTGGTGCCCTGGATGTCGTGGACGCGGACGGTGCCGGGCGTGGTCGGATCGCCGCCGCCGTCTCCGCCGTCCCCGCCGTCATCCCCCGAACCGGGGCTCTGTCCTGCGGAGTTGACGGGCGCGGGGGTGCCGGCCGACAGGTCGGCGGCGTTGTCGTCGGTGTCGCCCAGGGTGGCGCCCCGCGCGACGGCGGCGCTGTTCGAGGCCCCGGTGGCCGGCCCGCTGCCCTCCCGGACGAGGGCGCTGCCGTAGCCGACCAGGTCGACGATCCGGCTGTCGGCGGCGCAGTCGGCGGCGGTCTTGCACGTCAGGGCGGTGGTGCCGGAGACGAGCGCGACGGTGCCGCTGGTGGCGCTCATCGCGACGGACCCGGTGGCGTCGGCGGTGGGCAGCGTGGTGCTCCCCCCGGTCCCGGCGGCCTCGGCGACCAGGAAGCGCCCGCCGGGGGCGACGGACCCGTTCAGCGCGGTCACCTGCCACAGCGAGGACGCCGACGGCGCACCCGGCAGGTACTGCACGCTGTACCCGGCCAGGTCGTAGGCCGCCGACCCCGCGTTGCCCAGCTCGACGAAGTCCCGGGTCAGGGTGGCCCCGGAGTTGCCGCCACCGCCGTACACCTCGGAGATCACCGCGGTGGCGGACGGCGTCGCGTAGGCGGCGGGCAGCGAGGTGATGGCGAACGCGCTCGCCACACCCACGGCTATGAGCGCGTAGGCGGCACGGCGGGGTCTGTTTCCTACGGGTCTGGACACGCTGGAGGTCTCCTCGTACGTCGTGTACGGCCGATGGCGGTGTGGGGGAGTCGGCTCAAGTTACGCGCGTAGAGAGGGGCTTGTTAAGGGGGCGTAGGTTAAATCGGGGGAACGGAAAGGTGTGTTGCCCCGATGGGGGAGTCCGCCGGGGGAGTTCGCGCCGCCGAGACGAGGAGACAGGCCCGATGCCGACGGATCCGCTCCCACGTGACGTCACTTTCCCGAGCGGGCCGGTGCGGCTGGCAGGTTCGCTGACGGTGCCGGGCGGCGGCTCGGGGTGCCCGGGCGCGGCTACAGCGGCTGAGGCGGCTGCGACCACGGCTGAGGTGGCTACGGCGGACGTGACCACGGCAGGTGTGACCTCGGCAGGTGTGGCCATGGCGGGCGTGCCCCGGGTCGACTCGGCCCTGGGGGGTGTCGTCATGGTCGGTGGGTCCGGGCCGTCGGACCGGCACAACGACACGTACTTTCCGCCCATCCGCCGACACCTCGTGGACGCCGGTCTCGCCGTGTTGTCCTACGACAAGCGCGGTGTCGGCGGATCGTCCGGCGAGTGGCGTGACGCGACCCTGGACGACCTGGCGGCCGACGCGGTCGCCGCGCTGGGCTTCCTCCGCGCGCAACCCGGCGTACGGCCGGAGGCGGTGGGCCTGTTCGGCCACAGCGAGGGCGGCTGGGTCGTGCTGCGCGCGGCCACCACCGCCCGGGACAGCCCGGCCTGGGTGATCACCAACAGTTGCCCCGGGGTGACTCCGGCCGCCCAGGAACGTCACGCGCTGTCCCGCGCCCTGCGTGAGCGGCAACCAGCGCGGCCGGACGTCGACGTCGACGGCTCCCTGGCCCTGTTCGACCGCCTCGTCGAAGCGGGCCGCAGGGACGCCGACTTCACGGAGGCGACACGCCTCGTCGAATCCACGGGCCGGGCGGTCTCGTTGGGCGACTACTGGGCGGGAGTGGACGAGCGCCTCTGGGAGTTCCTCAAACGCAAGCAGGACCATGACCCCGTCCCGGACACGCTGCGTCTGCGCTGCCCGCACCTGGCGATCTTCGGCGGCGCGGACCCGCTGGTACCCGTCGCCGAGAGTATCCGCCGGTTCGGCACCGCGGCCTGCCGCCCCGGCCGCCACCCCCGGGCAACGCTGACCACAGAGGTGTTCCCCGGCGCCGACCACCGCCTCCACACGGCCCACGGCACCCGCCCGGCACCCGGTCACCTCACCTGCCTGACCCGGTGGATCAGGGGCCGCGCGGCCGGCCTTCCGCTCCCGTAGCACGCACCCGAGTGGGCGAATAGGCTGGTCGTGGGGGGTCGGCATGGTTCGATCCGAGGAGCTTCCATGAGGAAGAACGGAAAGGGCGCCTGGCGCGCGACGGGGATCGTCACCGCACTCGCCACCGCCGCCGCGATCGCCTCCGTCGCACCGGTTCAGGCTCAGTCCACCGCTCAACTGTCAGCGTGGGTCAGCGACGGCTGGGGCGGCGGCACCATCACCAGCCAGCCCGCCGGCATCCACTGCCACCAGACGGCGTGGGACCCGTACGCGACCGACCCGGAACCGCAGCCCTACCCGACCGGCACCTGTACCGCGAGTTTCGAGGTCGGCACGACGGTCACCTTCACCGCCACCCCCGACTCGGGTTCGTACGTCAACGACGGCCCCACACCGAACCCCGTCACCATACGGACCGGCTACAACTTCACCTGGGTGATGTTCTGCCCGGACGGCGGCCTCTGCTCCGCAGGCTGACGACAGAGAGGGCGGCACCCCCTCCGGGGTGCCGCCCTTCTCGTTCTGCCTGGTCAGGCCAGTCAGAGGCCGTGGCGGGAATTGAACCCACGTGCCTCGCTTTGCAGGCGAGTCCCTAAGCCACTCGGGCACACGGCCAGGTCGGGAGTGGGGTGTTCGCCCCGTTCCGAACTTGGTACGTCGACCGTACGGGTGGGGGGAGGCGGGGCTCAAGGGGGACGCGGGGGCTGCAACGGGACTGCCACACGCCGTTCATGAAACGGGGGTGCGCGGTGGTGGTCGTAGGACCATCGTCCCGGGCGGGGACCCGTCTTCCGACAGGGGTCAATGTCGGTTGTGGACCTTACGCTGGCCCTCATGGCTGCCCTCGAACCCCGCGACACCGGTGTCGCCGACGAAGTCCTGTCCTCCGCCGCCTTGGAGCGTGCCGGCGAGAGCGGCGGGAGCGGCGAGCCCGGCGGGAGTGTGCTCGGGCGTTCCTATCGGGCCCTGACCATCGGGATCGTTTCCGTCGTGCTGCTCATCGCCTTCGAGGCGACCGCCGTGGGGACCGCGATGCCGGTGGCGGCGCGGGAGCTCGACGGGGTGGCGTTGTACGCGTTCGCGTTCTCCGGGTACTTCACCACCAGCCTGTTCGGGATGGTGTTCGCCGGGCAGTGGTCGGACCGGCGGGGGCCGCTCGGGGCGCTGGGCGGGGGCATCGCGGGTTTCGCGGCCGGGCTGCTGCTCTCCGGGAGCGCCGGGGGCATGTGGATGTTCATCCTCGGGCGGGCCGTGCAGGGGCTCGGCGGCGGGCTGGTGATCGTCGCCCTGTACGTCGTCGTCGGGCGGGCCTACCCGGAGCGGCTGCGGCCCGCGATCATGGCCGCGTTCGCCGCCTGCTGGGTGGTGCCGTCCGTGGTCGGGCCGCTGGCCGCGGGTGCGGTGACCGAGCAGCTGGGGTGGCGGTGGGTCTTCCTCGGGATACCCGCCCTCGTGGTGCTGCCGCTCGCGCTCGCGCTGCCCCAGATACGGCGGCGGGCGGGCGGCCCCGTGGAGGGCATGGCCGCGGGCCCCTTCGACCGGCGGCGGATCCGGCTCGCCCTCGGGATCTCCCTCGGCGCCGGACTGCTGCAGTACGCCGCCCAGGATCTGCGGCCGGTCTCCCTCGTCCCCGGCGCCGCGGGCGTCGCGCTGCTCGTGCCCGCCGTGCTCGGGCTGCTCCCGCGCGGCACCTGGCGGGCGGCCCGCGGGCTGCCGTCCGTCGTGCTGCTGCGCGGGGTGGCCGCGGGGTCCTTCGTCGCCGCCGAGTCCTTCGTGCCGCTGATGCTCGTGACGGAGCGGGGGCTGAGCCCGACCCTCGCCGGGTTCTCGCTCGCGGCCGGCGGGGCGACCTGGGCGCTCGGGTCGTGGGTGCAGTCACGGCCGTGGGCGGAGCCTTACCGGGAGCGGCTGATGGCGCTCGGGATGGTGCTGGCGGCCGCCGCGATCGCCACCGCGCCCGGTGTCCTGGTCCCTTCCGTGCCCGTCTGGACCGTGGCCGTGGCCTGGGGCTTCGGGTGCTTGGGGATGGGGCTGGTGATCGCCGCATCGAGCGTGCTGCTGCTGAAGCTGTCCGCCCCCGAGGAGGCCGGGGCCAACTCCGCCGCCCTTCAGATCTCGGACGGGCTGTCCAACGTGCTGCTGCTGTCCGCGGGAGGTGCCGCCTTCGCGGCGCTCGGCGGCGGGAGCGTGGCGCACACGGCCACGGCCACGGGCACGGGCGCGGCGTCCGCCGGGTCCCACCCGGCCGCCTTCGCCGCCGTCTTCCTGCCGATGGCGGCCGTCGCGCTGTTCGGGGCCTGGGTGACGACGCGGCTGCGGGCGGAACCGCGCTGAAACCATGTGGTACCGGCCGGTACCGTTCGGTACCGTCGACGCATGGCCGGACTGAACCTGCGCTTCACGGACGAGGAACTCGACGCCCTGCGGGAGCGCGCCCAGGCGGAGGGCCGCAGCATGCAGGCCTTCGCGCACGACGCGGTGCTCAAGGCCGTGCACGAGCACGCGCGGCTCTTCGAAGAGGCCGCCGAGCACGTGCTGCGGGCCAGCGCCGAGTTGAACCGCAGGCTCGCCTGATGCACTACGTCACGCTGCCCGAGCTGCTGAACCTCACCCGGCGGCTCGAGGCGGACGAGGTGCGCGACTACGGACTGCTGGACTCCGCCCTGGCCCGCCCCCGGTCGAGCGTGTTCGGGCAGGACGCGTACCCGGACGTGTGGCACAAGGCCGCGGCGCTGATGGAGTCCCTGGCCCGCAACCACGCTCTCGTCGACGGCAACAAGCGCATCGCCTGGTACGCGACCTGGGTCTATCTGCACCTGGCCGGTCATCCGCTGGACGTGGACTTCGATGTGGACGAGGCCGAGCGGTTCGTGCTGGACGTGTGCCAGGGCGTCCTCGACGTGCCCGGGATCGCGGCCCGGTTGCCGCGCTTCGCGCGCTGAGCCGGCGCCGCCCGTCTTCTGTGACCTGGGTCCCACCCGCCCACGACCCGGCCTTGTTCGCTCGTTGACGGCGTCGGGGCGCCGGTAGGGTGGCCCGGTTGTCATACACAGCCGAGAGCCGAGCCATCCACCCGCCAGCCGCCCCACCGCCCCGTCCGACGCGCTTCGCGCGGCCCCTCTGATTCGACCCCGAACCCGGAGACCGTGACTACCACCGCCGCTTCCTCCACCTCCCACTCCCACCACCTGTCACCGGCCTTCCCGGGCCGAGCCCCCTGGGGCACCGCGAGCAAGCTGCGGGCCTGGCAGCAGGGGGCGATGGAGAAGTACCTCCAGGAGCAGCCGCGCGACTTCCTCGCCGTCGCCACACCCGGCGCCGGCAAGACGACCTTCGCGCTCACCCTCGCCTCCTGGCTGCTGCACCACCATGTCGTGCAGCAGGTGACCGTGGTCGCGCCGACCGAGCATCTGAAGAAGCAGTGGGCGGAGGCGGCCGCGCGGATAGGGATCCGGCTGGACCCCGAGTACAGCGCGGGCCCGCTCAGCAAGGACTACCACGGCGTCGCCGTGACGTACGCGGGTGTCGGCGTCCGCCCGATGCTGCACCGCAACCGCAGCGAACAGCGCAAGACCCTCGTCATCCTCGACGAGATCCACCACGCCGGTGACTCCAAGTCCTGGGGCGAGGCCTGTCTCGAGGCCTTCGAGCCCGCGACCCGTCGCCTCGCGCTCACCGGTACGCCGTTCCGCTCCGACACCAATCCCATCCCTTTCGTCACCTATGAAGAGGGCAACGACGGGATTCGGCGGTCGGCCGCCGACTACACCTACGGGTACGGCTCAGCGCTCGCCGACCAGGTCGTCCGGCCCGTCATCTTCCTCTCCTACAGCGGCAACATGCGCTGGCGGACCAAGGCGGGCGACGAGATCGCGGCGCGGCTCGGCGAGCCGATGACCAAGGACGCGATCAGTCAGGCCTGGCGTACGGCGCTGGATCCGCGCGGCGAGTGGATGCCGAGCGTGCTGCGCGCCGCCGACCAGCGGCTCACCGAGGTCAGGAAGGCCATCCCGGACGCCGGCGCGCTCGTCATCGCCTCCGACCAGGAGTCGGCCCGCGCCTACGCCAAGCTGATCCGGGAGATCACCGGGACGAAGGCGACGCTCGTCCTGTCCGACGACACCGGCGCGTCCAGCCGCATCGACGACTTCAGCGGCAGCAACGACCGCTGGATGGTCGCGGTGCGGATGGTGTCGGAAGGTGTCGACGTGCCGCGGCTCGCCGTCGGGGTCTACGCGACGACCATCTCCACGCCCCTCTTCTTCGCCCAGGCCGTCGGGCGCTTCGTGCGGTCCCGGCGGCGCGGCGAGACCGCCTCCGTCTTCCTGCCGACCGTGCCCGATCTGCTCACCTTCGCCAACGAGATGGAGGTCGAGCGCGACCACGCCCTCGACAAGCCCAAGAAGGAGGGCGAGGAGGATCCGTACGCCGAGTCCGAGCAGGAGATGGACGAGGCGAACAAGGAGCAGGACGAGGACACCGGCGAGCAGGAGCAGTTCTCCTTCGAGGCGCTGGAGTCCGAGGCCGTCTTCGACCGGGTGATGTACAACGGCGCCGAGTTCGGCATGCAGGCCCACCCGGGCAGCGAGGAGGAGCAGGACTACCTCGGCATCCCGGGGCTGCTGGAGCCCGACCAGGTGCAGATGCTGCTCCAGAAGCGGCAGGCCAAGCAGATCGCGCACAGCAAGAAGCGGCCGGACTCCGAGGCCGATCTGCTGGAGCTGCCGGCCGAGCGGCGGCCGGTCGTCTCGCACAAGGAGCTGATGGAGCTGCGCAAGCAGCTCAACACGATGGTCGGGGCGTACGTCCACCAGAGCGGCAAGCCGCACGGTGTGATCCACACCGAGCTGCGGCGGGTCTGCGGCGGCCCGCCGAGCGCGGAGGCGACGGCGGGGCAGCTGCGGCAGCGCATCGCCAAGGTGCAGGAGTGGGCGACCCGGATGAAGTGAGGCCTCATCCGGGCCTCTGGCCTCATCCGGGCCTCTGGTGCGCGCCTGGTGCTCCTGGTAGGTCTGGTGCCCTTGGCTCCCTTGGTGCCCCTGGTGCCCCTGGTGCCCCTGGTGCCCCTGGTGCCCCTGGTCCCTGGCGAGGGGGCGCGAGCCACGACGTCACGCTCCGTACGTATCGGGATAAATGCAAGTAGTCCATACCGGCCACTGACCGGATTCTGGACGGAGCCTTCCGCTCAGCGAACCTGCTTCGCTACTGTCCCGCTACGCACACGCCCCGTGGCAGCGCCGCCGCGGAGCGCAGCCGTGAAGCGACTGGGCCCGGACACGCCGGGCCCATCTGTCGATCGGCGGCCTCTGAAGCGCGTCACTGACGGGACTCGGTGACGCATCCGCCGCGACGGAGGTTGCCGACCTCACCACTTAAGGAGTGGGCGTCGTGACCGCGGAGACCTCGCAGACGCTCGATCGAGGACTGAAGGTCCTCAAGCTGCTGGCCGATACCGACCACGGGCTGACCGTCACCGAACTTTCCAACAAACTGGGCGTCAACCGGACCGTTGTGTACCGGTTGCTCGCCACACTGGAGCAGCACGCACTCGTACGGCGTGACCTGGGCGGGCGAGCCAGGGTCGGCCTCGGGGTGCTGAGGCTCGGCCGCCAGGTGCATCCGCTGGTGCGGGAGGCCGCGCTGCCCGCGCTGCGTTCGCTGGCCGAGGACATAGGGGCGACCGCGCATCTGACCCTGGTGGACGGGACGGAGGCGCTCGCCGTCGCCGTCGTCGAGCCGACCTGGACGGACTACCACGTGGCGTACCGGGCCGGGTTCCGGCATCCGCTGGACCGCGGTGCCGCCGGCCGGGCGATCCTCTTCGCGCGGCAGAACCCGGCGCGGCCTGCGGACGAACCCGGCTACACGCTGACGCACGGGGAGCTGGAGGCCGGCGCGAGCGGTGCCGCGGCTCCGCTGCTGGGCGTGACCGGTGTCGAGGGCAGCGTGGGTGTGGTGATGCTGGCCGACGCGGTGCCCGAGCGGGTGGGGCCCCGGGTCGTGGACGCGGCGCGGGAGGTGGCGGAGGCACTGCGCTGACGCACCGCGCTGTCGCACCGCGCTGCGTCGTCGCACCGCGCATCCGCACCGCGTCGCCGCCGCGAGGGCGGCCTCGGGAGGGGCGGGGGGACGGCGAGGGCAGGGCGGGGGCAGACGGAGCCGGGCCTCGCGGTCGGCCGGAGGACATCCCGCCGCATCCAGCCGCGAGCCGGAACTCGTCGTCACGTTAGATTGACCTCGTGCTCTCACGCCTCTCACGCCCCAAGGCCCTCACCGTCTGCGCACTGCCGCTCGTGGCGCTGCTCGCGACGGCCGCGTTCGCGCCGCTGCCGTTCTCGGTGGCGCAGCCGGGCATGACGGCGAACGTCCTCGGTGAGAACAAGGGCAACCCGGTCATCACGATCACCGGCGCCCCCGTCCGGGACACGAGCGGGCAGCTGCGGATGACGACGATCGAGGCGACCAACCCCGACACGGACGTCAGTCTCCCCGACGTCGTCGACGGCTGGTTCCGTACCGACCAGGCGATCATGCCGCGCGACTCCGTCTACCCCAGCGGGGAGAGCACCAAGGAGATCGAGCAGCACAACACCGAGCAGATGCGGCAGTCCCAGGACGCCGCGACCGAGGCCGCGCTGAAGTACCTGGACCGCAGCGACGACGGCATCAAGGTCACCCTGAAGCTGTCCGACGTGGGCGGCCCCAGCGCCGGGCTGCTGTTCTCGCTCGGCATCGTCGACAAACTCGACGGCGACGGCAGCGGCGGCGACCTCACCGGCGGTCGCACGATCGCCGGCACCGGGACGATCGAGGCGGACGGCACGGTCGGCGCGGTCGGCGGCGTGGCCCTGAAGACGCAGGCCGCCCGGCGGGACGGGGCGACGGTGTTCCTGGTGCCGAAGGCCGAGTGCTCCGACGCCAAGTCCGAGCTGCCGAAGGGGCTCCGGCTGATCCCGGTCACCACCCTGAAGGGCACGGTGAGCGCGCTGACCGCCCTGGAGAAGGGGAAGGGATCGGTCCCGAGCTGTTAGCGGTCCGCTACCAGGCGACGGCCGGGTTGTTCGCCCCGGGCGCCGCGGCGAGCCGCAGCCCCACCTCCACGAGGGTCCAGCCGAGGCGGGTACGCAGTTCGCTCGGGCGCTTGGCCTCGGCGGCGAGTCGGTGGGCGTCGGCCTGGACGCGGAGCTCGGCGTTGCGGGACAGGGCGAGCTGGTGCTCGATGTACATGGCGGTGCCTCTCGGTCCGGTGCGTCGGTGGGTGGTGCTGGTCGGCGGGGTCGGCGGTGGCGTCGGTCGGCGGTGTCAGTCGGTGGCGATGGGGAAGGCGTGCGTGTGCACGCGGATCCGCTCGGTGCCGGCGTCGTCCGCGTCGGCGGCCAGGTCGCGGTAGCCGTTGATCAACTCGTGCATTCTGCCGATGAGTTCGCGGGTCTGCTCCGGGGTCAGCCGCAGCGTCGCGCTGCTCATGTCCCACACCCGGTTCCACTCCTCGGGCCAGGAGCCGCGGTTGCCCAGCCAGGTCGACAGCTCCCGCGTCTGGCCGGTCGCGACCTCGTGCAGATACATGTCGGCCGCGCCGCGCACGGCAGGGTCGGGATCCGTGAGCAGTTCGTCGTCGAAGGACAGGCCGTGGTGGGCCGCCTTCCACCACCGCTCCCGCCCCTTGCCCCGCTCGGGATCGTCCTCGACGAAGCCGTGGGCGGCGAGCTGGCGCAGGTGGTAGCTGGTGGCGCCACTGGACTCGCTCAGCCGTTCCGCGAGCTGCGACGCGGTGGCCGGGCCGTTCCGTCGCAACGTGTCGAGCAACTCCATGCGTAGGGGATGCGCGAGTCCGCGGAGCGAACGGGCATCGAGCTTGCGTACGTCGGGCTGTTCCGGCATACGCACGAAGGTAGCGTTGCAAAGAGTCCTTTGCAACGACTTCTTTGTAAGTTCCCTGCGGGAAGTTCCCCGCGTGCGTCCCTCGTCCCGTGCTCCGGCAAGTCCCCTGCGCGGTCGGCTACTTGACGAACCCCTCCTTCTTCATCCAGTCCAGTGCCACCTGGTGGGGATCCTCCCCGTCGACGTCCACCTTGGCGTTCAGGTCCTGGGCCACCGTGTTGTCCAGCTTCTTCGTTACCGGGTCGATGACCTTCGCGATCGCCGGCCACTTCTTCAGCGCCTTGGAGTTGATCACGGGGGCCGCGTTGTAGTTGGGGAAGAACTTCTTGTCGTCGTCCATCACCGCCAGGTTCATGGACTTGATGCGCCCGTCGGTGGTGAAGACCTCCCCGTAGGTGCAGGCACCCTTCTGGATCTGGGTGTAGATGATCCCGGTGTCCATCTGCGTGATCTGCGACGCCGACACGGACATCCCGTACGCCTTCTCCATGCCGGGCAGTCCGTCCGCCCGGTTGGCGAACTCGCTCTCCACGCAGAGCGTCACGGCCTTGGGGTCGGACTTCGACAGCGCGGCCACCTGCGACAGCGTCCTGGTGCCGTACTTCTTGAAGTTGGCCTGGTTCATGGCCAGCGCGTAGGTGTTGTTCAGCCTCGACGGAGGCAGCCAGGTCACGCCGTTCTTCAGGTCGGCGTCGTGCACGGCCTGCCACTGCGCCTGCGGATCGGTGATGGGCTCGCTGTTGCCCTGGTAGGTGATCCAGGCGGTCCCCGTGTACTCGTACATGGCGTCGGCGTCGCCGTTCCTGACCGCCTCGCGCGAGCCGATGGAGCCCTGGATGCCGGTGCGGTCCAGGACGTCCGCGCCGGCCGCCTCGAAGGCGATGCCCATCATCGCGCCGAGGATGAGGTTCTCGGTGAACGACTTGGACGTCACGGTGAGATCGGCGCCCTTGAGCGGCTCGCCCTGTCCGATCGACCCGGGCGAGACGTCGTCGACCATGGGGGAGCCGCTGGTGAGCCCGCATCCGGCCAGCCCGCAGCCGAGTGCCGCCAGCACCCCGGCGATCACCGGGCGGGAGCGCTTCACGAGTCCACCTCCAACCCCCGCGGCCGCAGCAGCACTTCCGCCAGTGAGGCCAGCCAGTCGACGAGCAGTGCCAGCGAGACGGTGAGGATCGAGCCCAGCACCAGCACCGGCATGCGCTGGTTGGTGATGCCGGTGGTGATCAGCACGCCCAGGCCGCCGCCCCCGCCGAAGGTCGCCAGGGTCGCGGTGCCGACGTTGAGGACGAGGGCCGTCCGTACGCCGGCCAGGATCAGCGGGACGGCCAGCGGCAGCTCGACCTTGCGGAGCACGCCCAGCGCGGACATCCCGATGCCGCGGGCCGCCTCCAGCAGCGTCGGGTCGTTCGACTTCAGGCCCGCGATGGTGTTGGCGAGCACCGGCAGGATCGCGTAGGCGATGATGCCGATCAGGGCGGCCTTCGTGCCCGTGCCCAGCCAGATCACCAGCAGGGCGAGCAGACCGATGGCGGGCGTCGCCTGCCCCATGTTGGCGACGGCCATCGCGAACGGTGTCGCTCTGCGCAGCGAACCCCGGGTCAGCAGGATGCCGAGCGGGATCGCGATGATCAGCACGAAGAAGGTGGAGATCACCGTGAGCTGCACCTGCTGCCACAGCGCCTTCGACACCTGCCCGTTCGACAACGCGTTCTCCGAGATCGGGTCCAGGTCCGCCTGCTGGAACCACAGCCAGGTCGCGAGCAGCAGGGCGACGAGGAAGGTGGGCAGGAAGGTCAGTTTCTGCCAGGTGAGGCGACGGCGGGGCGGCGCGGACGGCGGGGTCCTGGTCTCCTGCCGCCCGTCCTCGGTGTCGCCCCGCGGCCCGGGAGTCCCGTCCGGGCCGGCGCTGTCACCGGCGTTCTCGTGCAGGTCGGGGGTGCTCATGCCTTCGCCTCCCCGCCCGGGCCCTCCTGTTCCGCGTGCGTCTGCGCGGCCCGGGCCTCCTCCAGCTCGTGTTGGGCCTCCAGCGCCTCCAGCCGGTCGGCCTCCAGCAGCTCGTGCACGGAGTTCAGCAGCGTCTCCATGTCGACGACCCCGGTGTACTCGCCCCGCCGCCCGGTGACCGCGACCCGCCCGGTGTTGTCGGTCAGCACCGCCTCCAGCGCGTCCCGCAGGGTGGCGTCCCGGGTCACCGTGTCGCTGACCAGGGTTCCGGCCCGCGCCAGCGAGCCCCTGGCCCGCATCAGGTCCCCGCGGCGCAGCCACTTGTAGGGCCGTCCACGCTGGTCGAGGAGCAGGATCTCGTTCGTGCCGCTGGAGCGGAGCTTGTTGAAGATGGTCTGGAGCGGGTCGTCGACGGTCACCGTCGGGTAGTCGGTGATCTCCACGTCCCGTACCCGGCTCAGGTTGAGCCGCTTCAGCGCCGCCCCCGCCCCCACGAACCCGGACACGAAGTCGTCCGCCGGGTTGGTGAGGATCGCCTCCGGGGTGTCGAACTGGGCGATGTGCGAGCGTTCGCGCAGCACCGCGATCCGGTCGCCCAGCTTGATCGCCTCGTCGAAGTCGTGGGTGACGAACACGATCGTCTTGTGCAGCTCGTGCTGGAGCCGGATCAGCTCGTCCTGGAGGTGGTCGCGGGTGATCGGGTCGACCGCGCCGAACGGCTCGTCCATCAGCAGGACGGGCGGATCCGCCGCCAACGCCCGTGCCACGCCCACTCGTTGCTGCTGCCCGCCGGACAGCTGGCGCGGATAGCGGTTGTGGAACTCGCCGGGGTCCAGCCCGACCAGGTCGAGCATCTCCTCCACCCGGTTCCGGATCCGGGCCTTCGGCCAGCCGATCATCCTCGGCACGAGCGCGATGTTCTGCGCGACCGTCATGTGCGGGAAGAGCCCGGACGACTGGATCGCGTACCCGACCTTGCGGCGCAGCTTCACCGGGTCGATGTCGGTGACGTCCTCGCCGTCGATCCGGATCCGGCCGCCGCTCGGCTCGATCAGCCGGTTGATCATCTTCAGTGTGGTCGACTTCCCGCAGCCCGACGGGCCGACGAAGATGACGGTCTCGCCCGCCTTGATCTCCATGGTGACGTTGTCGACGGCGGGGTTGGGGTTGCCCGGATAGCGCTTGGTGAGGTTCACCAGCTCGATCGTCGCCCCGTGGGCGCCGCCCCCGGACTCGGTCTCAGACACGGATCCCCCTGGGAATCGTCAGCCGTCCGATGAGGACGTACGCGGCGTCGAACAGCAGGGCAAGGACGATGATCCCGAGCGTGCCCGCCAGGACCTGGTTGAGCGCGTTCTTGCTGCCGAGCGAGGCGATGCCACGGAAGATCTCGTTGCCCAGGCCGGGCCCGGAGGCGTACGCGGCGATGGCGGCGATGCCCATCAGCATCTGGGTCGAGACCCGGATCCCGGTCAGGATCGGCGGCCAGGCCAGCGGCAGCTCGACCCGCAGCAGCCGCATCGCCGAGGACATCCCGATGCCCTTGGCCGCGTCCACGAGCGTGGGATCGACGCCGCGCAGCCCCACGATCGCGTTGCGCACCACCGGCAGCAGTCCGTACAGGGTCAGCGCGATCACCGTCGGCGGTACGCCGAGGCCCACGAGCGGGATCAGCAGACCGATCATCGCGAGCGACGGGACGGTGAGGATCGCCGAGGTGCCGAGGGTGGCGAGGTTGCCCGCCCAGCCGCTGCGGTAGGTGACGACCCCGATCACGACGCCGATCACGGTCGCCATGAGCATGCACTGGAAGACGAGGCTGGCCTGCTGGTAGGCGTCGATGAGCAGCTGCTGGTGACGGTTGCCCAGGTACTCCCAGAAACTCACATGCCCTCACCGCCCCATGTCGACCTGACCCGGACCAGCTCCGGGTCAGGTCCGCTGGGTCAGGGCCTGTCCCGGTCGTCCTCGGCCGCCTGCTCCACCAGCGGGATGATCCGCAGCGGAACGGGGTTCTCCATCACGATCGCGGTGGAGGCCCGGACAATGCCATCAAAACCGACGACCAGGTCGATCACCCGCTGGAGATCGGCGTTGGAGCGGGCCACCAGCCGGCACAGCATGTCCCCGCTGCCCGTCGTGGTGTGCAGCTCCAGCACCTCCGGCACGGTCCCCAAGTGGGCCCGTACGTCGGCTCCTTGCCCCTGCCGGATCTGGAGCGTGGCGAACGCCGTGACCGGGTAGCCGAGCGCCGCCGGATCGACCTCGGGGCCGAATCCCCGGATGACTCCATTCGACTGAAGCCGGTCGAGCCGCGCCTGCACCGTCCCCCGGGCAACTCCCAGCCGCCGGGACATCTCCAGCACCCCCAGGCGCGGTTCCCGGGCCAGCAGCACGATGATCCGGCCGTCCAGTCGGTCGATCGCCATACCCGCCCGCCTCCGAGATGGTCACCCTGTACAGAAAGCCGGTCGAAACCGCCGGACCACTGAGCACATTGCCCAGCGATGAAGCGAACTATTGCGCACCTTGCTGCCCGGCGCGAGGCTTCGGCTATGACGCAGACCACACACCACACTCCCGACACCGCCCGGCAGGCCGACCCCTTCCCGGTCAAGGGAATGGACGCGGTCGTCTTCGCCGTGGGCAACGCCAAACAGGCGGCGCACTACTACTCCACCGCCTTCGGCATGAAGCTGGTCGCCTACTCCGGACCGGAGACCGGCAGCCGCGAGACCGCCTCGTACGTGCTCACCAACGGCTCGGCCCGCTTCGTCCTGACCTCCGTCATCAAGGCCGCCACCAGCCAGGGCCACTTCCTCGAGCGGCACGTGGCCGAGCACGGCGACGGCGTCGTCGACCTGGCCATCGAGGTCCCCGACGCGCGGGCCGCGTACGCCTACGCGATCGAGCACGGCGCCCGCTCGGTCGCCGAGCCGTACGAGCTGAAGGACGAGCACGGCACCGTCGTCCTCGCCGCGATCGCCACCTACGGCGAGACCCGCCACACCCTCGTCGACCGCTCCGGCTACGACGGCCCCTACCTCCCCGGCTTCGCCCCCGCCGAGCCGATCGTCGAACCGCCCGCCCACCGCACCTTCCAGGCGATCGACCACTGCGTGGGCAACGTCGAACTCGGCCGGATGAACGAGTGGGTCGGCTTCTACAACAAGGTCATGGGCTTCACGAACATGAAGGAGTTCGTGGGCGACGACATCGCCACCGAGTACAGCGCCCTGATGTCGAAGGTCGTCGCGGACGGCACGCTCAAGGTCAAGTTCCCGATCAACGAGCCCGCCATCGCCAAGAAGAAGTCCCAGATCGACGAGTACCTGGAGTTCTACGGCGGCGCCGGCGTCCAGCACATCGCGCTCAACACCAACGACATCGTGCAGACGGTACGGACGATGCGGGCGGCCGGGGTCCGGTTCCTCGACACCCCCGACTCCTACTACGACACCCTCGGCGAGTGGGTCGGCGACACCCGCGTCCCCGTCGAGACCCTGCGCGAACTGAAGATCCTCGCCGACCGCGACGAGGACGGCTATCTGCTCCAGATCTTCACCAAGCCGGTCCAGGACAAGCCGACCGTCTTCTTCGAGATCATCGAACGGCACGGCTCGATGGGCTTCGGCAAGGGCAACTTCAAGGCCCTGTTCGAGGCGATCGAGCGCGAGCAGGAGAAGCGCGGCAACCTGTAACGACGCTGATCACCCGTGACGCGTCGACCGGGAGGGCGGCGGTGCGGGAGGGCGCGGTGCGGGAGGGCGGCGGTGCGGGAGGGCGCGGTGCGGGAGGGCGGCGGTGCGGCCCCTACTCGGGCAGCTCGGCCGGGGCCGGCTCGGCGCCCAGCCGGGCCACCGCCGCCCGGGCCACCGGCCCGAGCAGCGGCGAGAAGTACGGGTTGATCCGCAAGGCCTCCTGGAGGTGACGCCGGGCCGGCCCCGGCATCTCCAGCGCCCGCTCGATCATGCCCCGGTGGTACATGTACGGCGCGCTGTGCATGGCGCCCCCGTGCACCCGGTCGGTGGTGATCAGGGCGAACTTCAGCGCCTCCTTGTCGTCCCCGGCCCGGTGCAGCGCCCAGCCCAGCGCGTCCGCGACCGCGATCCCCGGCTGCAGCCGCCACTCGGCCCGCAGCCGCCGTACCGCCGAGGCCGGATCCCCGTGGTCGGCCTCGAACCGGCCGAGCACCAGCTCCCCGTCCACCCCGCCCGCCGCGTCCTGCCGCACCCGGTCCCGCAGCAGGTCGTACTGCACGCGCGCCGCCTGCGTGAGCCCCAGCGACTCGTACAGCTCGCCCAGCTCCAGCGCGTAACCCGGCGACGGCTGCTTGGCGAGCGCCACCTGGTACGCGTTCAACGCCTCCGAGGTCCGCCCCAGAGCCGCCAGCGCCCGCCCCTGCCCGGCCTGCGCGGCCCGCTGGTCGGGGTCGATCCTGACCGCCTCCTGGAAGTGCCGCAGGGCGTCCGCCCGCTCACCGCGCTCCCAGGCGAGCTGCCCCGCCCGCTCCAGCCAGGCCGCCTGCTCGGCGGGGGAGGAGGCACCGGCCGCCGCGTCGGCCAGCGCGGCCTGCGCGTCCTCACGCCAGCCCCGGTCCCAGTAGACGCCCGCCGCCCGGGCCCGCACGGCAGGACCGGAGTGCAGCGCCGTCAGCGAGTCGAGGGCCTTGCGGGCCTTCTTGTAGTCGCCGAGCCCGGTGTAGGCGTCGATCAGCTGCGGATACGTCGTCCAGCGCTTCGGCGCCAGCCTGCGCGCGGCCTCGCCGAAGGACAGGGCCGCCCGGAAGTCACGGCGCGCGTTCGCCAGCGCGGCCAGCCCGTCGAGGGCGTCGGCGTTGGCCTTCGGGCGCACCTTCAGCGAGGTACGCAGCGCCCGCTCGGCCTTCGGGTACAGGGCGGCGGCGTCGGCGGTGCGCCGGCCCTGCTCGACGTAGGCCGTGCCCAGCACCGCCCAGGACCGCGCGTCCCGCGGATGCGCCCGCACCCGGCTCTCCCGCTCGTCGATCAGCACCGCCAGATCCGGCAGCGAGGCCGGCACCCCCGCGCGGACCGCCGTGCCCGCCTGCGCCCCCGGAGCCGGCGCGGGCGCCCGACGCACCTCCGGCTCACCGCCGGGCAGGCACAGCAGCACTCCGCCGCCCAGCGCGAGACACCCCACGAGCGAGCCGACGAGCAGCTGCCTGCGCAGCCGGGAAACCTTGCCGGGGGCCGCGGGAGCCGCGTCGCCCGCGGCGGCCTCTTCGGGGGCGGTGCGCTCTTCGGTGGCGCGCTCCGCGTTCTCCATGGCGCTGTTCTCCATGGCGCTCACTGTGCGTCAGTACGACGACCGTATGACGTCAGCCGAAGGGTCGGGCGGACGGGGTTCACACCGATGGCCCCGGGTGCGAACCTGTGATCATGAGCCGTCACCTCGTCGACCGTCTGCTCGTCGGCCTGCCTCCCGAGGCCGTCCTCACCGACCCGGACATCACGGGCTCCTACGCCCACGACATGGCCAGTTTCTGCCCGGCCGGCACCCCCGCCGCGGTGGTGCTGCCGCGCACCGTCGAAGAGGTCCAGCACGTCATGCGCACGGCGACCGAGCTGCGCGTCCCGGTCGTCCCGCAGGGCGCCCGCACCGGACTGTCCGGGGCCGCCAACGCCTCCGAGGGCTGCGTCGTCCTCTCCCTGACGAAGATGGACCGGATCATCGAGATCAACCCGGTCGACCGGATCGCCGTGGTCGAACCGGGCGTCGTCAACGCGGCGCTCTCCCGCGCGGTCGGCGAACACGGCCTCTGCTACCCGCCCGACCCCTCCAGCTGGGAGATGTGCACGATCGGCGGCAACATCGGCACCGCGTCGGGCGGGCTGTGCTGCGTCAAGTACGGGGTGACGGCCGAGTACGTCCTCGGCCTGGACGTCGTGCTCGCCGACGGCCGTCTGATGACGACCGGCCGCCGCACGGCGAAGGGCGTCGCCGGATACGATCTCACCCGCCTGTTCGTGGGCTCGGAGGGCTCGCTGGGCATCGTCGTCCGGGCGGTCCTCGCCCTCAGGCCGCAGCCGCCGCGGCAACTGGTGCTGGCGGCCGAGTTCGCGTCCGGGGCCGCCGCCTGCGACGCGGTGTGCCGGATCATGGCCGGCGGACACGTCCCGTCCCTCCTCGAACTCATGGACCGTACGACGGTCAGAGCCGTCAACGACCTGGCCCACATGGGGCTCCCGGAGACCACCGAGGCCCTGCTGCTGGCAGCCTTCGACACCCCCGACCCGGCCGCCGACCTCGCCGCCGTCGGCGCGCTGTGCGAGGCGGCCGGCGCCACCCAGGTGGTCCCCGCCGACGACTTCGCCGAGTCCGAACTCCTGCTCCAGGCACGGCGGTCGTCGCTCGTCGCCCTGGAGGCCGTCAAGGGCACGACGATGATCGACGACGTGTGCGTGCCCCGGTCCAGGCTCGGCGAGATGCTCGAGGGCGTCGAACGCATCGCGGAGAAGCACCGGCTGACCATCGGGGTCGTCGCCCACGCGGGCGACGGCAACACGCACCCCACGGTCTGCTTCGACGCGGCGGACCCCGACGAGTGCCGACGCGCCCGCGACTCCTTCGACGAGATCATGGGCCTCGGCCTGGAACTCGGCGGCACCATCACCGGCGAGCACGGCGTGGGCGTGCTGAAGAAGGAGTGGCTGGCACGCGAGATCGGCCCGGTGGGCGTGGAGATGCAGCGGGCGGTCAAGGCGGCCTTCGACCCCTTGGGCATCCTCAACCCCGGCAAACTCTTCTGACGCCTCACTCGCCGTCCACGGACTCGTCCGACGGCCACGGGTCGCACAGCCACAGGTCGTCCGCGGGAGTCGGGGCGAGCAGCTCGGCCAGACCGTCGTCGAGGCCGAGCCGCTCGCCCTCGGTCCCCGGCGGCACCACCCGCAGCGTCCGCTCCAGCCAGGCCGACACCTGCGCCGCGGGCGCCTCGAGAAGCGCGTCCCCGTCGGGCGAGCTCAGCGCCATCAGCACGACGCTGCGCCCCTCCACCTTCGTCGGCCACACCCGCACGTCCCCGTGCCCGCACGGCCGGAACACGCCCTCCACGAGCAGTTCACGGGCGAACGTCCAGTCGACCGGGTGCTCGGAGGTGATGTGGAAGGCGACGTGGACGGCGAACGGGTCGTCGCTGCGGTAGCCCAGCCGGGCCGGGACCGGGATGCTGCGCTCCGGCGACAGGATCAGCTTGAGCTCCAGTTCGCGTTCCACCACGGTGTGCTGCATGTCGGTTCCCCTCTCGAGACGGACCTCGCGCGGACCCGCGGTGGGCCCGTACGAGTGGAGAGGGGCCCGGCCCGGAACCATTACGCGGGTTCGGAGAACTTTTTTCGGCGCGTTCCGGCCCCGGGCTTCGGCGGGCGTTCCGAACGTGTGAAGAGCGTGCACGGGGTTGCCCGGAAAGGGGCGGGTCCGACAGGACTGGCAGTGGGGCTTGCGTCGGTCTGATAGATGTGGAGCCCCCCATCCCACCCCCGAGCAGATACGGGACGACGGACATGAGCGCCCCAACCCCGGCACCCGGCGACGACAGGCCCCGCGAGGGGTACTACCCGGACCCGTCCATCCCTGGATACGTCCGGTACTGGAACGGTGCCTCCTGGGTACCGGGCACCAGCCGGCCGGCGCCCTCCGACGGCCGCCCGCTCACGCCCCCGCCCGGCTCGCCGCCGGCCTCCGTGGAGGAGACCGGCCCGCACTTCTTCGACGAGGACCCGGCACCGGCGGACCCGTACGGCGGCCGTCCCGAGCCCGCCTCCGCGTGGGGCGCCGACCGCGCCCACCAGTCCGGCTTCGGCGGCGACCAGGACCGCCGGGTCTCCTGGGGCGCCCCGCAGGGCGCCGACCCGAGGGTGCCCTCGCCCGCCCCTGCGCCGCCCGAGGGCCTGTCCACGAGCACGGACGGCACGTCGACGATCCCGCCCGCGGAACCGGAGGACGGTGCCGGCGCCGGGGACGTGGTCTCCGGGGGCACGTTCGTCTTCCGCCGGCCGACGGCGGGCGGCGGCGCCGCTCCCGCGTCGGGTACGTCCGGCGCCCCGGGGATCGTCCCCGACGAGGGCACGGTCACCTTCCGCGCGCCGGCCCCGCGCACGGGCCACCAGGACGGCGCGTCCGGCGCGCGGCCGACGGGCACGCCCCGCCCGGCGGCCAACGCGCCCGCGTTCCCCGCCGCCGCCCAGGGCCCCGGCCCCGCGCCGGCCCCCGGGACCCCTGGAGCCCCTGGGACGCCTGGGTTCGGCGAGTCCGCCTCAGCCGCGCCGGGCGCTTCCGCGGCCTTCGGCGCGCAGGGTCCGGTCGGGGCGCCGGCCGGCCCCGGCGCGGCCCCCGTCAAGCCCGGCTTCGGGGCCGGTACGGCGGCCGCCGAGCGTGCGACGGCGGGTCAGACCCCGGGCGTCCCGGCCCCGCAGGGCCCGGCGCACGTCGCGGCCGCCGTACCGGCGCCTGCCCCCGCTCCCGCCTCCTCGTCCGCCCCCGCGCCCGCCCCCGCGCCCGTTCCGGCCCCGGCTCCGGTTCCGCAGGGCCCCGCGGGGTTCCCGGCCGCGCCGCCCGGTGCTCAGCCAGGCGCGCAGCCCGGCGCCCCGGCGCCCGCGTCCGCTTCCCTCCCCGGCCCCCAGCAGGGCGCTCCGAGCGTGCCCCAGCAGGCCGGCGGCCCGCAGGCGCAGCCCCCGCAGGGTGCCGTGCCGATGGCCGCAGGGCCCGGCGGCGGGCAGTCCTCGTGGGCGCAGCAGGTGCACCAGCTCGCGGGAGCCGAGGACGGACCCGTCACGCCCTGGAAGCCGCCGGTCGACGACATCTTCCAGGCCGCCGCCCGGCGGGCGTCCGAGGCCCGTCCCGCGGGCCTCGGCAAGCGGCTGGCCGCCCGGCTCGTGGACACGCTCGTCGTCGCGGCCGTCACCGCCGCCGCCGCCGTGCCGCTGGGCGTGAAGGCCCTCGACCATGTGACCGCGAAGGTCGACGCCGCCAAGCTCACCGGAGAGACCGTCACCGTCTGGCTGCTGGACGGCACGACGTCGGTGTACCTCGGGATCGTCCTCGCCGTGCTGCTGGTCTTCGGGATCGTGTACGAGGCCGTGCCGACCGCGAAGTGGGGCCGCACGCTGGGCAAGAAGCTGTTCGGTCTGCAGGTGCGGGACATCGAGGGCGGCGAACCCCCGTCCTTCCGGGCGGCGCTGAGCCGCTGGCTCGTCTACAGCGTGCCCGGTCTGCTCGTCGTCGGTGTGGTGGGCGTCGTATGGGGCCTGTTCGACAAGCCGTGGCGGCAGTGCTGGCACGACAAGGCGGCCCACACGTTCGTCGCCGGCTGACCCGCACCCCCGCACCCCGCACCCCGTACGCCCGTACCCCGCGCCTCCGTACTCCGGCGCCCCGTCCCCCGGACGGCCGCTCGCCGGATGCGGAGTCCGCGGGTTCGCGATCGACTCGGGGGCATGACCACCGAACCGCCCCCCGGCTCCGGCGGCGGCGAGCCGCCGGAGGACGACCCGTTCAGGAAGCGGCCCCCGCGGCAGGAGCCCCCGCAGCCCCCGTACGGTCAGGGCCCGCCCCCGCCCGGGGCGGGGCAGGGCTCGCCGTACGACGCCTCGCACGATCCTTACGGCAGTGGGCCGGGCGGGCCGCCTCCCTACGGCGGAGGCCCGTACGGCGGCGGCCCGTACGGCGGTGGTCCGCAGGGCGGCGACCACGGCGGCTACCCGGCCGACCCGCTCTCCGGGATGCCCCCGCTCGCCGACAGCGGCAAGCGCACGCTGGCCCGGATCATCGACATGATCCTCGTCTTCATCGTGGTGAGCCTGCTGGCCTGGGCCTTCGGGGTCGCGCAGTACACGGTGGATGCGGACGACATCGAGTTCGGCAAGACCTTCGGGCGGGAACTCCTCGCCGCGATCCTGTACGTCGCGTACGACACGATCCTGACCGCCAAGTCGGGCCAGACGCTGGGCAAGAAGTGGCTCGGCATGCGGGTGGCCAACCTCGACAACGGCTCCACGCCCTCCGCGCAGACCTCGCTGATCCGCGCCCTGGTGCTGTGGGTGCCGTTCGCGTTCTGCTGCGCCTGTGTGTGGACGGCGATCTGCGGCGGCTGGAGCTTCTTCGACAAGCCCTACAAGCAGGGTCTGCACGACAAGGCGGCCAAGACGGTGGTGGTCAGCACGCGGTGAGCCGACCGCGCCCGCGGAACGGACGCAGGGCCCGCACCTCGTGGTGCGGGCCCTGCGTCATGCGCACGTGGGTCAGGGGGCCGTGGGCTCCCGGACGGGCTCGGATGCGGCGGAGACCGAGGCCCGGACCGACGCGTGCACGGGGGCGCGCGCGGGCACGGTGACGGGCTCGGGCCGGCTCGCGGGCACGCTCGCCGTGGAGCGGGCCGCGGGTCGGATCACGGAACGGGTCGTGGAGCGGGCCACGGGGGCCCTGGACGGCTTCGGCACCGGCACCGTCATGGCGACGAACACGCCGAGCGCGACCGCGGCGACGACGACGACCGCGATGCCGGGGCCCGAACTCGTCTGTGACAGCAGCAGCATGGCGAGCGTCGAGCAGATGACGGTGCAGGAACCGTACGTGAGCTGTGCGACAGTCGGACGAGGCATGGCAATCGGTGTCCTCGGAAGCGGGGGCGGTCTCGACTCTAATCGCCTGCATGCCCGAGCGGGACGAGCGGTAAGCGTGACCTAACCCACGGTGCCGGTGCACAGGGGGCGCACGGAGTCATGACGTCCATCAAGTGGACTGTCCCGCGCGCCTGTCGAGGCCTCCGTCACGTTACAGTCGCATGTCCGCAATGCGAACACCCACTCCCAATAATGCAGTTGACTTGTCCAAGTCAAGGTCTGTCTTTTCTCGTAAACCAGTAGTCAAATGGCGTCACTTGACTACACGCGTATAACAGCGCGCGGACCTTCCTTGACAGGGATCCCCCCTTTCCGCGCGTCCGGACGCGTGCGTGGGAGGACATCAAGTGACCAGTAGATCCTGGACGTTCAGGACGGCCGCCACGGTCGTCGCCCTTGCGGCGGCCTCGGCGACGTTCTCGACGTTCGCCGTGGCACAGGCCGCCGACAACACCTCGGCGAAGGCCCCGGCGGTGGACCGGCAGGACCCGCAGCCGGCCAAGGCCAAGGAGCACGACTTCGACGGCCCGCTCAGCAAGACCCAGGAGGCGCAGCGCGAGGAGGCCCTGAAGCAGGTCATATCCGGCGAGGCGTCGGTGAAGGACCGGGACGGCTCGAAGGTCGTCCAGCTCAAGAGCCGCAAGGGCGACAGCAAGTACGTCGAGCTCGGCCGCGAGAAGACCGACAAGATCTTCACGATCCTCGTCGAGTTCGGCGACCAGGTCGACAGCCGCTACGGCGGCACGGCCGGCCCGCTGCACAACCAGATAGCCGCGCCGGACCGCGCCAAGGACAACTCCACCGCCTGGCAGGCGGACTACAACCAGAAGCACTTCCAGGAGCTGTACTTCGGCACCGGCAAGAACACCGAGTCGCTCAAGAAGTACTACGAGAAGCAGTCCTCGGGCCGCTACTCGGTCGACGGCGAGGTGACCGACTGGGTCAAGGTCCCCTACAACGAGGCCCGGTACGGCTCCAACGACGCCTCCACCGGCGCCTGGTACGCGGTCCAGGACGGCGTCAACGCCTGGGTCGCCGAGCGTGAGGCGGCCGGCGCCACCGCCGCCGAGATCAAGGCGGAGCTGGCCGAGTTCGACCAGTGGGACCGCTACGACTACGACGGCGACGGCGACTTCAACGAGTCCGACGGCTACATCGACCACTTCCAGATCGTGCACGCCGGTGAGGACGAGTCCGCGGGCGGCGGCGCCCAGGGCGAGGACGCCATCTGGGCGCACCGCTGGTACGCCTTCGGCACCGACGCCGGCTCCACCGGCCCGGACACCAACAAGCTCGGCGGCGCCCAGGTCGGCGACACCGGCATCTGGGTCGGCGACTACACCATCCAGCCGGAGAACGGCGGACTCGGCGTCTACGCGCACGAGTACGGCCACGACCTCGGTCTGCCGGACGAGTACGACACCTCCGGCGGCGGCGAGAACTCCACCGGCTTCTGGACCCTGATGTCCTCCGGTTCCTGGCTCGGCACCGGCAAGGAGGCCATCGGCGACCTTCCCGGCGACATGAACGCCTGGGACAAGCTCCAGCTGGGCTGGCTGGACTACGACGTGGCCGCGGCGGGCAAGAAGTCCACCCACACGCTCGGCGTCGCGGAGTACAACACCAAGAACGCCCAGGCCCTCGTGGTCCAGTTGCCGGAGAAGGAGGTCACCACCGAGGTGGTCGCCCCGGCCCAGGGCGCCACGCAGTGGTGGAGCGGCAGCGGCGACGACCTGCGCAACACCCTGACCCGCGCGGTCGACCTGACCGGCAGGACGTCGGCCTCGCTGTCCCTGGACGGCTGGTGGGACATCGAGCAGGACTACGACTACCTGTACACCGAGGTCTCCACCGACGGCGCCAACTGGACGCCGGTCGACGGCACCCTGGCCGACGGCTCCGCGATCCCGCGCGACGGCAGCGGCAAGCCCGCCCTCACCGGCACGGTCGACGCCTACCAGAAGCTGACCTTCCCGCTGAACGCCTACGCGGGCCAGAAGATCAGCGTCCGCTTCCGGTACGCCACCGACGGCGGCGTGGCCCAGAAGGGCTTCGCGGCCGACGAGATCACGGTGACGGCGGACGGCGCCACGCTGTTCTCCGACAACGCGGAGAGCGCGGACGCGGCGTGGACGGCGACCGGCTTCTCCCGGATCGGCGCGTCCATCACGGACGACTACGCCCAGTACTACATCGCCGAGAACCGCCAGTACGTGTCGTACGACAAGACCCTCAAGGTCGGCCCGTACAACTTCGGCTTCTCGACGACCCGGCCCGACTGGGTGGAGCACTACGCCTACCAGAACGGCCTGCTGATCTGGAAGTGGGACACCTCGCAGGCGGACGACAACACCAGCCAGCACCCGGGTGAGGGCCTGATCCTTCCGGTCGACTCGCACCCGACCGCGCTGAAGTGGGCCGACGGCTCCGCGATGAACGCTCGTCTGCAGAGCTTCGACTCGCCCTTCAGCCAGTACCGGACGGACGCGATCACGCTGCACAAGGCGGACGTCGCGGTCAAGATCAAGTCGCGTCCGGGTGTGCCGGTCTTCGACGACGGCAAGTCCACGTACTACGACGCGACGACCCCGCTCGCGGGCGTCAAGGTCACTGACACCAACACCTCGATCAAGATCGTCAGTGAGCCGCTCAGCGGTTCGACGATCAAGGTGAAGGTCGGTCCGTCGACCAAGTAGTCGACGTTCTAGCAGGTCAGACGCGTATCGGCGGCAACCCCTCTGGCGGGTTGCCGTCGATCGTGTTTAGGTGCCTCCTGTGCCCTTCTTATTGACACCTGCATCGACACAGACATCGACAGCGACCTCGGCGCCGGCCCCGGCGACGACCTCGATACCGACGCGCACGGGGGTGTGACCGCATGGCCGCAGGAGGCTTCTGCAAGCTGCCCGACGGCATGGTGGTGGTGGCGTTGAACCTGCCCAGCCCCACCGCCCGAGAGGGCCTCCCGGGCCCCTCCACGGACGTCCGCGTGCTGGTCCACGCCCAGAACCGGGCCCGAGCCCTGACCAGGCTCCGCAACCTGGGCCTGCGGGCCGTCTACCTGCGCGGCAACGCGGCGCCGCCCACCCCGGACGAGGTCACGGCGGTGCTCCACCACCCGGACGGCCTGATCTGGCGCACGGCCCCAGGCATCGGTGTCCCGCTCGGCGTCGTGGCCGTGCCGGAGCTGTGGCGCCCCATCCGCTCGCTGCTGCGGGGCACGGCGGCGGCGTAGGCGCGGGGGAGACACCGGAGGGCCACCGCAACGCGGTGCGCGCCTCAGTACGCCTCGACCACCCGTACGTCCTCCTCCGTGACCACCGCGTCCACGATGCGGAACGAGCGGAACTGGAACTCGCCCCCGCCGTCCGTGTCCGCCGTCGACACCAGCACGTAGTGCGCGCCCGGCTCGTTGGCGTACGAGATGTCCGTGCGGGACGGGTACGCCTCCGTGGCCGTGTGCGAGTGGTAGATGATCACCGGATCCTCGTCGCGGTCGTCCAGCTCGCGGTAGAGCTTGAACAGGTCGCCCGAGTCGAACTCGTAGAACGTGGGCGACATGGCCGCGTTCAGCATCGGGATGAAACGTTCCGGGCGGTCCGTGCCCGCCGGACCCGCGACCACGCCGCACGCCTCGTCGGGGTGGTCCTTGCGCGCGTGGGCGACGATCTGGTCGTACAGGGCCTGGGTGATGGTCAGCATGGTCGCCAGGATAAGCAAAGGGGCCGTCCCGTACCGAGGAGTGGTACGGAACGGCCCACATCGCGGACGTCCTGAGCGGCTGCCGCAGGGAGCGCCACGAGTGCTCCCTGCGGCCGGACGTCCCGGGGATGGTCGACGGGTCGGTCAGCCGACCTTCTCGAACTCCGGCTCGCGCCGTTCGGTGATCTCCGGGTTGCGGCCCTTCAGGACCGCCCAGCCGATGCCGAGCGCGACCGCCCAGCCCGCCATCACGTACAGGCAGATCCGGGAGTCCGCGTCGTACGCGATCAGGCCGGTGACGAAGAGCAGGAAGACGATGGCCACCCAGCTGAACGCCGAGCCGCCCGGGGCCGGGAAGGACGAGGCGGGCAGCCGGCCCGCGACGACCGCGCGGCGGTACAGGACGTGGCTGATCAGGATCATCAGCCAGGTCCAGATGCCGGCCGCGGTGGCCACCGAGGTGACGTAGCCGAAGGCCTTCTCGGGGACGACGTAGTTCAGGATCACGCCGATGCCCATGAACAGCACCGAGACCGTGATGCCGAAGGCGGGGGTCTTCGTCGACGACAGCTTGCGGAAGACCGCGGGAGCCTCGCCGCTGTCGGCCAGGTTCCGCAGCATCCGGCCCGTGGAGTACATGCCCGAGTTGCAGGAGGACAGGGCCGCCGTCAGCACGACGAAGTTCACGATGCCGGCGCCCGCAGGGATGCCGATCTTCGCGAACGCCTCGACGAACGGGCTCACGCCCGGCGCGAACTCCGTCCACTTCACGACGCAGAGGATGACCGTGAGCGCGCCGACGTAGAACAGCGCGATCCGCCACGGCAGGGTGTTGATCGCCTTCGGGAGGGTCTTCTCCGGGTCCTGCGACTCGCCGGCCGTGACGCCGACCAGCTCGACCGCGAGGTAGGCGAACATGACGCCCTGCAGGGTCATCAGGGACGAGCCGACGCCCTTGGGGAAGAAGCCGTCGAAGGCCCACAGGTTGGAGACCGCGGCCGTGTCGCCGGCGCTGCTGAAGCCGAAGGTGAGGACACCCAGGCCGATGACGATCATGCCGATCAGCGCGGTGACCTTCACCATCGAGAACCAGAACTCCAGCTCACCGAAGAGCTTCACGGAGATCAGGTTGACCCCGAACAGGATCACCAGGAAGACCAGCGCGGTCACCCACTGGGGGACGGCCGGGAACCAGTAGTTGACGTAGATCGCGGCGGCCGTCAGCTCGGCCATGCCGGTGACGACCCACATCAGCCAGTACGTCCAGCCGGTGAAGTAGCCGAAGAACGGGCCGAGGAACTCGCGCGAGTACTCCGCGAAGGAGCCCGAGACCGGGCGGTAGAGCAGCAGCTCGCCCAGCGCCCGCATGATGAAGAAGATGATCCCGCCCGCGAGGGCGTACATCAGGATGAGGCTGGGGCCGGCCTTGGCGATGTTCGCCCCGGCGCCCAGGAAGAGCCCGACGCCGATGGCGCCGCCGATCGCGATCATCTGGACCTGGCGGCTGCCGAGTCCGCGTTCGTATCCCTCTTCGGGAGTGTCAGTGACAGCGGTGTCAGTGACCTTCTCAGAGGTCATGTGTGGTGCGCCTTTCTCCATGCCGAACCGGGCCTCTCGTCGGCCTCGGATCGGGTTTCGATCCCCCCGGATTGATGGAGCGATGCCTGGCCGGCGATCAACCGGCTCGGTGGCGCACCCGGCCGAACATACGGGTGGTGTTCGCCGGGCGGTCGTGAAGATTTATCACGCCCGCAATATTGATCACCCGGGTGGGCTGTGGCGCACGACACAAGAAGAAGCGGATGAACGAGACACAAAGAGGACACTCCCGGCCGTCGCGTTGACGCGATCGTTATCCGGATTTGAGCGTCCTCTGAGCGAACAAAAAGCGAATGTATCAGGGCAGAAGGGTCGTCACGAGGGTCTCCTGGAGCCCGCCCAGCCACAGGTACGCCATCACCATCGGCTTGCGCGGGTCCTCGTCCGGCAGCCGGTAGAGGAGGTCGGTGTCGTCCTCGTCGGTGATCTCCAGGCGGGAGCCGATCGCGAGGCGCAGGTCGTTCAGCGCGCGGAGCCACTGCTGGGACTCCTGCGGCGTCAGCTTCAGCACCGCCCCGCCCGCGCCGGCCGCCTCGGAGGCCAGCGCGTCCAGCGAGCGGATCACCGTGAGGGCGTTCTCGCGCTTGCCGGCCCGCAGGTCGTTCTCGGTGTAGCGGCGGAACTCGGCGGAGTGCGCCTTCTGCTCGCCCGCCCGCTCGGGGCCCGGAGTGCCCTCCGGGTCGGTGTAGGCGTCCGGGAAGAGGCGGCGCAGCACCGGGTCGGCGGGAGGCTCGCTCGGCCCGTCGGCGAAGAGCTCGGCGAGCGGGTCGTCGGGGGCGTCCTCGGCCGGGCCGGGGCCGATGAGCTCCAGGAGCTGCACGGCCAGCGACCGGATGATGGAGATCTCGACGTCGTCGAGTGCGACGGCCGCGCCGCCGCCGGGGAGCGGTTCGAAGTGTCCAGGCATAGGAGGGGAGGCTACTTCCGGTCCTGCTGGAGGGTGGCCCACAGGCCGTATCCGTGCATCGCCTGCACGTCGCGCTCCATCTCCTCGCGCGAACCGCTGGAGACGACGGCCCGGCCCTTGTGGTGGACGTCCATCATGAGCTTGGTGGCCTTGTCCTTGCTGTACCCGAAGTACGACTGGAAGACGTACGTCACGTAGCTCATGAGGTTGACCGGGTCGTTGTGCACGATCGTGACCCAGGGGACGTCCGGCTCGGGAACGGCGAAGACCTCGTCGGCTGCCTCGGTGCGTTCGATCTCTAGGGGAGCGGGTGACGTCACAAGCCCATGCTGCCACGCATCCGGGAAATCGTCACACCGACGAAAAGGGAGTAGCATCCATTGCCATGCTGCACACACCGGGGGACGACCCCCGGGCCCCCGGCCGCGCCTGGGGTAGCCGGAGAGTCACGGACTGGGTGAGGTAAGTGGACGTTGCGGACCTTGGGCTGCCGGTGGATGTTCCGTCGACGGCGCTCTTCACGGACCAGTACGAACTGACGATGCTCCAGGCGGCCCTGAAAGCGGGCACGGCCGAACGGCACAGCGTGTTCGAGGTCTTCACCCGGCGGCTGCCGGAGGGCCGGCGCTTCGGCGTCGTCGCGGGCACCGGGCGGGTCCTGGACGCCGTCGAGAACCTCCGGTTCGACGCGGACGTCCTCGGCTTCCTGCGCGAGCGGAACATCGTCGACGACGAGACTCTGCGATGGCTCGCCGGATACCGCTTCTCGGGTGACATCTGGGGCTACCCGGAGGGCGAGGTCTACTTCCCGGGCTCGCCGATCATGCGCGTCGAGGGCTCCTTCGCCGAGTGCGTGCTCCTCGAGACCGTGATCCTCTCCATCCTCAACCACGACTCCGCGATCGCGGCCGCCGCCTCCCGGATGTCCTCCGCCGCGGGCGGGCGCCCCCTGATCGAGATGGGCGCCCGCCGCACCCACGAACTGGCCGCGGTCGCCGCCGCCCGCGCCGCCTACATCGGCGGCTTCGCCACCACCTCCGACCTGGCCGCCGGCTTCCGCTACGGCATCCCCACCGTGGGCACCAGCGCCCACGCCTTCACCCTCCTGCACGACACCGAGCGGGACGCCTTCCGGGCCCAGGTCGACTCGCTCGGCCGGGGCACCACCCTGCTCGTGGACACGTACGACGTCGCCGAGGCCGTCCGCACGGCCGTCGAGGTCGCAGGACCCGAGCTCGGCGCGGTCCGCATCGACTCCGGCGACCTGCTCCTCGTGGCCCACCGGGTGCGCCAGCAGCTCGACGAGCTCGGCGCGACGGACACCCGGATCGTCGTCACCTCCGACCTCGACGAGTACGCCATCGCCTCACTGGCCGCGTCCCCCGTCGACGCCTACGGCGTCGGCACCCAGCTGGTGACCGGTTCCGGGCACCCGACCTGCTCGATGGTCTACAAGCTGGTCGCCCGCGCCGCGTCCGCCGACCCCGGGGCACCGCTGGTGCCGGTGGCGAAGAAGTCCTCCGGCGGCAAGACCTCCATCGGCGGCCGCAAGTGGGCGGCGCGCCGGCCCGACGCGTCCGGGGCGGCCGAGGCCGAGGTCGTCGGCACCGGCGCCGTCCCCGCCGCACTGGCCGACCACCAGCTGCTCGTCGAGCTGGTCAAGGGCGGCGAGGTCGTCGGCCGAGAGCCCCTGGACACCGTCCGCGACCGCCACATGGCGGCCCGCGCCGGCCTGCCCCTCTCCGCGACCCAGCTGTCGCGCGGGGAACCCGTCATTCCCACGGAGTATGTACAGGGCCTGTCGGGTAACTAGGGCGTGTGCCCGGCGCACACCGGGCGACGCCCCCTCCCGCGGGGCCGACAAAGTCTCTAGGCTCAATTACTTCACCCTCAGTCGAAGGACACCGACCATGCGCCGCGCCTTGATCGTCGTAGACGTGCAGAACGACTTCTGCGAGGGAGGCAGCCTCGCGGTGGCCGGCGGCGCCGACGTGGCCGCCGCCATCACCGAGCTGATCGGGCAGGCGCCCGCCGGATACCGGCATGTGGTGGCCACCCGCGACCACCACATCGCGCCCGGCGGACACTTCGCCGACAACCCCGACTACGTGCACTCCTGGCCCGCGCACTGCGTGGCGGGCACGGAGGGCGTCGGCTTCCACCCCAACTTCGCGCCCGCCGTCGCCTCCGGTGCCATCGACGCCGTCTTCGACAAGGGCGCCTACGCGGCCGCGTACAGCGGCTTCGAGGGCGCCGACGAGAACGGCGCCACACTGGGCGACTGGCTGCGGGACCGCCAGATCGACGAGGTGGACGTCGTCGGCATCGCCACCGACCACTGTGTACGCGCCACCGCCCTGGACGCGGCCCGCGAGGGCTTCCGCACCCAGGTCCTGCTGGACCTCACCGCGGGCGTGGCCAAGGAGAGCACCGAACGGGCCCTGGAGGAACTGCGCGCCGCCGGGGTGGAACTGACGGGCAAGCCGGTCGTCTAGGGCAGGCCCGGTCCCGGCGCGGCCCCCGCCCGACGGTTACCGTTTCCGCAAGGTGCACGCACAACTCGCCCCAACGGAGATGGTGTTGACGCAACGCTCGCACGTACGGCGGCCCACGCTCGAAGACGTCGCCCGGCAGTCGGGAGTCTCGAAGTCGACCGTGTCCCGGGTGATCAACGGGGAGGACCGGGTCCGGGCGGAGGTCGTCGACCGGGTCCGCAGGGTGATCTCCGAGCTGGGATACGTCCCCAACCGGGCGGCCCGGCAGCTCGTCACCCACCGCACGAACGCCGTCGCCGTGGTCGCCGCCCAGCCCGAGAACCGGCTCTTCATCGACCCCTTCTTCGACCTCCTCCTGCGCGGCATCCGGCGCGAACTCGCGCTCCACGGCGCCCAGGCCGTCCTGCTGTTCCTGGAGGAACCCGACGACTACGCCCGCGTGGCCGACTACCTCGGCGGCGGCCACGTCGACGGCGCGATCCTGTTCTCCCTGCGCCCCGGCGACCGGCTGGCCGAGATCATCGACCGGCTCGGCCTCCCGGCGGTGTTCGGCGGCCGCCCGCTGCTGCGCGACGGTGACCCCGTGCGGCCCGGCCAGGCCCATGTCGACGGCGACAACCGCGGCGGCGCCCGGCTGGCCGTCCAGCACCTGGTCGCCCTCGGGCGGCGGCGGATCGCGACCGTCACCGGGCCCTACGACCAGGAGAACTCCGCCGCGGACCGGCTGGCCGGGTACCGGGACGTGCTGCGCGACGCCGGCTCGCCGTCCCTCGTCGAGCGGGCCGACTACACCCGGCAGGGCGGCGCCGACGCCATGGCCGCACTGCTGGACCGCCACCCCGGCCTCGACGCCGTGTTCGTCGCCTCCGACCTCATGGCGTCCGGCGCCCTGCAGACCCTGCGGGAGCGCGGCCGCAGGGTCCCCGAGGACGTGGCCGTCGTCGGCTTCGACGACCTCACCTCCATCGCCGAGACGACCGACCCGCCGCTCACCACCGTTCACCAGGACATCGAGGAGATGGGCCGGCTGATGGCCCGGCTGCTGCTCGCCCGGGAAGCCACCCCGGCCGGGCCGCCGCAACGGTCACCGGACGGGGTGCCGGACGGGCCTTCCGTGATCGTCCCCACCCGCCTGGTGCGCCGCGCGTCGGCCTAGCGGCACGGTGGCATCTCACTCCCCGGCCGCATACCGTCCGCGATGTGGGATCACATTCCAGGAGCCGGACCGGGAATCGATACGATGAGCCCATGGTTCTGAACGACGTGAGCGAGAAGACGCCGGGCGCACTGCTCGTGGCGCGGCTGCACGTCGACCTGTGCAGGCTCGCCAGCGCCATCTGTTGACGCACCACCCGCCGCCGTACGGCCGTGAGCCGATGGGGGTACGCCCGCGCGAGCGCAGCCGAGCGTGGGGGAGCCACACACGCACGAACCCGCGCCCACACCTTCCGACAGGAGCCCTGAGCCATGGCCATCGAGGTCCGCATCCCCACCATCCTCCGCCAGTACACCGACGGTCAGAAGGCGGTGGAGGGAAACGGTGACACCCTCGCCGACCTGTTCACCGACCTCGAGACCCGGCACACGGGCATCCAGGCCCGCATCGTGGACGACGGAAAGCTGCGCCGCTTCGTCAACGTGTACCTGAACGACGAGGACGTCCGATTCGTCGACGGCATCGACACCAAGCTGACCGACGGCGACACTGTGACCATCCTGCCGGCCGTGGCCGGCGGCATGGCCTGATCGGCCGCCGGACCCCATGCGCTACGACTCCCCGCTGGCCGCGGTGGGCAACACCCCTCTGGTGCGCCTGCCGCGGCTCTCGCCGTCCGCCGACGTCCGCCTCTGGGCGAAGCTCGAGGACCGCAACCCCACCGGCTCCGTCAAGGACCGCCCCGCCCTGCACATGGTCGAGCAGGCCGAGAAGGACGGCCGCCTCACCCCCGGCTGCACCATCCTGGAACCGACGAGCGGCAACACCGGCATCTCCCTCGCCATGGCGGCCAGGCTCAAGGGCTACCGCATGGTCTGCGTGATGCCCGAGAACACCTCGCAGGAGCGCCGGGACCTGCTCGCCATGTGGGGCGCCGAGATCATCTCCTCCCCGGCCGCGGGCGGCTCCAACACCGCGGTCCGCGTCGCCAAGGAACTCTCCGCCGAGCACCCCGACTGGGTGATGCTCTACCAGTACGGCAACCCCGACAACGCGGGCGCCCACTACGCCACCACCGGCCCCGAGATCCTCGCCGACCTCCCGTCCATCACCCACTTCGTCGCCGGCCTCGGCACGACGGGGACGCTGATGGGCGTCGGCCGGTTCCTCCGCGAGAACAAGCCGGACGTGAAGATCGTCGCCGCCGAGCCGCGCTACGACGACCTGGTCTACGGCCTGCGCAACCTCGACGAGGGCTTCGTACCCGAGCTGTACGACGCCTCCGTCCTCACCACCCGCTTCTCGGTCGGCTCGGCGGACGCCGTGACCCGCACCCGCGAACTCCTCCAGCAGGAGGGCATCTTCGCGGGCGTCTCCACGGGCGCGGCCCTGCACGCGGCGATCGGCGTCGGCAAGAAGGCGCTGAAGGCGGGGGAGAGCGCCGACATCGCGTTCGTCGTCGCCGACGGCGGCTGGAAGTACCTCTCCACGGGCGTCTACACCGCGGCCACCACGGAGGAAGCGATCGAGACCCTCCAGGGCCAGCTCTGGGCGTAGGGTTTCAGGTAGCCAGGTGACGGACCTGGTCCCACAGGACCGGGTCCACCACACCCACCCTGCGCCGGAAGTCGCTCACCCGGATCTGGCGCAGCTCGTCCGTCTCCAGGAAACTCGGCCGCCCCTGCGCGTCCCCCACGGCACCCGGCGGCAGCGGGATCACCCCGGCCCGCTCGTCGTGGTACTTGCTGGTGATCTTCGCGACGGTAGCGCGGTCACCGCGCACCATGAGCACCAGGCACGGCCGGTCCTTCATTCCCGGGCCGTCCTCGAACGGCACGTCCGCCCACCAGATCTCCGCCGGCTGGGGACGGTCGGCGACGCCGTGCCCCCGGGTCGACCGGCCGGAAGGCCGCCCCGTCGTCCGGCCCGGCGGCCGGGTCCTGCGCCGCTTCGGTCGGCGGCCCCGCCCCCAGCCGTCCACGAGCGTCGCGACCAGCGCGAGCAGTATCACCGCCGCGAGCGCGAGCCACCAGGACGTGTCCATACGACGACGTTACCGGCGTGCGAGCGCCGCCGCGCGCCCCATCATCACTTCACATGCCCCCGGTCCAGCCGAACCGGTGACACCACAGGTGAGTTCGCCCACAACGGCCCCTGGCGGAGGAGCGACCCGGGGTTTTGCGCCTTACGCTCGACGCACCGCACGACCCCCGTCGCCCCATTTAACGATCATTCGTTCCACGATCCGTCCCCCGGACCTCACCCGGTACTTCTCGGTTTCCCGCCAGCGGAGGTTTCGCCTTCATGAAGCTCACCGTCGTCGGCTGCTCGGGGTCGTTCCCGTCCGCGGAATCGGCCTGCTCGAGCTACCTCCTCGAGGCCGACGGCTTCCGGCTGCTTCTCGACATGGGCAACGGCGCCCTGGGCGAGCTGCAGCGCCACTGCGGTCTCTACGACCTCGACGCGATCTTCCTGAGTCATCTGCACGCCGACCACTGCATCGACATGTGCGCCTACTTCGTCGCGCGCTACTACCGGCACGACGGCGGCCGCTGCGACCCCATCCCGGTCTACGGCCCGGAAGGCACGGAGCACCGCCTGACCACGGCCTACGCCGACACCCCGTCGGCCTCCTCCATGAGCGAGGTCTTCGACTTCCACACGGTCAAGCCGTCCACCTTCGACATCGGCCCGTTCACCGTGCACACCGAACGCGTGGCGCACCCGGTGGAGGCCTACGGCATCCGCGTCGAACACGGCGGCAGGTCGCTGACCTACTCCGGCGACACCGGCATCAGCCCCGCGCTGGAGGACCTCGCCCGCGACACCGACCTCTTCCTGTGCGAGGCCGCCTTCACGCACGGCAAGGAGAACATCCCCGACCTGCACCTCAACGGCCGCGAAGCCGGCGAGACGGCGAGCAGGGCGGGCGCGAGGAAGCTCGTACTGACCCACATCCCGCCGTGGACCGACCCCCGGGTCAACCTGGCGGACGCCCGCGCGGTGTTCGACGGCCCGGTGGAACTGGCCGCGCCACGGATGACGTACGAGATCTAGAGCCGACGCCACGCAGAAGGCCCCCGGAGCGGTTCAGGGCTCCGGGGGCCTTTCGCATGTCCTGCGCGGGCGTGCTGCGCGCCTACGCCTTGGTGAGGTCCTCGAGCTCCTCCTCGGGCTCACGGCCCGGGGTGGGGAGGTTGAACTTCGTGATGGCGAAGCGGAAGACGACGTAGTACACGGCGCCGAACACCAGGCCGATCGGGATGATCAGCCAGGGCTTGGTGGCCAGGTTCCAGTTCAGCGCGTAGTCGATGAAGCCCGCGGAGAAGGTGAAGCCGGCGTGGACGCCCAGGGCCCAGGTGATCGCCATGGACAGGGCCGTCAGCACCGCGTGGATCGCGTACAGCAGCGGCGCGATGAACATGAACGAGAACTCGATGGGCTCGGTGACACCGGTCACGAAGGAGGTCAGCGCGAGCGAGATCATCATGCCCAGCACGGCCTTGCGGCGCTCGGGGCGGGCGGTGTGCGCGATGGCCAGGGCGGCGGCCGGCAGACCGAACATCATGATCGGGAAGAAGCCGGACATGAACTGGCCGGCCGTCGGGTCACCGGCGAAGAAGCGGTTGAGGTCGCCGTGGACGACGTCGCCGGCCGCGTTCGTGAAGTCGCCTATCTGGAACCAGGAGACGGTGTTCACGAACTGGTGCATGCCGACCGGGATCAGCGCGCGGTTGATGAGACCGAACAGACCCGCGCCGAACGCGCCGAGGCCCGTCATCCACTCGCCGAAGTTCGAGATGACCTCACCGATCGGCTCCCAGACCAGACCGAAGAAGACACCCATCAACGTGCCGACGAACGCCATGATGATCGGCACCAGACGGCGGCCGTTGAAGAAGCCGAGCCAGTCCACCAGCCTCGTGCGGTGGAACCGCTGCCAGATCACGGCGCCCAGCAGACCCATCACGATGCCGCCGAGGACACCGGGGTTGTTGTAGGTCGCGGCTATGTCCGCACCCGCCTGGACCTTGGCCTCGGCGACCGGGAACGCCTTCAGTACGTTGCTGTAGACCAGGAAGCCGACCAGCGCGGCCAGCGCCGTGGAGCCGTCCGACTTCTTGGCGAAGCCGATGGCGACACCGATACAGAACAGCATCGGCAGGTTGTCGAAGATCGCACCGCCGGCCGTCGCGAACACCGCCGTGACCTTGTCGGGCAGGTGCAGCTTGTCGTGCACGTCGGCCTGGCCGAACCGGAGCAGCAGGCCCGCCGCCGGCAGCACGGCGATCGGGAGCTGAAGGCTGCGGCCGACCTTCTGAAGACCCTGCAAAAGACCGGATCCCCACTTCTTCGCGGGGGCCGCCGGGGGCGCGGTGGCGGTGCTCATGGACTTCCTCCATCGGGTGGTGGTCTACACCACTCAGTGGTGTAGACCATGTTGTAGCACGATGAAGGTGGCATAAGGAACCCACGATTCGCGTAATCGTGGTATTACGCTCGGCTACGCCCGACGGCCCCCCGCCCGACCCCCTGCCCACGCCCCCGAACCGGCCCCCGGCTAAGCCTTGGTGACGTCCTCCCGCTCCTCCTCCGGCTCCCGCCCGGGGGTCTTCAGATCGAACTTCGTGATCGCGAAACGGAAGATCGCGTAGTAGACGACCGCGAAGCACAGCCCGATCGGGATGATCGCCCACGGCCGCGTCGCCAGATTCCAGTTGATGACGTAGTCGATGAGCCCGGCGGAGAAACTGAAACCGTCGTGCACGCCCAGCCCCCACGTCACCGCCATCGACGCCCCCGTCAGCACCGCGTGCACCGCGTACAGCAGCGGCGCCACGAACAGGAACGAGTACTCGATCGGCTCGGTGATACCGGTCACGAACGACGTCAACGCCACGGACAGCATCAGACCGCCGACCTCCTTGCGGCGGGACGGCCTCGCACAGTGCGTGATCGCCAGCGCCGCCGCGGGCAGCGCGAACATCATGATCGGGAAGAAACCCGAGGTGAACTGCCCCGCGTCCGGGTCGCCCTGAAGGAACATGTTGATGTCGCCGTGCACCACCGTGCCGTCCGGCTTCGTGAAACTGCCGAACTGGAACCAGATGGGCACGTTCAGGAACTGGTGCAGGCCGATCACCAGCAACGCCCGGTTCGCGACACCGAAGATGCCCGCACCCCAGGCGTCCAACCCGTCCAGCCAGTCGCTGAAACTCTCCAGGGCGTCACCGATCGGCGGCCAGACCCACAGACACAACGCGGCGAACGCGATCGCCACGAACGCCATGATGATCGGCACCAGACGACGGCCGTTGAAGAACCCGAGCCAGTCCACCAGCTTCGTGCGGTGGTACCGCTGCCAGAAGTACGCCGTCAGCAGCCCCACGACGATCCCGCCGAAGACCCCCGGATTCTGGTACGCGAGGGCCCCCACCGTATTGTCGGTCGCCTGGCACCCGATGTTCGGGATCACCTTCGAACCCGGCCCGCAGTCCTCCGGGAACTGCCGCAGCACGTTGTAGTAGACGAGGAAGCCCGCCACCGCCGCCAGCGCGGTCGAACCGTCCGCCTTCTTCGCCATGCCGATGGCCACGCCGACGCAGAACAGCAGCGGCAGCCCGAGGGAGCTGTCGAGCAGTGCCGCGCCCGCACCCGCCATCACCTTCGCCACGTTCGTCCAGCCGAGCCCCTCGTCCCCGAACATGTCAGGCTGGCCGAACCTGTTGAGGATGCCCGCGGCCGGCAGCACCGCGATCGGCAGCTGAAGACTGCGCCCCATCTTCTGCAGGCCCTGGAACGCGTTGTGCCAGCGCCGGCGGGCCGGGCTGATCTCGGTCTCGGCGCTCTCGGCACTCATCGTTTGGCGACCGCCTGTCAGGTGGTGTAGACCAGCTACGGACGATTGGGTTGCTGCGACGTCATCACTGACGTCATCCTTCGGCACGCCCGGCACAATCGCTCGCGAAGTTGGGCCAACTGTGGGTTACTGCGAAAAAGCGGTTCACATCGCGGTTCGCATCAGGGAATTCAGGGAGACGGAACATGGCCACCAAGGCTGAGAAGATCGTCGCCGGACTCGGCGGCCTCGACAACATCGAAGAGATCGAAGGCTGCATCACCCGGCTGCGCACCGAGGTCAACGACGCCTCACTCGTCGACGAAGCCGCCCTGAAGGCCGCCGGCGCCCACGGCGTCGTCAAGATGGGCACCGCGATCCAGGTCGTCATCGGCACCGACGCCGACCCCATCGCCGCCGAGATCGAAGACATGATGTGAGCCACCCCGCTCACTCCTGAGCGCCCCTCCCGGACGCTCACCGAAGGGGCTCCTCCCAGCACCGTGGGAGGAGCCCCTTCCGCAGGTACGGCTAGGCTCAGCGCCATGTCTCGAATCGACGGCCGCACCCCCGAACAGCTCCGCCCCGTCACCATCGAACGTGGCTGGAGCAAGCACGCCGAGGGCTCCGTCCTCGTCTCCTTCGGCGACACGAAGGTCTTCTGCACCGCCTCCGTCACCGAAGGCGTCCCCCGCTGGCGCAAGGGCAGCGGCGAGGGCTGGGTCACCGCGGAGTACTCCATGCTCCCCCGCGCCACCAACACCCGCGGCGACCGCGAGTCCGTCCGCGGCAAGATCGGCGGCCGCACCCACGAGATCTCCCGCCTCATCGGCCGCTCCCTGCGCGCCGTGATCGACTACAAGGCACTCGGCGAGAACACCATCGTCCTCGACTGCGACGTCCTCCAGGCCGACGGCGGCACCCGCACGGCGGCCATCACCGGCGCGTACGTCGCGCTGGCGGACGCCATCACGTGGGCCCAGGGCAAGAAGCTCATCAAGGCCGGCCGCCAGCCCCTCACCGGCACGGTCAGCGCGGTCTCGGTCGGCATCGTCGCAGGAGTCCCGCTCCTCGACCTCCGCTACGAGGAGGACGTCCGCGCCGAGACCGACATGAACGTCGTCTGCACCGGCGACGGCCGCTTCGTCGAGGTCCAGGGCACCGCCGAGGCCGAGCCGTTCGCCCGCGAGGAACTCAACTCCCTGCTGGACCTGGCCGTTCTGGGCTGCACGGAACTGACTGTCCTCCAGCGCACGGCACTTGATACGGTCCTGGAAAAGTAAAGAGCACCCCAAGGAGGACGGCGGGCGGGAGCAACCACCCCGCCCGTCACGGCGTCTTGGGCAGTACGTATGTCAACGGGGGCCTTCCTGGGCCTGACAAGGGGAGGAACCACTTATGTCCACGGCCGCGAGCCGACGCCCGCAGCGGCGTCGTCGTACCGTCATAGCCGCCACTACGGCGGCCGTCGCCCTCACCCTGGGGCTGACGGTGACCGGCTGCGACGCAGTCAACAAGGCCCTGGACTGCGTCCAGACCGCCGACTCCATCGCCGACAGCGTCACCGACCTCCAGCAGGCCGTGGAGAACGCCGCGAACGACCCCACGCAGACGGAGGAGTCGCTGACCTCCATCGAGAACAACCTCGACAAGATCGGCGACAAGACGGACAACGCCGACGTCAACAAGGCGGTCGACGACCTCCAGGCCGCCGTCGCCAACGTCCGCACCGCCGTCGAGAACGGCGACAACACCCCCGACCTCAGCCCCGTCACCGACGCGGCGGGCGAACTGACGAAGGTCTGCACCCCGTAGGGCCGGGCCGGCCGAGGCGGCCGGGATACTGGTGGGCATGACCCGCCTGATCCTCGCCACCCGCAACGCCGGAAAGATCACCGAACTGAGGTCGATCCTCGCCGACGCAGGCCTGCCCCACGACCTCGTCGGCGCGGACGCCTACCCCGACATCCCCGACGTCAGGGAAACCGGCGTCACCTTCGCCGAGAACGCGCTGCTGAAGGCCCACGCCCTCGCGCAGGCGACCGGGTTCCCGGCCGTCGCCGACGACTCCGGCCTCTGCGTCGACGTGTTGAACGGCGCCCCGGGCATCTTCTCCGCCCGCTGGGCCGGGAAGCACGGCGACGACCGGGCCAACCTGGACCTGCTCCTGGCCCAGCTCTCCGACATCGCCGACGAACACCGGGGCGCCCACTTCGCCTGCGCGGCGGCCCTGGCCCTCCCGGACGGCACGGAACGGGTCGTCGAGGGCCGCCTCACCGGCACCCTCCGCCACACCCCGACCGGCACCAACGGCTTCGGCTACGACCCGATCCTCCAGCCGGACGGCGAGACGCGCACCTGCGCGGAACTGACGGCGACGGAGAAGAACGCGATCAGCCACCGGGGGAAGGCCTTCCGGGGGCTGGTGCCGGTGGTGCGGGAGCTGCTGGGCTGAGCCGGACACGGAAACGGCCTGCGATCGATCCTTCGATTCGCAGGCCGTTCATGTGCGGCGGAAGGGATTCGAACCCTCAAGCCCGATCAAGGGCCACAGATCCTAAGTCTGCTGTGTCGCCATTGCACCACCGCCGCCGGTCGCCTGTCATCGTACCGGCAGTCGCTCGGCGCTTTCCGCCTAGATGTCGAGGTCCTTGATGATCTTTGCTACGTGGCCGGTCGCTCGGACGTTGTACAGGGCTCGTTCGACCTTGCCGGTCTCGTCGACCACGATCGTGGAGCGGATGACGCCCATGTACGTCTTGCCGTAGTTCTTCTTCTCGCCGTACGCCGCGTAGGCCTCGGTGACGGTCTTCTCGGGGTCGGCCAGGAGGGTGACCTTCAGGGACTCCTTGTCGCGGAACCTGCCCAGCTTCTCGGGGCTGTCGGGGGAGATGCCGATGACGTCGTACCCGGCGCCGGTCAGGAGTTCCAGGTTGTCCGTGAAGTCACAGGCCTGCTTCGTGCAGCCGGGGGTAAGTGCGGCCGGGTAGAAGTAGACGATGACCTTGCGGCCCTTGTGGTCCGACAGGGACACCTGGTTGCCGTCGGCGTCGGGGAGGGTGAAGGCGGGGGCCACGTCCCCGGGCTGGAGTCGCTCGCTCATCGGGCCAGCGTAACCGGGGGTCCTGACAGTGCGGCGGCGGGCAGAGCTGACAGACTGTCCAGAACAAGACACAGCTGACTTCGGAGGCCTTACCGTGGCGGAGACGTCGGACACCAGAACCCCGGCGCAGATCGAGGCGGACATCAGGGCCCGCCGCGAGGTGCTGGCGGAGACGCTGGACGAGATCGGGGTGCGGGTGCACCCGAAGACCATCGTCGGGGACGCCAAAGCCAAGGTCGTCGCCAACGTCGATCACACGCTCGGGAAGGCCTACGTCCAGGTCAACCGCGCCGTGAGCGAGGTACGGGCGCAGTTCGTGAACGAGGAGGGCGCGCCCCGGCTGGAGCGGGTCGTGCCGGTGGCGCTCGTGGTCGTCGGCGTGGTGGGGCTGCTCGCGTTCAGCGGGCGGCGCCGCAAGGGCTGATCCCCTGCGCTCCTCGCGTACGCGCGCGGGGTAGGTTCAGGGGTGTGAGCGCCAAGAGAGACGACCTGAGTACCACGCACGACAAGCTGCCCATCCGGATGCTGCACGACCGTGTGCTCGTGAAGCAGGAGACCGGTGAGGGTGAGCGGCGTTCGGGTGGCGGCATTCTGATCCCCGCCACCGCGGCCGTCGGTCGTCGGCTGGCGTGGGCCCAGGTCGTCGCGGTGGGGCAGAACGTGCGGACCGTGGAGCCGGGGGACCGGGTGCTGTACGACCCCGAGGACCGTGCGGAGGTCGAGGTGCGGGGTGTCGCCTATGTGCTGATGCGGGAGCGCGATCTGCACGCGGTGGCGGCCGACCGGTTCGAGGGCTCGGAGGACTCGACCGGCCTGTATCTCTGATCGGGCTGCTGTTGATCGGGCTGCCTCTGATGTAGTGGGCAGGAAGGGCTGGTGACCATGGTCACCAGCCCTTTTGTCGTTTCTTTGCTACGTTGGGAAGGAGCCCGACGAGACGCGCCGTACCGGGAACGCAGGCAAAGACGACGCACCGCCGTCAGTCAGTTCGCGTCTCGGAGGTGTCCCTCATGGCCTGGGTTCTGCTCGTCGTCGCCGGTCTGCTGGAAGTCGGCTGGTCGATCGGGATGAAGTACACGGACGGGTTCACGCGGCTCGTCCCGAGTCTGTTCACCGGCGCCGGCATCGTGACCAGCATGCTGCTGCTGTCGTACGCCGCCCGTTCCCTCCCCATCGGTACCGCCTACGGCGTGTGGGTCGGGATCGGGGCGGCGGGGGCCGCGGTGGTCGGCATGGTGGTGCTGGGGGAGCCGGCGACCGCGGCCAGGATCTTCTTCGTGTGTCTGCTGCTGGTCGCCGTGGTGGGACTGAAGGCGACCAGCGGTCACTGACGTACGTCGGCCGACGTCGGTCCGCGTCAGTCCCAGCCGGTGGCCGTCAGCTGGGGGCCGGTCGTCGTGCCCACCGTGTTGCCGGTGTCTTCGGTCGCGCCGTCGGAGGTGCCGGTGGACGTGTTGCCGTCGGTGGTGCCGGAGCTGGTGCCCGAGGCCGTTCCGCCGGTCGCCGTGCCGCCGTCGGTGGTGCCGGTCGATGTGTTGCCGCTGGTCGTGCCGCCCTGGGTGGTGCTGCCGGAGGTGGTGCTTCCGGTGGTGCCGCCGGTGGTCGTGCCGCCGTTCGTCTGCCCCTGGGTCTGACCCTGCGTCTGGCCCTTGGTGCTGTCGGCGCTCGGCGAGCTGCCGTCGGTCTCCTCGTCGGTGGGCTCGTCCTCGGACGGCGGGGCGGAGGGGTAGGCGGACTGCTCGCCGCCCTCCTGGATCTGGAGGTTGAAGTCCGCGGCCGGTTCGCCCTTCAGGGCGTTCTTGGTGAACTGGGCCCAGATCTCGGTGGGTGCGCCGCCGCCGTTGATGCGGGGCAGACCCATCGCGCCCTTGAGGGACTTGTGGGCGGCGGTCTGCGGGTCCTGGCCCATGACCGCGACCACGGTGGCGAGGTCGGGGGTGTAGCCGGCGAACCAGGCCGCGGTGTCCTCCTCGGCGGTTCCGGTCTTGCCGGCGGCGGGCCGGTCGGCGGCGAGGGCCGCGGTGGCGGTGCCGTTCTGGACGACGCTGCGCAGGACCGAGGTGGTGGTGTCGGCGGCCTCGCGGCTGACGACCTGGGAGGACTTCTGCGCGGGCAGGTCCACCACGTCGGAGCCGTCCTTGGTGACCTTCTCGATCAGGGTGTACGTGCCGTGCTTGCCGTGGTTGGCGAGGGTGGCGTAGGCCTCCGCCATGTCCAGGACGCTGGCGGTGGCCGTGCCCAGCGCGATGGAGGGGTAGGGCTGGAGGTCGGGGGTGTCGGTGGGCAGGCCGAGCTCGATGGCGGTCTGCTTGACCTTCGCGGGGCCGACGTCGACGGCCATCTGCGCGTACACCGAGTTCACCGACTTGTCGGTGGCGGTGCGCACGTCGATGTTGCCGTAGTTGACGTAGTCCTCGTTCTCGGGGGCGTAGCTGCCGCCGCTCCAGCCCTGGATGGGGCGCTTGTTGGTGCCGTCGTAGATCGTGTTGGGCGTGATCGGGCGGCCGTCCTGGGTCTCGGAGTCGTTCTCGACGGCCGAGGTGAAGACGAACGGCTTGAAGGTGGAGCCGACCTGGAAGTCCTGGCGGGTGGCGTTGTTGGTGTACTGCTTGATGTAGTCGATGCCGCCGTAGAGGGCGAGGACCTTGCCGGTCTTGGGTTCGACGGCGGCGCCGCCCGCGCGGACGTAGGTGTCGACCTTGCGGTTCTTCTTGTCGAGCTTCTTGATCAGCTTGTCGTTGACGGCGTCGACGAAGGCGTTCTGCTTCTTCTTGTCGATGGTGGTGGTGATGCGGTAGCCGCCGGCGTCGAGTTCGTCCTGGGTGACGATCTTGTTCTCGCGCAGGTAGTCCTTGATCGCGTTGACGAGGTAGCCGCGCTGTCCGGACATGCCGGTGTCGGCGCCGGAGGTCTCCTTGACCGCGGGGAACTTCATGCCGGTGCGCGCGCTCTCGCCGAGCCAGCCCTTGGTGACCATGCCGTCGAGGACGTAGTTCCAGCGCGACTCGGCGGCGGCCTTGTTCTCGGGGTGGGCGATGATGTCGTACTCGCTGGGCGCGTTGACCAGGGCGGCGAGGTAGGCGCCCTGGGCGGGGGTGAGCTTGGCGGCCTCGACGCCGAAGTAGGCCTTGGCGGCGGCCTGCATGCCGTAGGCGTTGCGGCCGAAGTAGCTGGTGTTGAGGTAGCCCTCGAGGATGTGGTCCTTGGAGGTCTCGCGGTCCAGCTTGATGGAGATGAAGAACTCCTTCACCTTGCGGGTGACGGTCTGTTCCTGCGCGAGGTAGTAGTTCTTCACGTACTGCTGGGTGATCGTGGAGCCGGACTGCTTGCCCTTGCCGGTGGCGGTGTTCCAGCCGGCCCGGAGCATCGCCTTGGGGTCGATGGCGGACTCGGTGTAGAAGTCGCGGTCCTCGGCGGCGAGGACGGCGTGCTGGGCGTCCTTGGAGATCTGGCCGAGGTCGACGTTCTCGCGGTTGACGGTGCCGTCGCGGGCGATCTCGGTGCCGTCGGCGTAGAGGTAGACGTTGGACTGCTTGGTGGCGAGCGCGTTGGCCGGGGGGATCTCGACCATGGAGTAGCCGAGGAAGAAGAGTCCGGCGAGCGCCACGACACCGAGGACGAACGTGCCGAGCACCATCCGCCAGGTGGGCAGGAGCCGGCGCAGTCCGGTGCGCTTGGGTCGCTTCATCTTCTTGCCTCCCTCGCCACTTCCTCCGTCGCCCGCCTCGGGGGCTCCGGGTGCCGAGCCCTCGGTGGGCCGCTGCGGCTGTGGCTCGTCACTCATGTGTTGCTGGACTCCTGTTTCGCGTCGTACGTTCCCGTACGTCTCGTAAGCCTCGTACGCCTTCTGCGTCCCCTGTTGAAGACTCTCGCACCAAGCGTTCCGTTCCCGGCAATCGGCGCGCGTTCGGTCACACGTCGTGCCCGGAAAACGCGTGGCACGCGGCGGGAGCGGCGCACTAGGCTCCTGCGTTTCGGTGCCGAAGAGGGCACCAAGAGTGACTCGCGGGCGAGGAGGACGGTTGCCTTGGGATCGGCGCGGTTGTACGCAGCCGTCGCGGCGGGGGGTTTCAGAAGGTACGCGACGTATCGGGTGGCCACGGCCGCGGGGGTGTTCACCAACACCGTTTTCGGCCTGATCCTCGTCTACACATATCTGGCGTTGTGGGACGAGCGGCCGCACCTGGGGGGCTATGACCAGGCGCAGGCGGTCACCTATGTGTGGCTGGGGCAGGCGCTGTTCGCGACGCTCGCGATCCAGGGCGGCGGTTTCGAGACCGAGTTGATGGAGCGGATCCGCACGGGTGAGGTCGCCATCGACCTGTACCGGCCGGCCGATCTCCAGGCGTGGTGGCTGGCGGGTGATCTGGGGCGGGCGTTGTTCCAGCTGCTGGGCCGCGGTGTGCTGCCGTTCGTGTTCGGGGCGTTGTTCTTTCCGACGGCGTTGCCCCACGATCCGGTGATCTGGCTGGCCTTCGGGGTGACGATCGTGCTGGCGATGGTGGTCAGTTACGGGATCCGGTTCCTGGTGGCGCTGAGCGGGTTCTGGTTGATGGACGGCACGGGTGCGGTGCAGGTGCTGATGGTCACCGGGATGTTCTTCTCGGGGATGGCGCTGCCGCTCAACGCGTTTCCCCAGCCGCTGGGGGACATCGTGACGCTGCTGCCGTGGTCGGCGTTGCTGCAGATGCCCGCGGACGTGCTGATGGGGCGGACGGATCCGCTGTTCGCGTTCGCCTTCCAGGTGGGCTGGGCGGTGGTGCTGCTGGCGGTGGGCCGGCTGGTGCAGGGGGCGGCGACGCGGCGGGTGGTGGTGCAGGGTGGGTGAGGGCGGCCGGCTGGCGGAGGGGTTGCGGGCCTATCGGCTGATCGCCGGGATGTGGATCCGTTCGACGCTGGCCTACCGGGTGTCGTTCGTGCTGACCGTGGTCGGTGGTCTGCTGGTGACCGGGCTGGACTTTGTCGCGATCTTGCTGATGTTCTCGCAGGTGGATGTGCTGGGCGGTTACACGCTGCCGGAGGTCGCGTTTCTGTACGGGTTGTCGGCGACGTCGTTCGGGCTCGCGGACCTGTCGATCGGTTCGGCGGGCCGGCTGGGTTCGCGGGTGCGGGACGGCACGCTCGACACGTTGCTGGTGCGGCCCGCGCCGGTGCTGGCCCAGGTCGCCGCGGACCGGTTCGCGCTGCGTCGGGTGGCCCGGTTGATCCAGGGCGCGCTGGTGCTGGGCTACGCGATCGTGGCGTTGGACGTCGCCTGGACGCCGGTGAAGGTGGCGCTGGTGCCGGTGATGCTGGTGTGCGGCGGGTCGATCTTCGCGGCGGTGTTCGTGACGGGCGCGGCGTTCCAGTTCGTGGCGCAGGACGCGTCCGAGGTGCAGGCCGCGTTCACGTACGGCGGTCAGACGCTGTTGCAGTATCCGCCGACCGTGTTCGGTACGGAGCTGGTGCGCGGGGTGACGTTCGTGCTGCCGTTGGCGTTCGTCAACTGGGTGCCGGCGTCCTATGTGTTGGGGCGGCCGTATCCGTTGGGGCTGCCGGAGTGGGCGGCGTTCGCTCCGCCGCTGGTGGCGGTGGCGTGCTGTGCGGCGGCGGGGCTGGCGTGGCGGGCGGGGCTGCGGACGTATCGGAGTACGGGGAGTTGAGGGTGACCGAGTCGGAGGGTGCGAGGGTGTCGGAGAGCGCGTTCATCGAGGTGGACCGGGTCGAGAAGGTCTTCGACGTACGGCGGAAGACCGGTTTCCTGAAGCGGGAGCTGCGGCGGGTGCGGGCGGTGGACGCGATCTCGTTCACCGTGGCGCGCGGTGAGATGGTCGGTTACATCGGGCCGAACGGCGCGGGGAAGTCGACGACGATCAAGATGCTGACGGGGATCCTGACGCCGAGCGGGGGCCGGCTGCGGGTCGCCGGGATCGACCCGTCCCGTGAGCGGACGCGGCTGGCGCAGCGCATAGGGGTGGTGTTCGGGCAGCGTACGACGCTGTGGTGGGACCTTCCGCTGATCGACTCCTACCGGCTGATGCACCGCATGTACCGGATTCCCGACGGCCGGTACCGGGAGAACCTCGACCGGCTGGTCGAACTCCTCGACCTGTCGGCGCTGTTGGACGTGCCGGTGCGACAGCTGTCGCTCGGCCAGCGGATGCGCGGGGACATCGCGGCGGCTCTGCTGCACGATCCCGAGGTGCTCTATCTGGACGAGCCGACGATCGGTCTGGACGTGGTCTCCAAGGCGCGGGTGCGGGAGTTCCTGCGCGAGCTGAACATCGAGCGCGGTACGACGGTCCTGCTCACCACGCACGACCTCCAGGACATCGAGCAGCTCTGCTCGCGGGTGATGGTCATCGACCACGGCCGTCTGGTCTACGACGGTGCGCTGGCCGGGCTGCACGAGGCGGGGGAGAGCGAACGGACGCTGGTGGTGGACCTGGAGCGGGAGCTGCCGCCGGTGGAGGTGGGGGAGGCGGCGCGGGTGGTGAAGGTGGAGGGGCCGAGGCAGTGGTTGGCGTTCCCCGCGTCGGAGTCGGCGGCTCCGCTCGTCGCCCGGATCGCCGCGGAGTATCCGCTGGTCGACCTGTCGGTGCGGGAGCCGGACATCGAGGCCGTGATCGCCCGGATGTACCAGGACCGGGAGACCGCGAGGGAGACCGTAGTGCCGGCGCCCGGGAACTCGTAGGCTGCTGATATGACCGACGACGCAGCCCCGGGCCTGCCGGATCTCCGTGCCTCCGACGCCGATCGCGAGCGGGTCGCCGAGGTCCTGCGGGACGCCCTCGCGGAGGGCCGGCTCGACATGACGGAGTTCGAGGAACGGCTGGAGGAGACGTACAAGGCGCGCACGTACGGGGAGTTGGCGCCGATCACCCGGGATCTGCCGGTCGCCGGGGTCACGCCGCCCGTCGTGTCGTTGCACAAGGAGCCGGTGGAGGAGGGCAGTTGGGCCGGGCGGATCGTGGGCGGCGAGGGGTCGTCGGCCTGGGCGGTGGCCGTGATGTCCGGCTTCCAGCGCAGGGGCCGCTGGACGGCTCCCCGGCGGTTCAACTGCTTCGCCTTCTGGGGCGGCGGGGAGATCGACCTGCGGGAGGCGAACTTCGCCGCGGGTGAGATCGAGATCAACTGTGTCGCGATCATGGGCGGGGTGCAGATCACGGTGCCGCCGGGGGTAGAGGTCGTGGTCCGCGGGATCGGCGTGATGGGCGGCTTCGACCAGCGGGAGGCCGGTGTTCCCGGTGACCCGGGCGCGCCGCGGGTGGTCGTCGGCGGGTTCGCCTTCTGGGGTGGGGTCGGCATCGAGCGCAAGAAGACGCGGGCCGCCCGGCGGCAGGAGAAGCTGGACCGCAAGGCGGCGAAGCGCGAGCTGCGTTCGTCGTCCCGGGACGAAGAGGGAGAGACCCACCGCCGGATCCTGGAGGGTCACAAGGACATGCTGCACGGGCCTGGACTCGGCCACGGCGCAGGATCCGGGCCCCGGCAGGAACGACGGGAGCGCCGCTACGAGGACTGAGCCCGGCGTGGGGCCCGGCGGAGGTCACAGCCGGGCGGGCGCCGCCCCTGCCAGCTTCGCCAGGTCGATGGTCTCCGCCATCTTGCGGTAGCCCCGGTCGCTGGGGTGCAGATGGTCGCCCGAGTCGTACTCCGAGCGCAGGCTGCGCGGGTCGTACGGGTCGCGCAGTGCCCGGTCGAGGTCGACGACCGTGTCGAACACCCGGTCCGCGCGGATCGCCCGGTTGATCCGTTGCCGTACGTCCTCGCGGCCGTCGTTGTAGCCGCGGTGGCCGCGGAACGGCATGAGGGTGGTGCCGACGACCCTGATGCCGTGGGCGTGGGCGCGGTCGACGAGGGTGCGCAGGCCGTCCACGACCGTCTGCGGGTCGGCGAGTCCCGGGTCGCGCAGGATGTCGTTGATGCCGAGGTCGATGACGACGACCTTGACGTCGGGACGTCCGAGGACGTCCCGTTCGAAGCGGTTGACGGCGGCGGCGCCGCGACGGGAGTCGTCGGCGAGGACCCGGTTGCCGCTGATGCCCTCGTTGACGACGCCGTAGCGGGGCGCGTCCCCGTCGGCGGCGACGCCGGCCCGCAGCCGGTCGGCGAGGACGTCGGGCCAGCGGCGGTTCGCGCCCGCGGTGGAGGTGACGCCGTCGGTGATGGAGTCGCCGAGGGCGACGAGGGTGCCGTCGGCCTCGTTGCTGAGCACGTCGAGGGCGGTCAGGTAGCGCCAGTGGTCGCCGGCCCCGGTGAACGCGGCGCCGCTGACGTCCTCGGTGGACTCGCCCTCGGCGACGTAGTTGGTCTGGCGGGCGTGCGGGTGGTAGGTGACCGGCCCGGCGGAGGTGGGGGAGTAGGTGCTGACCAGGACGTCGGAGTCGTGCGGGACGACGACGGTGACGGCGTCGCTGACCGTCTGTCCGCCGGCCGGGACGACGACGGTGGTGGCGCCGCCGAAGGTGAGTAGGCGCAGCGTGTCGGGGATCGCTGCCGCGCTCCCGCCGCCGGCCGCGAGGGCGAGGGTGGCGTGTGTCACGGTGAGCGGGGCGGTGCCGTAGAGGTTGGACAGCGTGACGCGGGCACTCGTCCCGCCGACGCTGGCGTGGACGACGTTGCGGACCGTGCGGCCCGCCATGCCGTCGGTCGCGGTGCCGGGCTCGCCGCTGACCGGGGAGGCCGCCCAGGTGCCGACCCAGACGCCCGTCGAGATGGGGGCGGCGCTGCCGGGGCCGGGTGCCGCGGCGCGGGTGACGGCCCGGGGGTCGAGCCCGGGGCCGTGGTCGGAGGCGGCGGAGACGTATATGGCGGCGGACAGGCCCACGACAAGGGCGATGATCGCCGACAGGAGGGCGCCGTGTCTTGTGGGGGACACCCCCACACCCCCGACGTGTGGCCTGGTCATGCTGGGGGTTCTCCTCGGTGAGGGGAGCGGCGCGGCTCCGGGTCATGCAGTCGTGCGCGGATGCGTTCACGCAGGAGTTCACCGTTGAGCTCCCCACCAGAGAGACGCCGGGAACTCTTGTTCCGTTCCAGGAGTCGGTCAAGCAGGGACAATATCTGCGTGCGGGACACGGGTGGCACGGGGCGTCGACCGGAACGGATGGAACGGATGGATCGTACGGAAGCGGAGCGGCCGGCCGGCACCGGGGCGGCGCGCACGATGACTGTCTTCAGCGCCGCCGACGAGGAGAAGCAGCGCGGTGTGCGCCGGATGAAGCTCACCGCGGCCGGGCTGCTGCTGTTCGTGGCGGTGGTGTACGTGCTCGCCGAGTGGGCCTCCCATCGGGGCGCGGGCCCCTGGGCGGGCTATGTGGCGGCCGCCGCGGAGGCGGGCATGGTCGGTGCGCTCGCCGACTGGTTCGCGGTGACGGCGCTCTTCCGCCACCCGCTCGGTCTGCCCATCCCGCACACCGCGATCATCCCGAACAAGAAGGACCAGCTGGGTGTCTCGCTGGGTGAGTTCGTCGGAGAGAACTTCCTCTCCGAGGACGTCGTACGGCAGCGGCTGCGCACGGTCGGCATCGGCACCCGGCTGGGCGCCTGGCTGGCCGAGCCGGAGCACGCCGATCGGGTGACGGCCGAGCTGGCGACGGCGCTGCGGGGCGCGCTCACGGTGCTGCGCGACTCGGATGTGCAGGCGGTGGTGGGGGAGGCGATCACGCGTCGGGCGGACGCGCAGGAGATCGCGCCGGGCATCGGGAAGATGCTGGAGCGGGTCGTCGCGGACGGCGGTCACCGGCGGGCCGTGGACCTGGTGGTGACCCGGGCGTACGACTGGCTGGTGCTGCACGGCGACTCGGTGATGGGAGCGGTGGAGGGCGGTGCGCCCGGTTGGACCCCCCGCTTCGTCGACAAGCGGATCGGTGAGCGCGTCTACAAGGAGCTGCTGCGGTTCTGCGGGGAGATGCGGGACATGCCGTCCCATCCGGCCCGGGGTGCCCTCGACCGGTTCCTGACCGACTTCGCCTCCGACCTCCAGTCCGACACGGACACCCGGGCGCGCGTGGAGCGGCTCAAGGGTGAGGTGCTGGGCCGGGGCGAGGTGCAGGATCTGATCGCGTCCGCCTGGACGGCCGTGCGCTCCATGATCGTCGCGGCGGCGGAGGACGAGCGCAGTGAGCTGCGGCTGCGGGTACGGGCCTCGCTGCTGTCCCTGGGGGCGCGGATGGCGACCGAGCGCAAGGTCCAGGAAAAGGTGGACAGCTGGGTCGAGGGCGCGGCGGTGCACGTGGTGACGACGTACCGGAAGGAGATCACCTCCCTGATCACCGACACGGTCGCGGGCTGGGACGCGGAGCACACGACCCGCAAGATCGAGGCCAACATCGGCCGTGACCTCCAGTTCATCCGGATCAACGGCACGGTGGTGGGCTCGCTGGCCGGGTTGCTGATCTACACGGTGGCGCGCGCGCTCGGGGCGTGAACCAGCCGGTCGTGGGAATCCGGTTTTCGTGCCGCCCGATGGGGAGCGTGCCGAGGAGGGAGCCCATGACCAGCACCGAAGCCGCCGTGCCGGCCGAGCAGGACCGCACGATCACCACCGACATCCCCGCCCGCCTCGACCGGCTGCCCTGGTCGCGCTGGCACTGGACCATCGTCTTCGGACTCGGCACCGTGTGGATCCTGGACGGCCTGGAGGTCACGGTCGTCGGGAACATCGCGAGCCGGCTGTCGGAGCCGGGAAGCGGCCTGCCCATCACCTCAGGGCAGGTCACCGGTATCGCGGCCGCGCTGTATGTGGCGGGCGCCTGTGTCGGCGCCCTGTTCTGGGGCCGGCTGACCGACAAGTGGGGCCGCAAGAAGCTGTTCATGATCACCCTCGCGGTGTATCTGGCGGCCACCGCCCTGACCGCGATCTCCTTCGACACCTGGTGGTTCCTGCTCTTCCGGTTCCTCACCGGCTTCGGCATCGGCGGTGAGTACGCGGCCATCAACTCCGCGATCGACGAGCTGATCCCCGCGCAGTACCGGGGCCGCGTCGACCTGATCATCAACGGCAGCTTCTGGCTGGGCGCGGTCGCCGGTTCGCTGCTGTCGATCGTCGCGCTGAACACCGACATCTTCGCGGCGGACGTGGGCTGGCGGCTGACGTTCGCGCTGGGCGCCGTCCTCGCCCTGGTGATCCTGCTCGTACGGCGGCACGTCCCGGAGAGCCCGCGCTGGCTGCTGATCCACGGCCGGGACCGGGAGGCCGAGGAGATCGTCACCTCGATCGAACGGCAGATCGAGGAGGAGAACGGGGAGCGGCTGCCCCGGGCCGAGGGCGAGCTCACCATCCACCAGCGCCGCAGCGTCTCCTTCGTCGAGATCGCCCGTACGGTGTTCTCCTCCTACCGGCGCCGCGCGGTCCTCGGCTTCTCCCTCTTCATCGGGCAGGCCTTCCTCTACAACGCGATCACCTTCGGCTTCGGCGCGATCCTGACCAAGTTCTTCGACGTGCCGAGCGGCAACACCGGCTATTACTTCGCCGTCATCGCCATCGGCAACTTCTGCGGTCCGCTGCTGCTGGGCAAGCTGTTCGACACGGTGGGCCGGCGGATCATGATCTCCTCGACGTATCTGCTCTCCGGTGTGCTGCTGTTCGGCACGGCCTGGCTGTTCGACCAGGGCTCACTGAACGCGACGACGATGACGGCCTGCTGGTGCGCGGTGCTGTTCTTCGCGTCGGCGGGCGCGTCGAGCGCCTATCTGACGGTGTCCGAGGTCTTCCCGATGGAGACCCGCGCGATGTCCATCGCCTTCTTCTACGCCCTCGGCACCGCGGCCGGCGGCATCAGCGGCCCCCTGCTGTTCGCCGAGCTCACCGACACGGGCAAGGTCGGCGACACGGTCCTCGCCTTCTGCATCGGCGCGACGCTGATGTGCGCGGCGGGTCTGGTCGCGGTGTTCCTCGCGGTCAACGCCGAGCGACGCTCCCTGGAGGACATCGCTCAGCCGCTGACGGCGACGGCGCCGGCGACGAAGGGACACGAGACGAGGACGCCGGACGGGCAGACGCCGGGCGGGCCCCGGAAGGCCACCGCCTGAGGGCGCGCGGGGGCTCGCGCGGTCGCCCCACGCGGGTGCCCTCGGCGCCTCCTACCCCTCCTGTTCGGCCCTGCCCGCGGCCCCGTCCCTGGTCCGTCCCCGTCGGCGCAGCAACAGCAGGCCGCCGGCCAGGGCGGTGAGGCCGGTGGCCGCGGTCCACGCGACGAGGTCGGTGGAGCCGGTGGAGGCGAGGCCGCCGCCCTTCGAGGCGGCGGCACCCTCCGCCCCGGCCACCCCCGCCGAGGCGGAGGGCGCGGCCGATCCGCCCGCTGCGGCGGCGCCGGACGGGGAGGGGGAGGGGGAGGGGGAGCGGGACCCCGAGGGGGTCGGGCCGGTCGAGGAGCCGCCCGCACTCGCCGGTGACCTGTCCCGGGTGAACGTCAGTGTCCCGAAGCCGAGTTGGTCGTAACCGCCGCTGTTGGGCCCGTAGTCCCCGCCGCCGCCCTCGGGTGCCGCCTTGGCGGCGACGCGGGTGAGGTAGGGCGCGGACAGCCCCCGGCGCTTGGTGTAGTGGTTGGCGATCATCGCCCAGATCGGCCGGGTCATCGCCGGGTCGACGCCGGCCGCGCCGGAGGCGGTCTCGCTGCCCGACCAGCCGCCCACGGCACCCTTCGCCCGGGTGTTGGCCGTGTAGGCGACATCGCCGCCGAGGCTCCACTTGGCCACGTACTGGGCGCCCTTGAGGAAACGGCTGTCGTCGTGGCCGTAGAGGTCGATGCCCTGGTTCCAGGCCATCTCGCAGAAGGTGCCCATGAGGCCGACGCCGAGCAGCGCGTGTCCCTGGTCCCGGCCCGCCTCCAGCCACTCGGCGAGACCGTCGTCGTGCACCACGGGGATGGCCTTCCTGACGGCACCGAGCCCGGAGCCGTGCTCGAAGTACTCGACGGCCTGTTCCACCTTGGCGCCGTCGTCGCAGAAGATGCCGGTGGCGAGGACGCAGGCCATCGCGGTGAGGTCCCAGTTGGGCCAGTAGTTGGTGACCACGGCGTTGTTGTGGTCGGTCAGGAAACTCTCGCTGAGCGGTGAGAAGACCGTGCTCAGCATCTTCTGGAAGCGTTCCAGTTCGAAGTCGGGCCGGTCGCGCACGAGTTCGGCGGCGTTGGCGGCCTGGTAGCCGTAGAGCCCGGCCGCGAGGAACCGGTCGGCCGAGCCCGCGAGTGAGGTGAGCTTCGCCGACCAGGCGTTGAGGATCGCGACGGCGGTGTCGGCGTACGCGCTCTCACCGCTGACGTGGAACCGCAGGCCGTTCTGGTAGGCGGCGTGCAGGTCGTTGTAGAGGATCGCGTAGTTCTGCGGCGAGCCCGACCCCCGGTACACGGTCGCCTGCGGGTTGGCCGTCCAGCCGCTCTGCGCGTGCCGGTTGGCGGTGAGCCGGGCGTATCCGGCGGTGTAGGGCGCGGCGCCGGCCTTCACCTTGGCGGCCATGCGGGCCAGATCGGCGCCGGTGTGCAGGAGGCCCGGGTGCGCGTATCCGACGGCGGCGGCGGGGGCCGCGGGGAGGGCCGCGGCCACACCGACGGCTCCGGCCGCCGTGCCCGCGGCCTTCAGCAGGCCGCGGCGGCTGATCTGACGGCTGCCGGTCTCGTAGGGGCCGATCCGGCCGCGGCTGGTCTGTCCGGGTCGGGTCAGGTGCGGTTGCAGATGCATGCCGGGGAGACGGACGAGGGGCCGGGCCGATAACGAAAACCTGGCCGGTGGCCGGTACCCGGTGCGGCGGTGCCCGGTGGCGGTGGCCGGCCCCGGGTCAGGCGCCCGTCGTCGACCCCGGCCGGACGATCATCAGGATCGTCACGGTCGCCCACAGCAGGTTGAACACCCCCGTGAACATGGCGAGTCGGACCGTCGTCTCCCGCGCCCCGGTGCCCTCGACGAGCACCTCTTGCCGGGGCAGCACGAGGACCAGCAGCACACCCGCGGCCAGCACGGTCAGCACGATCGACGTGATCAGCCAGGGGTCGCCCATCACGCCCATCGCGCCCGCCGTGGCGAACCCGAAGACGGGGACGGCGAGACCGACGGCCGCGTACACCTGACAGATGCGGTGCAGCAGCCGTACGGTCTCGCTCGCGCGGGCGTCGTCGGGCGCGGCCAGGGCGCGGCGCGCGGCGGGCGGGAACATGCTGGCGGCGACGGTGACGGGCCCGATCGCGACGATCGCGGCGAGGACGTGCACGGCGAGGAGGAACTTGGTCACGCCCCGACGCTAGGCGGAGCGCGCGTCCCGCAGAAGCGGCGGAAATGCCAGAGGGCGACGGGTTCTCGCCAGAGGGGGAGGGGGCGTGGAGGTGCGAGTTGCGGCGATCAGGGGCCGGGGTCCGTCGGCGACCGGGGCCGGGGCCGGCGGCCGTCGACTGCCAGGGCCACCAGGGGTACCAGGGGTACCAGGGGTACCAGGGCTACCAAGGGCTTACCGGGAGCCGAGGTCGGCGGCTGTCCGCAACCGGGGAGGGGAGGGGGCCAGGGTGGCTGTAATCCGTCGTACACCTACTCTCTTGCCATGCACACCGTCGTCGTACTGGTCCTGGACGGGGTCGTCCCGTTCGACCTGTCCGCCCCGATCGACGCCTTCGGCTGGCCGCGGCTGCCCGACGGGCGCCCGGCGTACCGGGTCAGGGTCTGCTCGCCGTCCCCCACCGGGGAGGTGAGCGCGGGGGCGTTCACCGTGCGGGCGCCGTACGGGCTCGAGGCGCTGGCCGAGGCGGACACGATCATCCTGCCCGGGGTGGCGGACCCGCCGGACGAGCTGCCGATCGGCGTCGCGGAGGCCCTGCGGGACGCGGCGGCGGGCGGCACCCGGATCGCCTCGGTCTGCGTCGGCGCGTTCCTGTTCGCCGCGACGGGCCTGCTGGACGGACTGCGTGCGACGACGCACTGGATCGCGGCGCGCGAGCTGGCCGAGCGCTACCCGAAGGTGACGGTCAACCCGAACGTCCTCTACGTCGACAACGGCCAGTTCCTCACCTCGGCGGGCGCCGCCGCGGCCCTCGACATGTGCCTGCACATGATCCGCGGCGACTACGGTTCTGCGGTCGCCGCGCAGGCGGCCAGGATGTCGGTCATGCCGCTCGAACGGGAGGGCGGTCAGGCCCAGTTCATCGTCCACGACCTGCCGCCCGCGCCCGCCGGGGCGACCCTCGAACCCGTGCTGGCCTGGCTGGAGGACAACTGCGGCCGGGAGGTGACCCTGGAACAGATCGCCGGGCGGGCCGGCATGAGCACCCGCACCCTCAACCGCCGCTTCCGCGAACAGACCGGCACGACACCGCTGCGCTGGCTGCACCGGGCGCGGGTACGGCGCGCGCAGTACCTGCTGGAGTCGACGGCGTACCCGGTGGAACGCATCGCCACGCAGGCGGGTTTCGGCTCCCCGACGGCCTTCCGCGAACGCTTCCGCACGGTGGTCGGCACCAGCCCCCAGGGGTACCGGCGGGCGTTCCGGTCGGGGGAGGGGCCGAGGCCGGGAGCCGCGCCACGGGAAACGAAGATCGTATAAGGTGACGCGCCGTGGCACGCGCAAACGCGTGAACCGTACTCGGGGGAGACCTGCACGTGAACACCGGCAGCCCGGGCCGCTTCGGCGCGCGGCGCATCCTGCCCAACCCGTTCGCCGTCGCCTCGGCGCTGGCCGAACCCTCCCGCGCCGACCGGGTGGACGACCCGGCGGTGCGCGTCCTGGCCTGGGCCCGGACGGCGGTGGGGCTGGCCGCGACGATGTGGCTGCTGATGGCGTACCCGCTGCGGGAGGGGCGCGAGCAGTTCGTCATGGACAAGCTGGAGGACCTGCTGATCGGCTGCGGGATCACCTTCGGCACGGCCTTCGTCGCCGTGGCGGCGTTCATCGCCACGGCCCGCTCACCGCTCGGCCGGGTGTACGCGCGTCGGCTGCTGGGCCCGCTGCTGACCGTGTTCGCGATCGCGCTCGGTGCCGCGGTGTGCTGGTTCCTGGTCCGGCTGCTGAAGGGCGAGATCATCACGCTGGGCGACTTCGGCTACCACGGCATTCTCTTCAGCATCCTGCTGATCGTGGTGTTCTTCCTCGGCACCCTCGCCTGCGCCGCCGCGCTGCTCCTCGCGATCCCCGTGACCGTGTTGGCCCTGGTGTACGCCTTCAACTCCTGCTTCCGCCTCGGTGACGTCCACGATCTGCTGCCGGCGCTGATCTCCCCGCTGCTGGTCTGGTCGCTCTTCGGCCTGGGCCTGTTGGACGACCCCGAGGTGGCCGCCCCACCACTCGTCCTCTACGGCTTCCTGGTGGGCGGCCCGCTGTCGGTGACGCTGTTGTCGGTGTGGGAGGTGTGGCGCCTGCGCCGACGGCACGGGGTGACGCTGCGGTCGGCGCTGGGCCGCTAGGCTCCCCGGCCCCGCGCGAACCTGGCTCGGCCCGGCCGGTCGGCGACGGCTGCTCAGCCCGTCGGTCGGCGAGGGTTGCTCGTCCCGGCGGTCGGCACCCGTCGCTCAGCCCCGCCTACCGGCGACGCATCCTCGTCCCGCCGACCGGCGCCCGTTGCTCAGCCCGGCCGACGGGCGACCCTTCCTCGTCCCGCCGGTCGGCGCCCGTTGCTCAGCCCCACCTACCGGCGAGCCTTGCTCGTTCCGCCGGTCGGCGTTCCCGCCTCAGCCCCGCCGGTCGGCGACCGCCCACGATGCGAGTGCGACCGCGCCGGCCACGCCGAACACCGACGGCCAGGCGCCGACCTTCTTCGCCAGCGGATGCGACCCCGCGAAGGCGGCGACGTACGCCACGGTCAGCGCCCCCGCCGCCTTCCCGCCCGCCTGCTGCCGCCACTGCCGCGCGGCCGCGGCCCCCGCGACGGCGAGGACGGCCCCGCCCAGCGGCCGCTTCCTCGTCCACCGGGCCACGCCGTATCCGCCGACCAAACCGCCCGCGGCGATCACCGCGCTGGGAACCTTCGCCATGTCTGCCGCCTGCCTTCTCGTCAGCTTTCTCACCCGTCCGGTCTGCTGCGAGGCTAACGCGCAGGCGAAACCGGCGTGGGGCGCGGGGTGGGGCGCCGGCTAGTGCTGTGACCGAGAAGGTTCGCCGGGTTGGCTGATCAGGCGGTGAGGGCTGGTCGGCGTCCCCGCGGAGGAGCGCAATCTCCGCGAACACGTACGGCGGAGGGCATATTCGGCGGGGTTGCGCGCATCAGGTCCATTCCCCGCAGGAGCGCTGTGTCCTGCTCCGAAAGTGTTCGACCAGCCACCGTTCCCAACTGGAATACGACCGTACGGTGGTCGGTTGCACCGGGACGTGCAACGTGATCTGGAACCAACCGGCGGTATCCATCCTCTGTTGGCAGGACGGTTCAGCCCCTACAAGTTCGACCCGTCAGCGACCGTCGACGACCACGCCCTCAGCTTGCTGCTGGAAGCCGCGCGGTGGGCACCGTCAGCCGGGAACTCCCAGCCATGGGGGTTCTTCACGAGCCGGCCCGGTGAGCCGGAGTACGAGCGAGTAGTACGCCACCTCGCGCCCAGCTCGGCCCGGTGGGCGACGGAAGCAGGCCTGCTCGTCGTCGCTCTGGCACGCCGCTACGTCGGTGAAACGCAACTGCCGTACTCCGAGTTCGCGGACTACGACCTTGGCCAGGCCGTCGCGCACCTGACAGTCCAGGCCCAGGCGATGGGACTGGACGCCCACCAGTTCCGGGCCTTCGACCTGGAAGGCATCACCGAAGAACTGCGCCCGAATCGGGGATGGGTGATCGTCTCCATGATCGCGCTGGGAAAGGCCGCCGGAGGGCCGCCAGCGAGCCGCGACCGGCGCAGCATCGCCGACCTGCGGGCCGCTCCCTGGTCGCTGTCGGAGTAGCGCTGCGATCTGGCAGGTTCGCCGAGTTGGTGGCGACGACGCCTGAACCGATCGGATGTGGGCCGACATCTGATCGATGTGGGGAGGCGCGGTGGCGGTGCCGGTCAAGGTCCAGTAGCTCACCGATCAGGAAGGCCAGCGGTTACAGCGGATCGTACGGCGGGGCAGCACGACCACGGCGCGCTACCGGCGGGCGTTGATACCGCCGGCCTCGGTCGGCGGGAACCGGGCGCCGGGGATCGCCCGGTTGGTTCAGGCGGACGAGGACACGGTGTGGGATGTGATCCACCGGTTCAACGAGATCGGTTTGGCCTGTCTGGACCCTCTGAGGGGCCAGCACGCCTACCTGCGTCGGCGCGACGCCAACGCCCCGCCACCGCGACGTTCTGGCCGCCGAACGCAAGGAACGAGCCCGCATCCGAAGCGCGAAGGGCACCCGCTGGGGCGAACGCCCAGTCAACACCGCGGCTTGATCCAAGTCGGGGAACCTATGCGGTCGCAGCGCCGGCCGACGACGCCTGGGGCGATCGGCGCCGCCCCTTGACCAGGCACCCATGTGACCCGGCTCAGCTACGAGCCGTCTTCCAGCACGAAGCGCAGGTACCGTTCCGCGGAACGCTGGACGGCGGCCGCCCCGTCGGCGCTGACCACGCGTCCCCAGAATGCCCCGTAGATGCGTTCGAAGGCGAAAGGGTCGACCAGCTCAAGCGCGCGGCGGATGGTGCTCGGTCGTTCCGGAATGAAGTTGGGGATGCTGTACATGAAGCTGACCCACCGCCGGTCCATCACGACCATGAAGATGTCGCCGCTGAACAGCGCACCGCGCTTGTCCGGGTCGTCGGCCCAGTGCAGCACGGTGCCTCCGGCGAAGTGCGTGCCCGCGTTGATCAGAGTCATGCCGGGCGCGATCTGGTGGGTGTCGCCCGTCCAGTACTCGATCACCGGATCGGGCCTCCCGACCCAGTCACGGTCCGCGGCATGGACATACACCGGAGCGTCGAAGGCGCGGCCCCACTCGGTCATCACGCCGTAGAAGTGCGGATGGCTGACGGCGATCGCGCTGATCCCACCCAGATCCTCGATCTCGGCGGCAAGGTCGTCATCGAGGTAGCCGATGCAGTCCCACAGCACGTTGCCGGAGGGTGAGCGGATCAGCAGCGCGCGCTGGCCGACGGCCACCGACGGCACCGCACCGACCCCGATCACACCGGGTCCCTCCTCATCGAGCCGACCGCGACGGCCACTGGCGCGCAACTCGGCCAGCGTCGTCCACTGTTGACCATCCCAACCGACGTACTGCCGCTCGTCCAGGCAGATCGGGCAATCAGCCCGCGGCACCCCGTACTGCACGCCGCAGGTATTGCAGATCGGAAGCTGCACACCCGTGACCGACGGGACTCGCTCAGAAGACGACACCAGAACCTAGCCCTTCATGAACTCACCACTTGACGATGCCGACATCAACAGCCGACCCTGCTCGTCCTCTTCCCAAAGGGGACGCAGCCCGACGAGACAAGCCTCTGAGGCAGTTCACCCGCTGCTACCGGGGGTGGCTCAACGCTAACGTCCGCCACTCTGATGTCCTCACCGCTCAACGCGAGGAACGAGCTGGGGCGGACGCCCCGTCGCACCCGCAGCCTGGCCAACCCGGCGAACCTTCTCGGTCACGGCACTAGCCTCGCCCCGCCCGGCGCCGCTCACCCGGTTCCTGCCCCCTCTTGTCGACGACGGCCCGCTCCAGCACCGCACTGGTGTCATAGACCGTCCCCGCCTCGGCCCGCTCGGTGTCCCGGCTGAAGACGGTGCGTACGCCGAGGTAGTCGAGCGTGCCGGGATCGAAGATCCACTCGGTGCGGGTGCCGTGCCGGGTGTCCTCCCGGGCGATGGCGATACCGTGCCGGCCGACGGCGTCCACCGCGTCGGCCACCTCGGTCACACCGGGGATCCGGGCGGTGGCCTTGTAGAACGCGGCAGCGGTCGCGGACGGCATGATCTGCTCGCCGACGAGATCGCCGATCCGGCCGAAGACCGCCTGATCCTTGTCCTCTCCCTCCTCGACCCGGGTGTCGGCGTAGAGCAGCTTCAGCAGGGCGTCGGGGTCGGTGGGCAGCGAGGCGAGCCAGGCGTAGGTGGGCCGGTCGAACCCGGCCGGCACCGCGCTGTCCTTCGGATCCGTACCGTCCGGCACGCCCACCTCGATCGGCCAGTCCTGTCCGTCCTCGCGGATCAGCCCGACGTCGGTCACGGGCCCCTGCCGCTGCGAGAACCACACCTGCCGCTCGTGCATCTTCCCGAGCTCGACGGGCCCGTCGAAGACGCCCTCGTTCCCGGCGCCCGTACTGCGCACATACACGAACTGACCGTCGCCCACGGGCTCGACGTCCGTCCGCAGGGCGACCGCGGCGATCCGGTCGAGGGTCACTACGACGCCACGGCTCCCGCCCGCGCCCGCCGTACTACTCGCACCGGGCCGGGCCGCCGTACCGCCGTCGCCCCGCCCCGCGCCGATCCCGACGGTGAGCCCGGCGGCCAACGCGACGGCGACGGCGACGGATCCGGCGAGGAGAGCGGGCCGTGCCAGGCGCGGAACGCGAGGCCGGCCCGGATCGCCGTGGCCGACGCCGGTGCGGCCGCCGGCGGTGCTGCTGCCACTCGCACGGCCACGGCCACTACCGCTGTCTCTGTCGATGAGCTGCATCAGAACGTCCTTGTGATGGGAGCGACGCCCGGGAGGCAGCACCTGCCGCTCGACGGGACCGGCCGGCAACAGCCGCCGCAGTTCCTCGAGTTCCCCGCGCTCCTCCTGCTCGGACCCGGCGGGAGTGGCGTTCATCGGGCTTCCTCCTGAATGGGCAGGACCGCGAACGCGGTCTCACTCTCTACCTCTCCGCGACGGGAGCGGGGTTCCGTACGTCGTTCCGCACGCCCGGACTGCCGCGACTGCCGCGTCTCCCGGGACTGCCGCGCCTCCCGCTCGACGATCTCCCGAAGCCGGGCACGCGCCCGCGACAACCGGGACCGAACGGTCCCGACCGGCACCCCGAGAGCCTCCGCGGCCTGCGCGTAGTCGAGCCCGCCCCACACGCACAGGGCGATGACCTCCCGCTCGTGCCGCCGCAACCGCCCGAGCACCCGCCGCACTTCGGCGAGCCGTCGGGCGTCGTCGATCCGGCCGACGACGTCCTCGGCGAAGTCACCGACGGCGTCGTCGCCTCCGGTACCGGCTCCGGCCTCGGCCCGCCGGGCGAGAAAGGCGAGCCGCCGGCGAAGACTCCGGTCGGCGTTGCGCGCCTTGTTGGTGGCGATCCCGAACAGCCAGGGCCGCAACGACCCGCCCTCGACCTCCACCGCCCCGCGCCCCCGCCAGGCGGCGAGGAACGTCTCCGACATGACCTCCTCGGCGACGGACCAGTCACCGGTCAGCCGGAGGGCGTGGTGGTACACGGCCGTCGCGTACAACTCGTACAACTCCCCGAAGGCGGCCCGCTCCCCACCCCGAACTCGCGCCCGCAGACGCCCGTCGTCGTCACGGTCGTCGCCACCGTCATCGTCTTCGTTGGAACTCACACATGTACCTCTCCGGGACCGCACCGAGAGTTCCCGTGGCGTGGCTCACAACCGCCACCGCAGCGGACAACCCGCGTGCCCGCCATGCCGGGCCGGGTGTGGTGTTCGGGACCGGCGAGAGCTTCAGGGCTGGGGATGAGGATGGGCCAGGCGACCGAGCAGGGCTACGGCGTCGTCGAGCGGCACGGGCTGGAAGAACTGCGCGTCCGCGTGCTCGACCGCGGCCATCGCGCGGGGAGCCAGTTCGGCGCCGGTGTCGGTGACGCGCAGCCGTTTGGCGCGGGTGTCGGCCGGGTCTACTTCCCGCTCGATGAGCCCCTTGCTCTCCAGGGCGCGCAGAACCTGGGAGGTCATCTTGACGTCGGTGCCGGCCTGGCGGGCGAGGGCCAGTTGGTTGGGGCGTTCGCCCTGGCTGTTGAACCACCAGGTACAGGCGAGCAGCACGAACTGCACGTGGGTGAGGCCGAGGGGTGCCAGGGCCGCGGCGACGTCACGCTGCCAGCGCAGCGTGGCGTGCCACAACAGGAATCCGGGGCTCTCGCCGGGGCTGAGAGCCATCAGCGCAGGGCCAGTTCGACCAGCGAGGCCATGGTGTCCGGCCAGTCGGCGGTGATGCCCGGGCCGATCTGAGGGCCGATCTCGTCGGCGCCCGTGCCGGTGATCTCCATCCGGTACACCACCCGGTTCCGGCCCTGATCGATCCGGTCGATCCGGTGGCTGGTGCGCAGCAGCAGGTCCCCGAAGACGGCCTCGTCGACGAACAGTTCGCCTTCGACGGCCTCGGCGATCCGCAGCAGTATCGGGTCGTCCCCGGGCGGCGTCATCGTGATCCGACTCCCCGCCGCGAACGGGCCACTGAGCTCGATCTTCTCGATCTCGGCGTTCCAGGCACCCCAGTGCTCGACGTCGGCCCAGAGCCCCCAGATCGCCTCAGGCGTGGCACCGGTCTCGATGCTGTGCTCGTACGTCCACATGCGGGGCCTCCTCGATCAGATGATGTATCCATAGATTATCTGCGCGCAGACTATCTGTCGAGAGGCCGGCATGACCCGCATCGTGCGGCGCGCGATCACTTCCCGTTCGTGCCGCCGCAACCGGGCGAGTGCCCGCCGTACTTCGGCGAGCCGAGGGGTGTCGTCGCAAGGGCGAGCAGCCGCCGCGGACTCCGGTCGGGGTTACGCGTAGGCCCGGTCTCCCGGCCGGTGCCCCGGTACCGGCTTCGACGCAACGGGGCCGCTCCCCTGGGATCAGTGTTCTCCCGGCAGGGTGATCCGGCCGGTCATGAGGACTTCGTGGTTCGCGAAGAGGGCGTTGAGCTCGAAGCGCCGACGGATGTGCGCCGTCCACGCCGCGTTCCGCAGGTCCGTGTACGACGTGACCACGCGGGCCCGGCTCGCCTGCGTGAGGATCCAACGGGCCTGGTCCGCGCCCAGGGTTCGCCCGCCCAGGTCACGAGCGAGCCGCCACAGTTCCTCGCCGTCCGTCTGCGATGCCCTGCTCCGTCCACTCCGTCGCAGCGCTGCCGGGTACGGGGTGAGCCGACAGCAGCCAGTAGGCAGTGGCCAACTCGCGGACGGCGCGGGAGTGGAGGCGGATCCCTGTTTCTGGTGGGGCGGGTTGCAGAGCCCGAGTTCTCGTCTCGAAGGTCACCTTGCCGAAGCTAGGGCTGAGGCGCGCGGCACGACCAGCAATGTGCATAGATGTGCACACCACCTCAAATGTCATGTCTGGTGGCTTTATGACCTTGACCGCGCGTCTCGTAGGCGGGGAAATTTGATGCACATCAGCGCACAGGACCGACACGGAGGCAGCCATGCGCTTACGGTTCATCGGGATCGACCCGGACACGGGAAAGAACGGGTCGCCGACAGCGTGGGTCGACCTGGAGACCTCTGACATCGTGATCCAGAGCTACACGGCGGACGAGCCGACGCGAGCCCAGTGTGTGGAGAACCCGGCACCCGGGCACGCCAAGGGCATCCCCGACCACGAGACGGTGGTGCGCATCCCCGCACGCCTGGTGCCGATCCTGCGGGAGGCCTGCGATGTCGCAGAACGTACCCAGCTTTGACGAGCTGATGGAGGCCGCTCAACACTCCGCCGTACACCTCGAAATGCGTGACCAGTACGCGGTCGGCGATGAAGCGGACGACTACGACAGCTGGCTGCGCACAGGTCGGCGGGACGCCGATCCCAGCTCGGAGTACTGGGCGCCGTGGGTGGACCTGATCTCCCGAGCGGTGGCCCGTGGGGTCGTCGTACGACGGGCCCGCATCGTGTCCGAGCCGGTCACCGACTACATCCGCTACGAGCACGCCGGAACCGTCGTCAACGTGCGGGCGGGCGAGCGGGTGCGCTGGCTGCCTCGTCGGCAGGCGGCCGACCTGATGCTGCCAGGCGCCGACCTGTGGATCTTCGACGACGCACAAGTACTCTTCAACCACTTTGCGGGCAACGGCGATTGGAGTGGCACTCCCAACGAACTGCGTACCGAGTCGAACCTCGTCAAGCAGTGTTCGGACGCCTTCGAGGCAGTATGGGAGCGCGCCGTCCCGCACGACGACTACGAGATCCACTGACAGAAAGCATCCCTGGCCAGCTCATGTCCATCTCCCCGTCCTCCTCCGCCCAGGCCGCACGCGAGAACGTGGCTCGACGCCTACGCGACCTGAGGAGGAACGCCGGCCTCACGGTCACCGAGCTGGCCTCGCAATGCCATTGGCACCACGCCAAGACGTCCAGGATCGAAAACGCCCGGACGCCCCCGTCCCCCGCGGACATCCGCTCGTGGTGCGGTGCGACCGGCGCCGAGGACCAGGCCAATGATCTGATCGCGGCCTCCCAGGACGCGGAGTCCCTCTACCGCGAGCGGCGACAACGCGTGCGGGCGGGACTTCGCAAGCTCCAGGACAGTTACGTGGAGCTCTACCGGGCGACGGACCTGCTGCGCACGTACTCCCCGGTCTTGGTGCCCGGGCTGCTGCAAACAGAGGGCTACGCGCGGGCACTGCTGAGCACCAACGCACGCCTTCTCGACGTCCCCGACGACGCGGCCGAAGCCGCGTCGGCACGCCTCCAGCGCTCCCGGATCATCCACGAGCCCGGCCACCGCTTCGTGATGGTCGTCGAAGAGGCAGTGCTGTACTACCAGCTCGGCAACGCGGACGCGATGGCCGCGCAGCTCGGCTACCTGTTGACCGCCGGGGCGCTCCCGGCGGTGTCCCTCGGCGTCATCCCGATGTCGACCCGCGAACGGACGCTCTGGCCGCAGGAGACGTTCGACGTCCACGACGACACCCTCGTGTCCGTTGAGCTGATCTCCGCCGAGGTGAACATCACCCAGCCGTCGGAGATCGCCCTGTACATCAAGGCTTTCGAGCGGTTGCGCCGCATGGCCGTCTACGGCGCGGATGCCCGCGCTCTGATACTGCGGGCGATCGAGGCGCTGCAGTAGTAGTCCACAACGGGCAGCACCTCAGGTGCGTCAGGCCTCGGTATCGCGCTTCACGGCACGCAGGAAGGAGAACCAAGCCCCGCTTCGTACGGCGATCTCGGGCCCTCCCGTACTCTTCGAGTCGCGCACCAGCGCGCCGTCATCCGTCAGCGCGCACTCGACGCACTCTCCCCCCGCCCCATTGCTGTACGACGACGTGAACCACGCCGACCGTCTCTTCTCACTGGTCACAGCAACGCTCACGTGGCGTATCCCTTCAAGACCGTCTCGATCAACCGGGCCGAGCGATGAGGACTCAGAGCCGCGGCTCGCAGACCGTCGAACGCTCGGGTGTACTCACGAACATGATGCTCGCCCTCCAAGTAGACGGCATCGGTGATTCCGTCGCGGTAGACGATGTCGGGGTCTTCCGGCGCGGGGAAGCCCAGCATGGTGAATGAGCCGGTAGCCGGACAGGTGCCGGAGTCGAAGGGGAGGACCTGAAGCGTGACGGCGGGCAACTGGGCAACTTCCAGGACATGTTCGATCTGCTCGCGCATCAACGACCGGTCCCCGACGACGTTGTGCAGCGCACCTTCGTTCACGATGAACCAGGATTCGGGAGCGTCGGACCGCCTCAGCATGCCTTGACGCTCCATTCGAACCCGTACAGCCCTGCCGATGTCCTCGGCGGACATGTGCCCACCGGTCTTGTGCAGTTCAGAGATGTACGCGTGGGTCTGCATGAGGCCGGGCAACAACTCGCACTGGTACTGCCGGAAGGTCGAGGCTTCCTGCTCCAGGCCGATGTAGATGTTGAACCACTCCGGCACACCTGAGCCGTGCACCTGCCACCAGCCGCGCACCTTGGCCTGCCGGGCCAACGACTTGAGAAACTCCCGCAGTTCCTCGCTGGTGTCATAGAACCGGCAGAGGGCGTCGATGTCCGACGGCTGGACCCGGCCGCTGCCCGTCTCCAAACGGTTGACCTTGGAACCGCTCCAGTCGAGGCTGGCCCCCACCTGCGCGCAGGTGAGTGTCGACTGTTGCCGGAGCTTCTTCAGCTCGATCGAGAGACGGCGACGGCGTGCCGTTGGTGATCCGGCCATTTCAACCCCGTTTTGGATAGCGGACGTTCAGTCTCAGGCCAAGGGGCACGGTTGCCAATCACTCAGAAGTGGGATTCTCGCCGTGCACATTGCACGGGGGGATTCGCAGGATGCACTCTGAGGCAACGCAACTCATCGTGATTCCCTGTGACGCTGTGTGTCTCCATGGGGTGTCACCTGCGACGAAAGGGCTCCTCATGGGTCAGCACGCCTGCATGACGCGCAAACCGTGGGACCTTGACTTCACTGCCGTGCCGACGGAAGTGGCAGCCCTGCGCCGGATCCTGCGGCTGCATCTGGGCATCTGGGGCCTCCAGGACGTCGTCGACGACGCCCAGCTCTGCATGAGCGAGCTGGTGTCCAACGTCATCACCCACGTCGGCCCCGGGACTCCGGCCACGCTCGCGGTGTCGATGAGTGGCGTTCGCCTGCGCATCGAGGTCCACGACCCCGACACGCGGGCGTTGCCCACCCTCCTCGACGCGAACGTCGACGCGGAGGGCGGGCGGGGCATGGCGTTGGTCGACGCGGTCGCCGCTTGCTGGGGCGTCCAGCTCCGTCTCGACCGGAAGGTCACGTGGTGTGAACTGGCCACGGGGCTCGCCTCGCCGAACAGACACATGGAAGGCCCCGGCGTGCGGCGGGCCGAGGCGTTGTTGGAGTGCTACGCGGGTGCGAAACCGCTTCTGCGGCCCGGCCCGGGCAAATTGGGGAGAGCCGTGGCCGAGGAATCGATGATCACAGTCATCACGGACTTCCTTCACTGGCTTCGTGCGCACGGCTGCGATGTGGACGAAGCCTTGGATCGTGCTCAGGCGCGCTGCGACGCCGAACTGGGCAGCCGTGGTGACGGGGTCTGAGCATGTCGAGTGCCTGGCCCACCTGATACTCCCGCCCTGGTCGGGCAAGCCCGCCCCATGGCGACAAGCCACTGCTCGCTGCGCCACCACGTGCACGGCTGCCGAGGCGGGGACCGGAACCGTAGCGTCAGCCACCGTGTCCGTCCCCGCCCCTGTGGAGATCTGCGCGCGGTCGGGAGCGCCGTCGCGCGTCGATTTCCCCATGGCCCGTCGGCGTCACTGCTCCAGTACGCCGGCGAAGAAGCCGAGTTCAGGATCTTCCGGGGTTCCGACAAGCAGCGCTCGGTCCAACAGGACGTTGTTGTGCTCGCAGCTCGTCTCCGGGAGCATCACGCAGGCGTGACAGGCGGCCATGTTCGTACCACCGGTGCCGGACACGCCGCTCTCCATGCAGAGCGGGTCACTGGAGCACCACTCGGCACGGCGGACGGCCGAGCGGACCGTGTGGTCCAGCAGGTGCGGTTCGCCCTGTGCGACCAGGCCGCCGAGACTGCCCGCCGAGTCGCTCGTCGCCGTGTAGATCAGGACCCCGGCCATGTCCTCGTCCGCGTACAGACGCTCGCGGAGCGCCGCCGCCGGGTAACCCGCTTCCAGACTCCACTCGTTGATGAGCACATGGGCCAGCGTGTGGAGCAGCACCATGCGGGGGGAGGCGGGGGACCGGACGGCCTCGCGGCGATCGCCCGCCCGCTCCTCCAACACCCGCTGATGGGACGCGCGCAGACGTTCAGCGCGGGCCGCCACGCCGACTGTTCGCTCCCAGGAGCCGAGTCGTTCCTCGTCCAGACGGAGGAACACGCCCTCGCCACGGACCTCCATGGCCGGGAGCCACGGCAGAGGACCGCCGGCGAGTGGCACCTCCTTCGTGCCGGTGGACGAGTCCGGGTCGGCGAGCCGGGTGAAGGCCTTCAGCGCGCGCACCTCGCGGAGCCGCTTGACCAGCATCGGGTCGGTGACGCCGAGCGGCTTCAGCACGGCCGTGTCGCCCGTCGGAGGCTCGCAGAGGAACTGCTCGTCGCGGGTGTGCTCGCTCTCCTCGTTGCCGGCGCGGAGACGCTCGTACTCTTTGTTGCGTAGAGCGCGATAGCGGTGGTCGAAGGTGGGAGCCGTGTCGCCGTCGGGGTCCTCCTCGCGCTCCGCGTCCAGGAGCGTCATCACCACGTCCAACGGGATGGGCGCCTTGCCCTTGAGGACGGCCTTGAGGTACCCCGCCACCTCACTGCGGTCGGCGCACTCGCGCAGCGCGTCCCAGTGTTCGGCGAGCGGGTCCGAACGGCCGTCGCTCCACGGCGGGATGGACAGCGCAGACCTCAACACCGGCTGCCACACGGTGGAAGAGCCGCGCTGGAGGGTGCGCAGGGGCAGCCCGCACCTCTCCCTGGCCGAATCGCCCAGCCAGGGGCGAGCGCCCTGGCACCTGAGTCCGAGGTCCTTGAGTGCCTCCTTGCGGAAGGAGCCCTCCATCGAGACCTCGGGCTTCGGGACGCAGTCGCAGGAGACGACGATCGAGCGGAGCGAGGACGTGCGACCCGACGAACGCAGCCGGAGCTTCCCGCCGCACCGTCCTGCGGTGACCCCCGGTTCGGTGGACCGGTGGACCCAGTGCCAGTACGGGAACTCGTCGAGGTGCCCGTCCTCGCAGGCGACGACGAAGCGGGAGGGGACCAGGTCGACCTCGCAGGTGCCGCAGACGCTGCGCCCCTCCGGCGGGTTGAAATCGCGGTGTCGCTGCAGTTCGTCGCAGTCGGGGCAGGAGTGCATCTGGGGGAACCGCCGGACCCGCATACCGTCTTTGCTGTCGTCGCCGGACGCGGGGGGCAGCCGGAAGTAGCCGACGCCGAGTAGGCGGGCCAGCCGCCGTTCGTGGATCCGGGGAGCTTCGTCAGACCGCCAGCTCTTCTCGGCGTCGTCCAGGCCCGAGACGACGAAGGACTCCTGGTCGACCGCGATGAGCGAGCCGACTCCGTAGGTGGTGATGGCCTGGGCGCGGCGGAACGAGCCCCGCCGGGGCAGGTTGTGGGCCGGCGCGCCGCTCTGGCCCGTACGGCGGCGGCGGGCGGGGGGCGGGGTCATCGGTTTCCCTCCATGAACAGTGCGGACTCGGCGTCGACGTCGCGCAGGCTCCACAGCGTGGGCCATGCCTCGCGGTCCTCGGTCTCGTCGTCGTACGACTTCAAGATCGACGGGGAGCGGTTGCCTCGCCGGGGTTCGAAGAGCAGGCCGCTGTGGTAGTCGGCCTCTTCGCACCACCAGTCCACGAATTCGTCGAACGCCAGGGACACGGCGGCGGTCTCCTTGCTGTCGACCGCTGCGACACGGTCGAGGACGATGCGCTTCACCTCGTCCTTGAGCACGTCCTCGTACGACTCGACTTTGGCGGCACCGTCGTTGGGGCGGGCGGCCGGGATCAGGATGCGGGCCAGGGCCACGATCACCGCGTGCAGGCCCCGGTCGCGGGCGCGCGCGGAGAACGGGGTGACGGAGGTCGATTCGACCTCCCGGTAGAGAGCCGAGTGGAAGTGCTGGAAGCTCTCGTAGTGCGAACGGTCTCGGGACCGGGCGGAGTTGAGCATGACCGCCACCAACCCTGGGTGTGCGCGACCGACGCGGCTGGTGGCCTGGATGTACTCCGCCGTGGTCTGCGGCTGACCCATCACGGCCATGAGACCGAGGCGGTCGACGTCCACACCGACCGCGATCATGTTGGTGGCGAGCATGACATCCACGACGTCCTCGTCGGGGTATCGCTTCTCGATACGCTTGAGGCGGGTCGGGATCTCGCTGGCGTCGACACGGCTCGTCAGCTCCGAGTAGTTGGCGATCTGTCGGACCTCCTTCCCTTCGCGCTCGGCGAGCAGCTCCAGGTAAGCCACCACGTCGTCGTGGACCTGCAACTCCGCGGCCGAGAGCAGCCGCAGGCTGTTGAAGTAGCCCACGAGGCTCCAGTACGTGTCCTTCACCCTGTCGTCCTCGGTGTCCGCGTGCATCGCCCGATGCAGCAGGGTGGCGTACGTGCGGATCAGCAGCGTGGACTGGCTGGTGCCGGGGGCCAGGAGGCCGACGTAGCGGCGACTCGCCTTCTCCTCGCGAGGGGTCTCCACGGCGAACCACGAGTCGCGCGCGTCCAGCCCGGCGGGCGGGAACTGGCGCACGCCACGGGCGAAGAGGTGCTTGCCCTGGCTTTCGGCGCGGCGGATGGTCGCGGTGGAGGCGATGACCTTGGGCTTGTCGGCGAGGGCGTCCACCGCCGTCTCGTAGAGGCCGGTCAAGGTTCCCAATGGGCCCGAGATCAGGTGGAGTTCGTCCTGGACGATCAACTCCGGCGGCGGCGTGGGATCGTTCGTGTCGTCCCGGTTGAACAGCGCCGCGGTGGCCGGGCGCCACGGCATCGACGCGAACTTGTCGACGGTGGCGATCACCAGCGTCGGCCGGGCGGCGTAAACCGCCTCGTCGACCAGGTGAACGGGCAGGCCGTCGGCGAAGTCACAGTCCTCGCCGGGGCAGCGGACAAACATCCTTGCGGCCTCGACGTCGGCGTCGTAGTCGCGTGCGTCGAGCCGCTCGCCGCACCACGGACAGGCGTGCAACTGAACGGGGTTCTCCGTGGCGAGTCGCTTGCCGAGGTCCCGCCGCAGCTCGTCGAGCTTCTTGTCGGCCTCGGCCAGCGTGTTGGGGGTGGCTGAACGGCCCACCCACATGCCGACGGAGAACTCCTCGTCTCCCAACTCAGATGTGTGGCGACGCAGTTGCTCCATCGCGCAGAGCAGGATCGCCGCACGCTCGAACTGCTGAAGGGTGAGCAGTCGCAGCGTGTACCGCATGATGACCGTGACCCCGCCGCCCGCGTCTCCCTTACGGATGCGGCGCAGGAACGACGTGAGCGCGATCAGGCCGAGATAGGCCTCCGTCTTGCCACCACCGGTGGGGAACCAGAGCAGGTCGGAGAGCTCACGGTCGTCGTGCCCGGGGTCGTCGACGCCCGCCAGGCAGAGCAGTACGAAAGCGATCTGGAACGGGCGCCATTGCCCCTTGGCCAGGTCGGGCTTGCCGACCCGTCCCTTCCGTACCCAGTCGCTGCGCGCGCGCTGGTCGGCCATGGCCCGGTTGGCCAGACGGAACGCCCGCATCACGTCGGGCTTGGTCCGCAGCAGCTCGATCCCCTCACGGATACGTCCGAGAGCCTCGTGGCAGGCCGTCACCTGGTTGCGCGCGGCCTCCTCGTGGTGAGTGCCGGTCAGGGCCTCGGCCTCGGTCCGCTTGCGGTCGATCCACCGCTCGTACCCCGAGGCGAGATTCTCCAGCGCGGCCAGGACCTCGGCGTCGGGCTTCTCCGCCAGCCCCAGCATGGACAGCGCCGAGTTGTCGATCTCAGGGTTGGAGTCGGTGAGCAGTACCTCCACGGACGGTACGAACTGGCTGCGCACCTCGGGTATGCCGCCCTCGGTCGTGTCGGTCACCCCGATGGGCGGCGGCGTCCAGTCCCATTCCGCCGAGCAGCCGTGCCCGACGGCGAAGGTCGGCGCGTGCCGGTGCAGCAGGCGGCTCGTGGCGATCTCCGGGTCGTGGGAGGTCGTCCTGGCGGAGCGTTCGACGAACGCGGTGGAGCCATTGGCGGCGCGGACCCGGAGACCACACTGGAACAGGGAGAACGCGTCCTTCAGGTCGTACTTGCCGACCTGTTCCGCGTTGATCAGGGTCACGGTGACGCTCACCGTTCCCGATCGCGGGTCGGGGCGACGGACGATCGCGTGCAGGTCGAGCTTCCTGTCCGTGTGCAGCCGGGCCCGTACGCCGCTGCCCGGCACGGTGACGTCGATCGTGTGGTCCGGGAGGTCGAGTTCCTCCCGCTGCCAGTGCTCCCGCTGGGCGGACAAGGTGCGGGCTTCGGCCCTGCGTGCTTCGACCGGCCTGCCGTCCGCGTCGGTCGGACGGTAAGCGGCGGCGCGTGTCGAGACCGTGATCGTCCCGCTTATCGTCGGGTCGACCGCGAAGGTCAGGCCCATGGACGAGGGCCGACGGTCTCCGGGCCGGCCCGGGTCCCGCTCCGCACCGGACTCCTCCGCACTGTCGCGGGTCAGCACCGGCGCGGCGTCCAGGCCGTCCTGTTCGTCGGCCTCCTCCTTCCGTGCTTCTGCCGCGCCCTTGTCCGCCGAACCCGGGTACAGCACCCCGGTCGGGTAGCGGTCGATGGGTGTGTCCTGGGTGAGGATCTCGTCCCGGTCGTCCTTGTCCGCGTCCTCGGCGGGGCCGAGGAGTTCACGGCGGAGGCCCACGAGGAGGTCTTCGTCCCGCACGCGGTAGTGCTCGGCGTGCCCGTCCGCCCCGTTCGTCACGTGTTCTGCTCCTCGTCGTTGTCCGTCCACCGGTACCGTCCGACGCCGGTGATCCTGGGGGCGATCCACACGCCCCGGTCGCCGAGACCGGCGTTGGCGCCGGCCGCGGTGCTGCCCGTCACGGTTTCCACGGTGTCGATCCGCAGGCCGTGGATCTCGGCGGGCCAAGAAGGCGCCCACGTCCTGTTCACCTTCTGCACCCGGAACAGGTCCTCGCGGAACCGCCGCGAGGCCTCCCCGATCTCCCGCCCCTCGTGCAGCAGGGCGTAGGGCGGGCTCTGCGACTCGCCCATGGGCATGTCGTGCCGCTTGCGCAGCACGACGGCGTGCCCGGGTGCGACCCGCTCCAACAGGTAAGCCTGGACGTCACCTGCATCCCCCTCGGCGCACGGCGGGTCGTCCCGATCCACGTCGCCCGCCTCGGCGACGATGCCGAATCGCTTGTACGCCTGCCAGCCACCGAGGTAGCGCCGGCCGTCGCCCCGCTTGCCCGTCCGCCCGAAGTGCGGCAGCTCCGGGGACTTCACGTGGTAGAGGTCCTGTCGGGCACGGGTCATCGCCACGTAGAGGGCACGTGCCTCGGCGGGCAGGTCCAGGTCGTCCGTGTACCGCCGGCCGAGTTCCTCGGCGCTGGGAGGGGTCAGGAGGATCACCCGGTCGAACTCAAGTCCCTTGGCCCGGTGGACGGTCGAGACGACGATCCGGGCGGTCTCGGGGTCGGCCGCCTCGTCCGGGAATCTGCCACCCGCGACCGCGTGCCGCAGTCGGTCGAGGTCGAGCACACCCCGCGCGGACCCGCGGGCCACCCGCCTCAGGACGGTCCACAGCGTCGACGCGTCCGGCCGGAACGGCAGGGGGATCTCGGCGAGCATGGTCCGGAAGCGGTCCTCGGTGAGACCGGTCGCCTCTGTACGACGCAGCAACTCACCCACCCAGTACGGAACGGGACGGTCTTCGAGCGGACGTCTCAGCCGGTGCTCGACTCCGTGCGCGTGCAGCAGTTCGGAGACCACGAGAGCCTCCCTGTTGTCGCGGGTGAGGACGGCGCAGGTGTCGGAGAGGTTCCGCAGACCGGCCAGGGCGAACTCGTCGGTGAGGTCGCCCATGCCGTTCGCCGGGTCCAGGAGCAGGTCGCGCAGTTCGTGGTAGAGCGATCCCGCCTCGTCCGGGTTGGTGAGCGTTTGGAGGCAGGGGCCGTGGGCCAGCGCGATCCGGGCCTCGGCGGTGGTGGCTCGGAAGTTCTTGGTGAGGCGCAGCTCCACCAGGTCATCGGGGTACGAGAAACGCAGCCAGTCGAAGAACCTGCCGGTTTCGTCCGCGCGTTCGCCCGGGTCCGCGATCTGGAAGCCGTAGACGGACTGGGCCGCATCCCCGACGACGGTGAAGCCGCAGCTGTCCTGGTATCGGTCGAGCAGCGTCTCCACGAGCTCGCGTCGCGCGCCCAGCAGGTCCTGCACCTCGTCGATCACGACATGGGCCGGGGGGACGGCGTCGCAGACCTCCAGCGCGCCCTTCTCGACGGCGTCGGTCGCGGCGGCGATCCGCTCGTCGAAGCCGGTCGCCGTCCAGTCGCCGTCAGGATGGATCCGGTGGAGCACGGCGTACGCCCACGCGTCGAAGGTCTGCGCGCGCACCCGCCGGGCGCGTTCGCCGTGCCGGGCGATCCGCTCGCGCAGCTCGCGGGCGGCGGCGCGGGAGAAGGTGAGCACCAGGATCTCGGCGGCCTCCAACGCCCCCTCCGGGTCCTCATGACCGCACAGTGCGTCGAGCCGGCGGACCAGGGTGTGCGTCTTCCCCGCCCCGGCTCCCGCCGTGACCAGGACACGCGCGTCCCAGGGCTGATCGACCACGGCCCGCTGCTCGTCGGTGAGCGGGGGGCTGTCGAGGTAGACGTCGGTCACTTGCGGCTCCAGAGATGTTCGAACTGGGTGAACGCGAGCTGGGTGTCGAAGTTGGCGATGTTGTCGCTGACGTTGAGGATCAGGCAGGATTCCTTGCCGCCGTTCCTCTTGCCGCGCAGGCCCCGGCCGATCATCTGCTGGTAGACGTTGGTGCTGTAGACCGGGCGGGCGACCACCACGACGCGGGTGGCGGGGGCGTCGAACCCTTGGGTCAGCACCCCGTAGTTGGCGAGGACTCGGATGCGTCCCGCGCGGAAGTCCTCGATGCGTCGGCGTCGGTCCTGCGTGCTGGTCGTCGAGTCCACGGCGGCGGCGGACACTCCCCGATCGTTCAGCAGGGCGGCCAGGTAGTTGGCGTGGTCCACGGAGGTGGCGAAGAGCAGGGTCGGCCAGTCCCCGGGAAGGCCGGCGACCTCGTCGACGATCCGACGGCTGCGCGCGTGGTCCTCCGCGAGGCGTTGCTCGGCGGAGCGGGAGAGCATGGCCATGCGCTCGGCCTGCATCTTCTCGTCGCGGGTCAGCTCGATGCTGCCACCCTCGAGGGTGCGGTGCTCCACCTGCGCGAGCATCCCCCATTCCTGGAGGTCCCGGTAAGGCTCTCCGGAGGGGAAGACACCCTCGTCGAGACGACGCCGGCCGAAGCGGCCGGCCAGCCGCTTGGTCTCCTCCTCGTTGGTGTTGCGGTACGGGGTGGCGGTCAGGCCGAGCAGATGACGACGGGTCTCGTACTGGGTGAGCCCCAACTTGCCCAGGATGTCGGTGTATCGCGGGGAGATCGCAGTATGGGCCTCGTCCACGATCACCAGTGAGGCCTCGAGTAGCCACTCGTACTGTTCGGTCCCCAGGCACCGCTCCAACTTGGCGTCCGTGGCCACCACCAGATGCGGGTGTCCCTCGACCTCCCCGACCTCATTGCCGCTCCACAGTCGACTGATGGCGAGGGGTCGCTCCGCCCCCACCTTGCTCCATACGAACTTCCAGCTCTGTACGGCCTGCTCGCAGAGCTCCTCGGTCTGCGCGATCCACAGCAACGGTCCCCGCAGTTCGCCGACCCGCTTCACCCAACGGATCACGGCCTCGGCGGTGACACGCGTCTTACCGGCGCCGGTGGGCAGGGACAACATGGCGCGCTGCGGGGCCAGGCGGTCGAGCAATGTGGTGATGTTGCGGACCAGGTCCTCCTGGTACCCGTGGAGGCCGGGGAAGTCCCTCGGACCGTCGATGGTCTCGAACACGGGCGGCGACGGCGTTCGTGATCCGGCGAAGGTCACCGGTAGTCCGAGGCTCGACACGAAGGCGATGGCGGCCGACGCTCCTCCGTATCCGACCGGGGCGTGGGGGAACCCGGCCTGAATGTCCCGTGCGTGGTGGTGGAGCACTCTGTCGCCACGTGCGTTGAAGGCCATCTGCGCGATCCGCTGCCCGGACGGCTCCTCGCCGCCGGTCGCCTCCAGTTCGGCCTCCATCAGTCCCTCGGGGAGACCGGACCGCAGGGCCTCGGCACCGATCAGCAGCTCGATCTTGGTGACCACGTCATCGGCGTCTCGCACGGCCTTCAGAGCGGCCTTCATCGCGCTGTCCCGAACCATTTGCTCCTGGCGTTCCAGGACGGCTCTGCAACCGTCCGTGCCCAGTCCGAGTTCCAGCTCACGGTCGATCAGGCGGAGCATCGGCTCGGGCTCCAGGGGGACGCGGACCTTGACGGTGGTGCCCTGGCGCACCGCGTCCAGAGGACGGGTCTTCGCTGCGTTCGGCGTCCGGGTCACCTCCTCCAGCTCTCGGCACCGCTGCACCAGGCTGTTCCGGTTGCCGCTGCTGAGTCGCTGGCGCAGGGCGGGATACAGCTCCACGAGCGGGACCGGGTCGCCGTCCGGGACCTCGCGGGTCTCCCGGGTGATGGCCTCGGCGTAACGCTTCATACTCCACTTCTCGATCATGAGCTCGGCGTCCTCCGCGGTCGCCACGAGCAGGGCGGGAAGCTGTTCTGCGCGCAATGCCCGGTACTCGGTCGTCCCGACGGCGACGGTGATCTCGTCGTCGGGACGGGTGTCCCAGGTGTCACCGATCCGGCAGCGGGTCAGCGCATCCTCGGGGAAGTCGGCCCCGAACCGGGTGAGCATGACGTAGGTGTTGCCGACGAAGGCGTCGTCCTCGCTCCGGGTCACCTCCGAGAGGAGAGTCTCCCAGCGTGCGGCCGGGACCTCGTCGACCGTGATGGGCAGGCGCAGCTTGCGCGCCTTCTCGGGGGAGATGTCGGCGACCGGCAGGACGTCACGGTAGGCGGCGAGCTGGGGACCGACCGCTTCGGCCAGCGGCTTGACTCCCTGGGAGGTCGAGACGGCTCCGTACTTCCTGAGCATCCAGCGGATCGGCGACATCACTGCCTGCCGGGTACTCGACTGCGCGCCGATCTGGCGTGTCCAGCTGTCGACGACGGCGTCGTCCGGCAGCGCTTTCAGGAAGGCCGCACGGGACTCCTCGGACAGCGACCGGAAGAGGTGCAGCGGGCCACCGATCGCGGAACCCTCCACCTTCATGCGGTTGAGGGCCGGGCGGGGAGCCCGCTGGTCCAGGCTGCGCAGATAGGCCGCGTGGACCGCTTCCCGATACTCCTCGAACCAGTTCTCGCCTTCCGGACGCACCGAGGTCGACGGTCGTTCCCGCAGACCGATCTCCCGGAAGAATGCGAGGTCGTCGGAGTGGAACCGCATGTCGACGGCGATACCGGGGTCGCGTCCCGCGTCGACGACCACGCCGGGCAGCATGCAGTCGCGCACCGGCCGGAACTTCCCGTCCGCCGTCCGCACGCGCAGGGTCGCGCCGACGTTCGACACGTTCTGGAGCACCGTGTGGGTCAGTCGGTGACCGCCGGCCTGGCGGAACAGATCCCAGAAACGCTCCCATTCGGTGGGGCCGTAGCCGCCGAAGCCCTGGTCGAGCACGCTGATGAACCGGCCCTCGACGTCCGCCTCCCGGATGCCGAGCACGTTGAGTGCCGAGGCAAGTCCTTGGTCTTGGGCGATCTCGCCGACGACGTAGACCAGGGACTCCCGCAGCCCGTCCTCGTCGGCGCGACGGAACACCTGACCGGGGACAGGGGGGACCAGGCCGTGCTCCTCCGTGAGGACGATCTTCGCCTTGCGGGCGTCATCGGCGTACGGCGACCGGGACTCGACCATGTCGGCGAGGATGCGGATCGCGGTCGCGGACGCCTCGGCGGTGCCGCACTCCACGAGGGCCTCCAGCCATGTGCGCACGTCGGACCGCTTGTGCCCGGCCGCACCGAGGATGTGCTCGACCTTTCCCGAACGCAGCGGGTCGACCTCGGCGTTCGGGTGCAGCCAGTCCGACGGGCGCCCGGGCGTCTCGTGCCACATCCGCAGCCAGCCCGCGTGCCGGTCCTTGTCGAGACGCGGTGGGACGTGCAGCTCGGTGGGGACGCGCAGCGCGCCCTCCTGGTCGGGGAGAGATGGACGGACAGCCGTCCGCTCCCAGATCTCCCGGGTCAGGAACTCGTCCGCCCAGCTGATCGCCTCCTTCACACGGCCAGGCAGCAGCGGGAGGTACGCGGCCGGGTCTTCGGCGGGCGCCAGACCGGGCAGTGAGTCGACCACCAGCGACGCGGAGACCTTCACCATCTCCTCGTTGAACGCGGAGGAGTCGAGAAGATTCTGACGGTCCTCGTTGGTCTTCCAGGCACCGTTGAGGATGCCACTCAGGGACATCTCGTACTTGGTGGGGAAGAAGGACCAGAAGCGCCCCCGCCCGCGCGACTGCGGGCTGACGTGCAGCCCGGTCTTCTCGTCCTTCTCCAGTGCGGGCACCGCCCAGGCGAGGCCCAGGGCGAGTCGGTCGTGCAGTTCTCCGGCGTCGGCCCGGGCCGTGGGACCCGGCTCGTGCGTGGTGGAGAAGACTCGCCAGCGGGCGCTGACCGTCGGCCTCCCCGTCCGCTCCTCCACCACGGTGTGCAGGTTCCCGGTGCGCTCTGTCGTCAGCACGCGCCGGATGGCCGGGCGAGGTCGGCGGTCTTCGAGGACGACCTTGGCCACGTGCGGGGAGAGCAGCTGGAATCCGAGCGGGAACTCCTCGCGTACCGCCCCGGCAGTGGTCCGCCCGCCGTGCATGTCCAGCGCCAACTTGCCGGCGGCGCCGGGGAGCAGTGGCAGGCGGACGACGGTGGTGGCCCAGCCGAGCAACTCGTCGAGGTCGGGGTCCTGGGCGCGTTCGGCGGCCGCGTCGAGGGGGCGAGCCATCCGTAGCACCGGTGCCTCGAACCGCTCGCCCAGGTGCTTCAGGACGCCGGGGACCGACCGGATCTTCTCCAGCGCCCATACGCGGTCGAATCCGAAGTCACCGGTTCTGCTGAAGAACTGTGGAGTGTCGGTGACGACCAGAACGGATTTCACACCCACGCCGAATCGGCCGATCTGGCCGCCTCGCTTGCGCGACATACTCATTCGGAGAATTGTTTCCGCGCCCACGGGAGTGACAGGGGACCCCTCGTTGGCGCAGTAGAGGTGCGTCTCGGTGAGAACGACGTGGACGCTCCCTCCGGGCTCGTTCGCGATCTCGTCGGCCGCGTTCTGTACGAGTTCGAAGAGTTGGCGGTCGCCGTATCCGCCCTGAGTGATGCGACGCTCGCCGTTGGCATGCTCGGGAATGAGGCCGGGGTCGACCTCGTACGTCTGCAGGACGCGGGAGGACTGTTCGAGGACGGTGCGGATGACCGATGATGAGGAATCGGACATTGCTTCTTCACGGCTCCTGCGATAGATGGCATGACGAAACACGTGCGAGAACGTCGGGCGTTGAGTGGCCCGAGCTTGTTCGACCTGGGTAGATGTGGTTCGGCGACCCTGTGACCTCGCCGTTGCGGGTCAGGCCTCGCGGAGGCCGGTGGGTCCAGGACGGTGGTCGAAGAGCTCGTCGAATTCCTCGATCGTCATACCGAACGAGTCGAGAATCTGCTTTCTCTCTGTATTGGAGCTGGCTAAACCGAGTTGTAAGCGAACCGAGTTGATCTCACGCATCGAATGAGGGGCACAGTGGTGCGGAGATTCCGTCTCGCCGGGATGGCCTTCCATGGATTCCACGTCCTTGGGTGCATGTCGAGGACCCCCGCACCGCAAGCACGTTCGGGTCCGTGAAAATACAAGAGGGCATAACTCACCTGTTGCCACACGGGAGTTCCCGAATGAGGCGGACACTTTCCGCTGCCGTGATCCTAGGGTGCGTCACCCGTTCGGTCTACCCCCAATTCCTCGACGGGTTACCGGAGTTGACCTCTCCGCTTTGCGATGGGGTTCACGCCGGAGAATTCTCCGTACCACCTCTCGGTCTGCTGCCGAAGCGGCAAATATGGAGGTAGCTCCTGAATCGGTCTTATCGGTCAGGCTGAGTACGTGTCCACGAGGTCTGATCGGGCCTCGTCAAGCGCCAGTTGACGTGTGTCCTGGTGTCAAATTAGCCTGTCCATGACTGTGGCACAACGACATACGGCAGAGAGCGGGAGGCCCCATGGAGGTCGGTGAGGAGTTCGGGCCGTGGCTGTCCCGTCAGCTCAGGCTGGCGAACAAGACGCAGGCAGAGCTGGCGGAGGAACTGGGACTTACCCGCGCCGCCGTCTCGGCGTGGATCACCAGGCGCTCTGTCCCGCGCCCCACCGTCATGGGTGAGATCGCCAAGGCACTCGGCACGGACCTGGGCACCGTGCACACCCGGACCACCGACACGCAGGCCGGCCTGCCGGTCACCTGGTACCACCGACCCGGATACCAGGACGGAGGCCGCGACGGCGGAAACGCCGCGGCCTTCGCTTTCGATGCGGACGTCCAGGTTCTCGCGCGCGAGACCTGCCAGAACAGCCTTGACGAGCGGCTCGTGAAGAACGGGCGACCCGTTCGGGTGCGCTACACCCTCCACGAACTCACCGGCGAGAAGCTGGAGGCGTTCCGAGCCGCCGTCCTCTGGGACGAGCTCCGACCGCACTACTCGGCGGTCTCCGAGTCCGCCGCCGACCAGAAGGTCGGCCGCGTCGTGGACGCCGGCGTGCGCGACATGTTCGAGAAGGGCCGCCTGATCCTTCTCCGGGTCGACGACTACAACGCCTCCGGCCTCACCGGCGACGACTACGGAGACGGCAAGTTCGCGGCCGTCGTCCGTAGGCAGTTGGAGAGCCTCAAGTCGGGGCGGGACGCGGGCGGTTCCTACGGTCTCGGCAAGGCGACGCTCTGGGCCACCAGCGCGCTGGGCATGGTGCTCATGAACTCCACGCTCTCCGTGCCGCACGAAGGTCGCACCGAGCGCCGCGTCATCGGACGACTGGAGCTGCCGTGGCGTTCCGTCGACGGCACCCCGTACGCGGGCCCCGCTTGGCTGGGTCGCCCCGACCCCGAGACGCACAACGCAGAGGTGGTCCGCTCCTGGTGGGCCGACGAGGAGACGGTCGAACGCCTGTACCTCACCCGTGACAACGACGAGCCGGGCACGTCCTTCCTCATCGTCGGCGCCCACGACGTGGCGAGCCTCGAGCAGGGCGGAACGGACTCGGACGACGAGGACGGGAACGCGGGCGACGGCGACGGGATTCGCGACATTCGCGTCATGCATCGACGTCTTGTCGAGGCACTGGGCCGGGACTTCTGGGCGGCCATGACCGGAGGCGGCAGCAGACTTCCGCTGTTGGAGACCTCGGTGCGCACGTATCGCAACGGGGAAGTGGTCGTAGAGGAGGAGGCGGTCGACCCCACCGACACCCAGCCCTCGCGCAGCCGGGCGCTGCGCGCGTTCTACGAGGGGACGACAGTGGACCGGCTCACCGAGGCCGGCCAGGTGGCCCTCCGCGCCGTTCCGCTCCGGCTCCCCTTGTCCGGCGGCCGTTCGGGCACGCTCGGCACGCACCAGGGAGCGCTCCTGGTCACGGAGGCGGAGGACAGGGACGGCGTGCCGAACCAGGTCCACTCGCTGCGTGGCAACCGGATGACCATCAAGAAGTCGACGGTCCACGGTCTGCCCCTGGGCGTCACCCAGTTCCAGGCCGTTCTCCTGGTGGGTCACGCGGCGGGGGAGTCGGCACCCTTCGCGGGGGAGGCCGAGGAGTTCCTGCGCGCCGCGGAACCACCTGAGCACGACCGCTGGGGACAGACGGAGGAGCTGACCCTTCGCTGGTCCCACAGCGCACACCACCGCATCTCCAGATTGACCACCGAGGTCAACGCCGCTGTGAAGGAACTGGTCGTCCGTCCGAAGCGGCCCGGATCACAGGAGAGCGCCAAGTTGCGCAAGAAGCTCACGGTCCCCAGCAAGAGTGCCGCGACGAAGCGTGGCTCCGGGCCGACCCTGCCGGAACTCGACGAACTCCACGCCGAGATCGGCGCGAGCCGGGAGTGGCGGATCACCGCCGAGGTGAAGTTGCCACGTGCCGAAGAACTGCCCGCCATGACACCGGTGGTCCTTCTCGACGTCCGGTCCGGCAGCCGCCCGCGGCTCGATTGGGCCGAACTCGTCGCCGTGGAGGGATGCGAGGTCGAGGACGGCGCGCTCCGCTTCACCCCGCAGGCCCGTCGTGCGGTCTTCCGAGGATCGACTGATCCCACCAGTCATCCGGTCCGCACCGAACTCACGCGGCTCGTACTCGAACTCCGTGCCGGTACGGGGGAGTGAGGCATGAAGTTCTATCCGTACAAGCGGCTCAACCGTCCCATTGCCCTGAGGGTGACCTCGGTCTCCCTGAAGCTGCCCGACGGCACGCGTGACTACCTGGACACCTCGGCATACTCCACACCCCAGCGGACCGTGGCGCTGGGAGTGGCGCAGCACGAGGACTGGGTGACCGGCAGGATCGGCCTGTCCGCCACTCTTCCTCCCGGCGCCACCGACCCCGACGCCCCGTGGAGCGACCTGCAGGTCCTGGCGGTGCTCACCGACGGTGACACCAACGTGCGAACCACGGTCGACCTGCGGCAGGACGCCCCGGGCAGCAAGGAGTGGTCCGGTCAGATCGAGGTACTCCGCGACGACCATGTGGGCCGCGCCGAACTGGCGGCCCACGCCGTGGCCACGGTCGACGGTGTGCGAGGCAGGACGATCACCGAGACCGACGTCCAGTGGACGGTCGACGTGGCCGCCGAGGAGCCCCTCGGAGGCCTGCGACTCGACGTGAAGCAGGCGAGCTTCTCCAAGAGTGCCCGGGAGTGGCTGCGCCCGTACGCAGAGGCGCCGTGGATCGTCGACGCCTCGGGCCGGTTGCCGTTGGTGATGGTCAACACCGATGTGGAGGGGTTCTCAGATCTGCTCGGCGGCGAGACCGGGGGGATGGAGAACAAGGTCCACGAGTTGCTGGTCTCCCAGATGGCCACGGACGTGTGGACGGCTGTGTTCCACAGTGCCGTCGGCGACCTGGAGGTCGAGCCCGACGGCTCGCCGGTCTTCCCCGGAGACTGGCGGGGAGAGGTGTTGCGGGAGATGCTCCCCGACGTGGTGCCGGGCCTGAGCGTCGAGGAGGCGCTCCGTCAGGTGCACCGTCGCCGGACCGGTGACGCGGGATGGGTGGAACTCCAGACCCGTGTGCACTACGCCGCCGTGCGCCGCGCCGGTGCCCGCCAGGCACTGGCTCACGTACTGCGCGCGCTCCAACAGAACAACCGAGAGGACAGCCGGTGATCGAGCAGCCGCATCACCTTCCCGAGCGGCTCGGTCTGCTCTCCGCGACGGCCGCCGACCCCTTCCTCACCGAGGACCTTCTCCGGGGGATACAGGGGCATGGGGGTGTCGACCTGGCGAAGGTCGTCGAACCGCTGCCCGAGGATGACGCCCGGTGGCTGGTGGAACCCCTCAGGGAGCTCGTCGACGACGCGTTGCACCAGTTCAAGGACAACCGGACGGACGCCGACGCCTGGCTCGCCCCCCGTCTGCACGCCGCTCTGCGTCTCACCCGGCGGGAAGCCGCCGACAAGAGGATCTGGAACCACCTCGCGCTTGCCGTCGCGCCGGACTACGTGGCGTGGCGACACCTGATCACGTCCTCGGCGGGTCGGGCCGAACCTCGCATCAACCCGGCGCGCTTCAAGGGCGCTCCCGACCGGCAGTGCTTCTCACGGCTGTGGTGGGCGGCGGAGATGTTCCGCAACGGTGGGGACTACTCGCCGGTGGTGAAGGCCTGTTCCAACCAGGAACTCCTCCACTACGCGCTTCGCGTGGAGCTGGTCGACCACCGCCCCACTGCTCAGGCCTTGGTTCGGGTGATGGAACAGGGGGTCGTGAGCGGCACTCGGGAGGTCAACGGCCTGGTGGCGGCGATCAATACCGCCGGTGCCACCTTGGTGTACGACGCGCTCGCCCCGGACGAGCCGCGGGACCCCGAGGCGCTCCGCCAGTGGATCGCGGACGCCGGGTCCGCGCTCCCGGTACCGCGCCACGACCTGCCTGACGGACCCGCCGAGGAGCCGGCTCCGGAGAAGTCGGTGACCGCGCTGGTCGAGTACTTCACCGATCTGTTCGAGACGGCCCCGGTCAGAGGTCGGACCATCCAGCTCTGAGAGGGAGTGGTCATCTGCCGGTGAGCGGATGGCCCTCCCACTGCCCGTGCAAGCGGACCCTCACCGGCTCGCCGGGCTGCCAGGCCTCCAGGTCGGCCGCGGCCTCCTCCAGCCTGGCGCGGGCTGCCTCGCCGGTCAGATCCGGTTCGAGGACCTGCCGCAGCACGTGCAGGGCGAGCCGGGGCGGTACGGCGTTGCCGATCTGCTGAGACTGGTCGCCGCCCCTCCAGGGATACGCGACCGGGAACGTCTGGAGCACGCCCGCCTCGGCGAACGTGAAGCGGTCGAACCGGGGGAGTGCCGTGTCGGTGCCCTGGTGGACCAGGCGATTCCGCGACACCTTCCCCGTGATCGTCGAGGATGGTGCGTCGTGGTCGCGGCGGCCACGTGCGCTGGGATCGCCGCCGGTGCCGTAGTTGGAGACGACGGTGAAAGCGGGGCGGTCCGGCAGGTCGGGCGCGATGCTCCGTGCCTTCTTGAGGGCGGCTTCCATGGACACCCACGATGCCTTCGGCGTCCTGCCGGGGCTGTCGTCCGTGGCGTCCCAGAGAGCGTCCTCATGCCTGTGCTTCGCCGACCCGGAGGGGGCGGCCCGCGGGCGGTAGCGCTCGTGGGTCTCGGCCACCTCGGGGATGTCGGTCTCCCCGAGCCGGGCCATCAGCACCGCGCGCTTCCGGGTCTGCGGAACTCCGAACGCCTCGGTCAGCATCAGCTGGGTCCTGGTTCGGTAGCCGAGGGTCGCAAGAACCTCGGCGTACTTCTCCCACACCGGCATCACGGCTTGGACCTGTTCCAGGACGACAGCCTCGTAGGGCTCCGATCCCGGACGTCGACTCCGCTCGATCACCCACCACAGCGGCTGGAGCACGAGCCCCGTCCGTTCGTCGCCCAGCTCTTCGAGCCTGACCTTGCAGGCATCGATCTCGCATCCCAAGGCGCTGATCTCCTCGATCGCACGCTTGAGGTCCGTGTCTTCGACCCCCGGGTCGGTGCCGAGCTTCTCGAGGAAGGCCTCGACTTCCTTCGCGGAGTTGCCGCGCTCCGCCAGGCTCTTCCGGAGAGTCTTGCGCAGCGTGGTGCGGCGCCCCTCGGCCTCACGCTTCTTGCCCTTGACCTCCTGGGCCAGGACGGCCTTTCGTCGGAGTTCCTCGGAGATCGCGCGCCAGGTCCGGAAGATCTCCTTCCACTCCCTGTCGTCCGCGCGCACGGCGTCGTGAAGACGTTCGATGTACCCCAAGACCTGGTCCAGCGCTCTGCGACCGGCTCCGTGCCCGGCGACGGTGAAGGTCTGGCAGGGAGGGCCACCGGTCAGGACCTGGGCGCGGGGGAAGAAGGCTGCCCGGTACTTCCTTACGTCGCCGATGAAGGTGTCCATCCCCGCCGCGCCGCGGGTGGCACACGCGTTGCTGTCCCACTCGATGCCGGTGACCCGGTGGCCCAGGACGTCCGCGGCCACATCCAGTCCACCCGGTCCCGCGAACAGGTCCATGATGCGGAAAACCGCAGGTGGGGTGGGTGCGTTCTCGATGTGGCTCATGGGCTTGAAGTGTAGCCGGCGATGGAGGCCGACATTCCCGTCTTGCCTAGGCACGGGCGGGCGACCGCAACGCCGTCGCGATGGCCGTGCCGAGAGCTCTTCCCACCGGGGGAGGGGTGGCGTGACCGATCTGCCGATACCGGGCCGTCTTCTGGCCCATGATCCGCCACTCCGGAGGGAAGGACTGCAGCACGGCCGCCTGGTCCACCGTGAGTTTCACCATCTGGGCCGTGTCGTCCGAGCGCAGCCACGCGTAGTCCGGCCCCGGCACGTCGTCGGCGAACGCGCCGCCGTTCACGCCCATCCGCGCCCAGGCCCTCTTCGTGCCGCTCGGGCCGAGGTCCGGGCCGCCCCGGTTGTCCGATCCTCCGACGAGGGTCGGCGCCACGGCCAGCGCCTGGTCCGCCCAGGCATCGGCCTCGGGCCAACCCCGCGCGCCCATGGAGCGGCGCAACGCCCGACCGACCGAGACCCGCTCGCTCACCGTCGGCTCCGGCGGAACGAATGCGTGGAACCAGGGTTCTTTGAGCGCCACGAGGACGCCCTGTAGCCGCTCCTGCGGAACGCCGAAATCAGCCGCGTTCAGTACGAACCACCGGAACCGGTAGCCGAGATGTGTCAGTTCGGCCTCGACGAACTCCCGCACCTCCGCATACGCGGGCGAGTCGACGAGAGCGGGCAGGTTCTCCAAGAGCACGGCGCGCGGCTGGATCGCGTGGACCAGATAAATCGTGGCAGTGAGCAGCCGCAGTTCGGGCTCGCTGTCCGACCGCCCCACCGCGGCCGCGGACTTCACCCGGGGCAGGCCCGCCGAGAGCAGATCGACGTCCAGGGTCTCTGGGTGCTCCTCCGGCAGGAACTCGATCAGGTCCTCGCAGACGATCTTCCACCGCGGCCGGTTGGTCAGCAGCGTTTCGCACGCCTGGCGCTTGTTGTCGAGCAGGAGCACCGGCGAGAAGCCCGCGCTCTCCAGCCCTGACGCCAGGCCGCCCGCACCCGCGCAGACATCCACGAAACTCAGTCGGTCGGTCATTCGCTCCCCCTCTGTCCTTCACGCGGTCCGACGACCGCGTTCTCCCCTCGCGATGTCCCGCCGCCGCTTCTCCAGGTCCACCGCCGCCCGTACCGTGGCTGCCACCTCGTCGGGCGGCACGTGCTCCCAGAACCTCAGGACCGTCCAACCCTGGGCGGCGAGGTGCTCGGTGGTCTCTCGATCACGGCCCATGTTCCGGTCCAACTTGGTGCGCCACCACTCCGCGTTGGCCTTCGGCTGCGTGGCGTGCTGCGGGCAGCCGTGCCAGAAGCAGCCGTCGATGAGAACCGCCACCTTTGCCCGGGGGAACGCCACGTCGATCCGTCGTCGTGGCATGCCGGGGACGGGGTACTCCACGCGGTAGCGCATGCCGGTTGCGTGCAGGAGTCGTCGTACGGCCAGCTCGACACCGGTGTCCTTGCTCGCCTGCCTGCTCATGCGGGCCGAGACGCCGGGAGAGGAGGGCGTCACGCTGTTCACTGTCGTCATGCCTCACGAATGCATGTGGTCACGGTCGATGATCGCCTTGCACGAGGACTCCCGGCACCGGCGCGTCGCATGTGCGTGTGCTGGAGGCTGAGAGTCCCAGGAGCGCCACGGCGCCGGGTCTTGAGCCCTCAAGCCCTTGAGGCCCCGTGGCACGCTTCATAGCCGTTCCCCGACCCGCACCAACATCCAGCCCCCCGCTCCGGCGGCCACCCCACCGCCCGCCCCCGCGCCGCCAGTGTCGTCGCGTACTGCGGCAGCAGATCCGTGTCGGCCGGGGACGTGCCCTCCGAGGCCGCGAAGGCCTCGTAAGACGGAACCGTGCCGGTGACGATGCCGAGGTTGGCCGTGCCCGAGGCGGACAGTTCGGTGAGGGACGCCTCTATGCCTGCCAGGTGCTCGTCGTGGGAGGGGTACTCCTCCGACAGGGACGGGTACGCGGCGATGAGCTCAGCCAGTTCGTCTGCCGGCCAGTGCAGGACGGCCACCGGGAACGGGCGGGAGAGTTCCTCGCGGTACGCGCCGAGCTCCGCGCGCAGGCGGGAGATCTCCGCCTCCAACTCCGCCGGGTTGTCCGAGCCCAGGGACCAGACGCGCTTCGGGTCGTGGAGCTCGTCCAGGGAGACGGGGGAGGAGTGGAGGGTGTCGGCCAGGACGTCCCAGTCGTCGTGGGCCGCGCCCAGCATGCGGCGTACCCGATGGCGGCCGAAGAGCAGAGGGTGGGAGGCGTGCGGAGGGGGTTCGGGCACATCCGCCAGGAGCAGGGTCACCCCCTCCGTGAACGTCTTCTGCGCCGCCTCCAGCTCGTCGTGGGCTTCCAGCGACTCCGCGACGATCACCCAGGGGGCCGGGTCGCGGGGGGCCGCGGCCCGGATACCGTCGATGATGGCTCGGGCCTCGGCCTCGTGGCCGTACTCCCACAGGTTGGCGGCCTTCAGGGCGCGGACCAGGTGGGGGGCTTCCAGGTTCTCCGGACCCTCCGAGGAGGACAGGAGACGGTCGTACAAGGTCGTCGCGGCGGGACGGTCGCCGGCCAGTTCCAGGTGGGCCGCGGCCTGCAACAGCAGGGCTTCCGCGTCCTCGGGATACAGGCCGGCGGTCCGCTCCAGGCGTGCCGCTTCGGCGGTGTGGTCGACGTTCTCGGCAGGCGTGTCGGGGCGCATGGTTGACACCGTAGCGCCGCCCGGTGACGAAAGAGAGATATCTGCTGGCCAGAGCCGCAGATCAGCTCCCCGAGTCGGTCAGGGACCGCGGGGCGGTGGCGATCAGCAGCGCCCGGCCGTGCGGGGCAGCACCAAGCAGCGCCCGGCAGCACCAGACCGTGCCGGGCAGCACCAAGCAGTACCAGGCAGCGCCCGGCCCTGTCGGCCCTGTCCGGCCGTGTCCGGTGGTCCCTAGATCGTCACCCCGTCCACCTGAAGCGTCTGCACCGCGCCCGCCGCGAACGGCACGCTGATCGTCTTGCCGCTCAGGTAGGTGTCCGAGCGGGCCGTGTAGAGGTCGCCCGAGCCGCTCGTCACGGTGTTCCAGCGGGGGACCAGGCCCGACGAGCCGCCCGTCACCGTCGTGAAGCGGGAGAGGTCGAAGGTCAGGGTCTGGGCCGAGGTGGAGGTGTTCGCGGCCACGATCACCAGCCGCTTCGCCGTCTTGTCGATCGCCGCCGCCGCGTAGCTCACGCCCGTGTCGAGGATCGTCATGCCGGGGCGGATGTGCCGGCTGAACTGGGCCATCACGTAGTACTTCGTGGTGACCGCGCCCGCCGCCAGGGTGCTCGCGTCGTACGCGATCATCGCCCAGTTCGTCGACGGGTCCATGACCTGCCAGTAGACCCAGGCCGTCGGGTGCAGCCAGCGGAAGTCGTAGAGCAGGTTGCTCGCCATCGACAGGCCGGTGCCGTCGTTGTCGCCCGATTCCGAGTTCCACAACGCCTTGCCGGCCGTGGTCACCACGTCGGTGTAGAGCAGGTCGCGGCGGCCGCCCGAGCCCTGGTAGCCGTGCACGTTGACCCGGTTCACGTACCCCTTCGTCGTCGACGAGAAGGAGTTCCACGTGGTGCGGGCGAGGTCGTAGCTCGTCTCGTCCGACGCCGAGATCTTCGTCGCGGTCAGGCCGCGCTTGTCCAACTCGCTGCGCATGTACGGGAGTACGGCCGACTGGACGGTCGCGTCCATGTGGCAGCCCTCCTGCGTGCCGGTCGCGGTCCACCAGGACGACGACGGCTCGTTGAAGGGGTCGACGGTCGCGAAGTTCACGCCCCAGTTCGACTTCGCGTACAGCGCGACCGCCGCCAGGTGGGAGGCGTGCTGGCGGTAGTTCCAGGTCTGGAGGTTGTTGCCGCCGCCCGAGGCGCCGGAGGGGTTGTGGTTCGCGCACATCCACCACATGGGGGAGTTGGCGAAGAGCTCGGTCGTCGCGCCGCGCGACACGGCCTTCTGGAGCATCGCGCGCTGAGCCGCGTCCGCCGTCCAGTCCCAGGCCGAGGAGGTGGGGTCCTCGTTGTTCCAGTCCTGCCAGTAGCCCTCGATCTGCTTGAACGCGGGGATGTTGGCGGAGGCCACCATGCTCGAGCCGCTGACCGTGTTCCAGCTGCACGCGCCCAGGTTGTAGCGGGCGATGTTGAGGCCGAGACCGGGGAGGGTCTTGCCGTTGTAGGACACCGACTTGGTGGTGAAGAAGATGTCGGCGAAGTCGTCCCGGGCGCCGAAGACGTTCGCCCACCAGGCGAGGGAGGTGCCCCAGCCCTCCCAGGTTCCGTACGTCGTCGACGGGTTGACCGAAATCGTCGCGTCGGCGTGGGCGGTGCCCGTCGCGAGGGCGCTTCCGAAGAGCGCGCCGCCCGTGGCCGCCAGCAGTGTCCTGCGTCGGATCATGACTTCTCCGCTTCGATCACGTGGAGCAATCGGCTCGTTTCCGATCGACTCCCGGTTGTCCCTGCCGGCGGCGATCGGGTGCGTGAGCGCACTGGAGGCTCAGTGCGTCACGAAGCATCGGGTGCGGTCCGTGGTGTTGTCGAGAGTTATGACAGCCCTTTCTCAAACCTGTGGAGAAAGGCTGGGAAGGGGTTCGAGGGGACGAACGGGCGGGGTGGGAACGGGCCGTGAATGTACGGGTCTGGAGACCTTGTCCCCTTCCCCTTATGGTGCCCGCGTGCGGATACCCCTCGTACAGCGGAGCTTCCTCGGGCAGCGGATCCCCCTCGTGCAGCACAGCACCCGGCGGCGGCGCGCCCGCTACCGGCGGGTGCTCTGGAGCGGTGCCGAAGTCCTCGTCACGGCAGGGGTGTTGGTGTTGCTCCTCGTCGCGCATCAGCTGTGGTGGACCAACCGGGAGGCGAAGGACGGCGCCGAGCGGAGGGTGGAGGAGCTGGAGCGGGAGTGGGGGGCCGTCACGAGCACCGGTGATCCGGCCGGTACCGGCGGGGGCGAACCCGGGACCGGCTCCGCCACCGGGGACGAGGCCGGGGGCGCGCCCTCGGCGTCCGACGGCGGCACCGGACAGGGCGGGACGCACGCGTCGTCCGTCGCGCCGCGCTCCTCCCAGGCCTACGCCGTGCTCCGCATCCCGCGGCTCGGTCTCCGCGTCCCCGTCGCCGAGGGCACCAGCAAGCAGAACGTGCTCAACAAGGGGTACGTCGGCCACTACGCCGGCACCGAACAGCCGGGCCAGGAAGGCAACTTCGCGGTCGCCGGGCACCGCAACACGCACGGCGAGCCCTTCCGGTATCTCAACCGCCTCAGGAAGGGCGACAGGGTGGAGGTGGCGACCCGGAACGCGACCTACACCTACCTCGTCGACAAGGTCCTGCCGCAGACCTCACCCCGCGACTCGGGCGTCATCCGGCCCGTGCCCCGTTCCCTCACCGAGCCCGCCTACGGCTACGACGCCCCCGGCCGCTACCTCACCCTCACCACCTGCACGCCCGAGTACACCTCCCGGTACCGCCTGGTCGTCTGGGGCAGGCTCGTCGCGACCCTGCCCCGGGGGTAGCACGCCGACGCGCCGCCCGGCCCCGCAGATCACGAAGGTGACGCTGATCAGCAGGGCCCAGGAGACCCACTTGGACACGGACACGGGTGCCCAGCCGTGGAGTTGGTACGGGTATCTCCAGGCCCCGAGATAGGTGGCGATGTTCTCCGCCAGCCAGAGGAAGAAGCCGATCAGCGCGAAGGCCAACGCGAGGGGCATCCGGTGCCGGCGCTCGACGATCGTGTAGTGCACCCAGGTTCCCGTGGTCGCCGCCAGCAGCAGGGCGCCGAGGGGCAGACGCAGGTTCGGCAGCCAGTGATGGGTCAGGAAGTTGAGGTACAGCCCGACGGCCAGTGCGGCGGTGGCGCGGGCGCGGTAGCCGGTGACGGTCAGGTCGAGCAGCCGCCGGGCCCGGCAGACGTAACTGCCGACGGCCGCGTACATGAAGCCTCCGTACAGCGGCACCCCGGCGATCTTCGCCAGTCCCGGCTCGGGGTAGCTCCACGACCCCACCCGCACCTTGACCATCTCGAAGGCGAGCCCCAGCACATGGCAGGCCGCGACGACCGCGACCTCGCGCCGGGTCTCCCAACCGAGCAGGAAACCCACGGCGGTCAGCAGCACACCGTAGGCGAGCAGCAGGTCGTAGCGGGTCACCGGCAGGGACGGGAGCAGCGTCGAGACGGCCATGCCGCCGAGCAGCGCGACCGCGAACGCGCAGCAGCGCGCCTGGAGCCGGCCGAAGCGCACCAACTGCCGGGCGAACGTTTCTGCACGCTGCCTGATCCCGTGCGCGGTCGTCGCGTCCGTGGGTGCCCCGGGCGTGGTCGTCTTGTGCATGGTCATGTAGAGCGCTCCGACGGGGGCGGCGGTTGCACCGGGCGTCGCCGTCTCCGCCGAGGACGAGCAGCAGCTGACTGGAGACCAGCAGTCCCCAGGCGGCGGTGATCGGCACCGAGGGTCAGCCCGGCCCAGCGGGCGCAGAGGTGTGGCCGACACTGCGCTCGCTCGGCCGGTGGGGCCGCGAGCACTTCGGTGAGGCCAAGCTGCGGATCTTCCGGCACGCGGACTGCGGCACCGAACTCGGCCCGTACGGCGAATGTCCCACCTGCGGAACTGTCGTACCGGTCCCGGACGTCCTCATGGTGCCGGGACCGGGGCTCGACCCTGATCCGGCGGATCCGGTCAGCCGGTCGCTGCTGAAGCCGAAAAGGCTGCTGGAGCCGATCGAGGCCGGTCAGGTATAACCGACATCAGACAGACAGACAGGCAGAGGTCGGCGCCGAAGGGTGCCGAACAGCACCGGAGACAGCCGGAAGCACCGGCGACGACCGGAGACGGCCGGGTAGCACCGGAGAGAGGGCGAGGCAGTGATCCGTAGTCGGTTCGTCCCGCGTCCCGCCCTCGTCCTGTTCCTCCTCTTCCTCGACGTCGTGCTCCTCGACGCCGGCAGCCTCTCCGCCGCCGTCGCGCTCGCCGCGACCGCCGCGGCCGGCTCCGCCCTGGCCGTCTGCACCCTCGTCGCCGCGCGCAGCGCTCCCGCCGTCCCGCCCACCCGGGTGCGGACGGCCATCAGGGACCGGGCCCGCCGTACGGCCTTCCTGCCGCAACGCGACCCCGACGCCTCCGGCCGCCCCCGCCCCCGGGCGCCCGGCCACGCCCTCCCGACGACCGTCGCGTAGGGCCGCTCTCCACCGTCACGTGGGTGACCCGCGCGGGTCGTCATGCCGTCATCCCGTTCCCGGCACGACGAGACCCCCGGAGGGCTCCCCACTCATGTCCGTTTTCGCCAACCTGGTCGAGCGGCTCGCCGACCTGCTCCACCCCCTGTTCGGCGCCACCGCCGCGGCCGCCGCGATCGTCCTGTTCACCGCCCTCGTACGACTCCTCGTGCACCCCTTGTCCCGCGCGGCCGCCCGTGGTCAGAAGGCCCGCACGGCATTGCAGCCGAGGATCGCCGAACTGCGCAGGAAGCACGCCAAGAACCCCGAGCGGCTCCAGCGGGCGGTGCTGGAACTGCACGCCGAGGAGAAGGTGTCGCCGCTGTCCGGACTGCTGCCCAGCCTCTGCCAGATACCTGCCTTCTTCCTGCTCTACCACCTCTTCTCCAGCTCCTCGATCGGCGGCCAGGACAACGGCCTGCTCGGTCATCGGCTGTTCGCCGCGCCCCTCGGCGACCGCTGGGCGGACGCGCTGGCGGGGGGTGGGCTGTTCGGCGCGGCCGGACTGGTCTACCTCGGGCTGTTCGCCGTCGTCGCGGCCGTCGCCTCCTTCAACTTCGTCCGGGCGAAGCGGGTGCCGCTGCCCCAGGTCGGCGGCGGTGAGGAACTGCCCGGGGTCGGCGCGATCGCCAAGGTCATGCCGTTCCTGTCCTTCTTCACGCTGGTCACCGTGGCCGTCGTACCGCTGGCCGCCGCGCTGTACGTGATCACGAGCACGACGTGGAGCGCGCTCGAACGGGCGGTCCTGTACCGGTGACGGTCCTGCACGGGTAGGCCGTCCTGAACCGGTGACGGTCCAGTCCGTGAACGGGGGCTTGCGGACCGAATCGCGAGCTTGGAGGATCGACCAGTCCTCCGATGGCTGCACCCATCGGACGGGTGCCCCGCGATCGAGGGAGATAGTGACCATGAAGCTGCTGCGAGTCGGTACGGCGGGAACGGAGCGGCCCGCGCTGCTCGACCCCGAGGGGACCCTGCGGGACCTCTCCGGGATCGTCCCGGACATCGACGGAGCGCTGCTCGCCGACGACGAGGCGCTCGGCCGGGTCCGAGAGGCCGCCGAGTCCGGGGAACTGCCGGTGCTGGACGCGACCGGGCTGCGGATCGGACCGCCGCTGGCCCGGATCGGCAAGGTCGTGTGCATCGGGCTGAACTACCACGACCACGCCCGGGAGACCGGGGCCGAGCCGCCCGCCGAGCCCGTCGTCTTCTTCAAGGCGGCGGACACGGTCGTGGGGCCCTACGACACCGTCCTCGTGCCGCGCCGGTCCCTCAAGACCGACTGGGAGGTGGAGCTGGCCGTCGTCATCGGGCGCACGGCCCGCTACCTGGAGTCGGCGGCGGACGGGCTCGCGCATGTCGCCGGATACGCCGTCGCGCACGACGTGTCGGAGCGGGAGTTCCAGATCGAGCGGGGCGGGACCTGGGACAAGGGGAAGAACTGCGAGACGTTCAATCCGCTGGGCCCGTGGCTGGTGACGGCCGACGAGGTCGCCGACCCGCAGGACCTCTCCCTGAAGCTCTGGGTCAACGGGGAGTTGAAGCAGGACGGGACCACGGCCGAGCAGATCTTCCCGGTGGGGGAGGTCGTCCGGTACGTCAGCCAGTTCATGACCCTGTACCCGGGGGACGTCATCAACACCGGGACGCCCGCCGGGGTCGCCCTGGGCGAGCCGGAGCCCAAGCCGTACCTGCGGGCCGGGGACGTGGTGGAACTGGAGATCGCCGGGCTCGGGCGCCAGCGCCAGGAGTTCAAGGACGCGTAAGCGCTCCGCTGGGGGCGGGGAACCGGGGTCGGTCGGTTGTCGGTTGTCGGCTGCGGGCCGGCTGTGGCTGATCGCGCAGTTCCCCGCGCCCCTTCGGGCGCGTTTCACCCGCGCCCCCTTCGGGCGCGGGTCATCCGTGCCCCCTTCGGGCGCGTGTCAGCGCAGGTACTTCTCCAGGAACTGTTCCAGTACCTCCACCACGAAGCGGTGGTCCTCCAGCTGGGGGAGGCCCGAGACCGTCACCGCGCCGATGATGCCCACGCCCTCCACGTTGACGGGGAAGGAGCCGCCGTGCGCCGCGTACTCGTCGGGGTCGAGCCGGGAGGCGTCCTCGAACGTCGTGCCCTTGGCGCGGAAGCGGGAGCCCACCAGGTAGGAGGAGGCGCCGAAGCGTTCCACCACCCGGCGCTTGCGGGCGATCCAGGCGTCGTTGTCGGGCGTCGAACCGGGCAGGGCCGCGTGGAAGAGCTGCTGGCCGGCCCGGTGGATGTCGACGGCGACCGGCGCCTGGCGCTCGCGGGCCAGCTCCACCAGCAGTGAGCCGAGCTCCCACGCGTCGTCGTGGGTGAACTGGCGGAAGACCAGCCGTCGTTCCTGGGCCTGGAGCTCCTCCAGGGTCGGGGTGATCTCCGGGGTGAACTTCGGGGTCATCTGGTGGGTTCCCATCACAGCGTCACCGCCACCTTGTCTCGTGCCGAACGGCGGGCCGCCTCGAGTACGTCCAGAGCGGCGGCCGCCTCGGCGGCGGTCACCGGATTGGGGCCGCCGTCGATCAGTGCCCTGGCCACCGCAGCGTAGTAGGCCGGGTAGTCGCCGGGGAGGGTCTGTTCGGGTCGTCCGCCGCCGGTCAGCGGGGACTCCCCGGCGCCGACGCGGCCCCACAGCTCCTCGGGCTCGGTGCCCCAGCCGGGGGTGCCGTCGGGCCGTCCGCCGTCCCGCAGGGCGGCCTCCTGCGGATCCAGGCCGTACTTCACATAGCCCGCCTTCGAGCCCAGCACCCGGAAACGCGGGCCGAGCTGGGGCGTCGTCGCGGAGGCGTAGAGGTGGGAGCGGACGCCGCTCGCGTGCGTCAGCGCGAGGAAGGTGTCGTCGTCGGTCTCCGCGCCGGGCCGGCGGACGTCCGCCTCGGCGTAGACGGAGACCACCGGGCCGAACAGCACCAGCGCCTGATCGACGAGGTGGCTGCCGAGGTCGTAGAGGAGACCTCCGATCTCTGCGGGGTCGCCGGACTCCCGCCAGCCGCCCTTCGGCAGCGGCCGCCACCGCTCGAAGCGGGACTCGAAGCGCCGGACGTCGCCCAGTTCGCCTTCGGCGAGCAGCTTGCGCAGGGTCAGGAAGTCGTTGTCCCAGCGGCGGTTCTGGAAGACGGAGAGCAGCAGACCGCGCTCCTCGGCGAGAGCGGCCAGCTCGCGCGCCTCGGCCGCGGTGCCCGCGACCGGCTTGTCGACGACGACCGGCAGCCCGGCCTTCAGCGCGGCGGTCGCGAGTGGGACGTGCGTCTTGTTCGGGGACGCGATGACGACCAGGTCCAGCTCGTCGGCCCGGGCGAGGAGGCCGTCGGGGGTGGCGGCGACGCGTACGTCGGGGAACTCGGCGCGGGCCTGCTCCTGCCGCTCGGGGTTCGAGGTGACCACCGTGTCGAGGGCGAGGCCCTCGGTCGCGGCGATCAGCGGGGCGTGGAACACGGATCCCGCGAGGCCGTAGCCGATCAGGCCCACGCGCAGCGGGGCGACGGCCGGGCGAGTGCCCGATCCGGTGCCGATGTCGAGGGCTGTTTCGGAGCCGGTGTCGTCAGTCGTGCGTCCAGTCATGCCAACTACTTTGGCAACGCTGTTGCCAAAGTGCAAGCGCGAGGGACAATGGCAAGGTGAACAGGACGAACGACGGAGGAGACGCGGACCGCACGCCGGAGTCCGAGCCGGAGTCCGGGACAGCGCCCGAGACAGGCCCCGAGACAGGCCCCGAGACGGGTTCCAGCTGGGGGCTCCCGCCGGACCATGAGCCGGGTCCGGAAGCCGACCGCGCGCCGGAGCGGGCGGCGGACGCCGTGACGCGCCGGGCCGCGGGCGTGAACCTGCTGGCCCTGCGCAGCCACAACACAGCGCTGGTGCTCGACCTGCTGCGCACCGCCGGGCCCGAGGGCATCAGCCGGCTGGAGCTCGCCGAGCGCACCGGGCTCACCCCGCAGGCGGTCAGCAAGATCACCGCGCGGCTGCGGGAGGAGGGGCTGGCGACGGAGGCCGGCCGTCGCGCCTCCACCGGCGGCAAGCCGCGTACGGTCCTGCGGCTGGTCCCCGGGGCCGGTCACGCGGTCGGCGTCCACCTCGACCGGGACGAACTGAGGGTGGTGCTGGTCGACCTCGACGGACGTGTGGTGGGCGAGCGGTGTGCCCCGCTGTCGCTGGGCGCGGGGGCGGAGGCGGTCCTGGACGCGCTGCTCGGCGAGGTGACGGAGGTCCTGTCGGAGGCTCTCGGAGGCGGCGCCCTCCTGGCTCCGCTCGGTGTCGGGGTGGCGCTCCCGGGTCCGCTCGACCATGTGCGCGGGGTCCTGCACCGGGTCACCGGCTTTCCCGAGTGGGACGGTTTTCCGCTGCGGGACGTGCTGGCGGCGCGGCTCGGCGTGACGGTGGTCGTCGACAAGGACACCAACGCCGCCGCGCTCGGCCTCGCCGTCGGCGGCGAACGCGGCTCCTTCGCCTGTCTCTACCTCGGGACGGGCCTCGGCGCCGGCCTGGTGATCGGCGACGCCGTGCACCGGGGTGCCCGCACCGGCGCGGGGGAGTTCGGCCACCAGGTCATCCAGCTGGACGGCCCGCTCTGCTCCTGCGGCAACCGGGGCTGTGTCGAGGCGCTGTGCCTGGCGGCCATGGACCGGGGGGACGTGGCCGAGGCGGCGCGGGTGCTCGGCGAGGGCGCCGCGAACCTGGCCGGCCTGCTCGACATCGACGCCGTCCTGCTGGGCGGCCGCACGATCGTGGCCACGCCGGAGCCGTTCGTACGGGGAGTCGCCGCCGTCCTCGAGGCCCACGCACGCCGCGAGGGATCGCGGGAGGGCGCCGTGCCGGTACGGCTCGCCCCCGGCGGGGCCCGCGCCGTCGCGGAGGGCGCGGCGCAGCTGCTGCTGGGTCCGGTGTTCGGACGGCGGGACGGCTGAGCCGACCGATCGGTGCCGCCTCCGCCGAACGAGGGGATTCGTACGGTCGTACGGTGTGCCGGTCCTGCTCGCGGCGTTCCCTCGTGCAGGCTCACGTGTTCATGCGACTGTGCCCGCCTGTCTCCCTCTGCCTCGCCGTGGCCGCCGCCCTCCTCCCCGCGCCCGCCCAGGCGGTGGCCGGCCCGAGTTGCGCCGGTCCCGACGGCGCGGACTTCCCCCTCACCACCCGGCTGCACGGGGGCCCGGATTCCTACCGGGCCGGGGGTGGTTACGGCATCTGGTATCTCGACCTCACCAACACCACCCGCCTCACCTGCGACGGGATCCACCCGGTCGTCGTCCTGGTCGACGCCGGACGCACCCTGAAGCCGTCCCAGGCACGTCTGGAGTTCTACGCCGACGGACGACCGCACCCGGTCCGCTTCGAACCCACCGACGAGGACGAACTGGTCGGAGCCTTCACCGACGGCCCCACCGCCGGAGAGGCCGACGGGCAGACCGAGGGGCAGGCCGACGGCACCGACGGCTTTCCCGGTTTCACCGTGGGCCCCGGCCGGACCCTCACCGTCAAGCTGCGCCTCGCCCTCACCTCGGACACCGCGCCCAACGAGGTGACCGCCAACGCGGCGGTCGTCCAGCGGCACGGTGACGACGGCGACTGGATCGGACAGTCGAACGACTACCGCTTCGCCGTCGAGGCCGGCTCCGGCCCCGGCACCACTCCCGACGTGGAATCCGCCCCCGACCCCGACACCGCCCCCGGCCTCGACCCGGCCGCCCCCACCCCCGATCCGACCCGCGCCCCCACCGCCACCTCCTCCGCCACCGCGACCTCCTCCGCCACGCCCGCCACTCCCGCCCCGGATGCCTCCGCCGCGGACACCGGCCGGCTCTCCCTCGCCGCCGAGGCCGCGGAACTCGCCCGCACCGGCCTCACCTCACCCGCCGTTCTGGTCGGCGCCACCGCCTGTCTCCTCGCCGCCGGGACGGCCTTGCTGCTGGCCCGCCGACTGGCCCGGCGGCGCCGCTGAAGCGCGGCCGCATCCCAGCCGGTGGACGCCTCACCACCGGCCATTCCCTCAAGATCGGGCCTGTGCTTAGGCTGGGGCGCACGCAGCAACCGCGTGCTGGCGCAGCACCGCGTACAGGCGCGGTCACCGCGTACTCGCGTTCGCGTACGGCAGGGAGATCCCGCACATGGCAGACCGCAAGCCCATCGAGTCGTGGCTCACCGACATGGACGGTGTGCTCATCCACGAGGGCGTACCGATCCCCGGCGCCGACGCCTTCCTGAAGAAGCTCCGCGATTCGGGCAAGCCGTTCCTGGTCCTGACCAACAACTCGATCTACACCCCGCGCGACCTGCACGCCCGGCTGCGACGCATGGGCCTGGACGTGCCGATCGAGAACATCTGGACCTCCGCGCTGGCCACCGCCCAGTTCCTGGACGACCAGCGGCCCGAGGGCACGGCGTACGTCATCGGCGAGGCCGGCCTGACCACCGCGCTGCACGACATCGGGTACATCCTCACCGACCACGAACCCGACTACGTCGTCCTCGGCGAGACCCGCACCTACTCGTTCGAGGCGATGACGAAGGCCGTCCGGCTCATCAACGACGGCGCCCGTTTCATCTGCACCAACCCGGACGAGACCGGCCCCTCCGCCGAGGGCGCGCTCCCGGCCACCGGAGCCGTCGCCGCGCTGATCACCAAGGCGACCGGCAAGAACCCGTACTTCGCGGGCAAGCCCAACCCGCTGATGATGCGCACCGGACTGAACGCCATCGGCGCCCACTCCGAGAACAGCGCGATGATCGGCGACCGCATGGACACCGACGTCCTCGCGGGCATGGAGGCCGGCATGCAGACGTTCCTGGTGCTCACCGGTCTGACCCGCCCCGAGCAGGTCGAGAACTTCCCGTACCGCCCGTCGAAGATCGTGGACTCCATCGCGGATCTCGTCGACCGGATCTGAAACCCGCAGCTCCGAAACCCGTAACAGGGTGTGAGCCACTCGTACGGAGCAGTGATACCCCGCCCGGGGATGCGCGCCGGGTCCCGGCGGGGGAGTCTCCATCTAGCTGGAGGTTCACGATGGGTTCACTGAAAATCACACTCTGTGCGGGGGTCGCGGCCGTCGCCGCGGTGCTCATCCCGACGGCGTACGCCTCGGGCGAAGGCAGCGGGGACAGAGGCGGCAGCGTCTCGATCACACCGTCCACGCCCGCACCCGGCGCCGAGATCACCCTGAAGGTCAGCGGCTGCGGCGGCAGAACGGCCACCGCGGCCTCGGCCGCCTTCGTCGCGGACGCGCAGCTCGCCGGCGCGGGCGGCACGCTCGTCGGCGACACCAGGGTCCGATCCTCGATCGGGGCCGGCACCTACGACGTACAGATCACCTGCGTCGACTTCAAGGTGAAGGGCCATGTCAAGGTCGTCGCCGCGTCGTCCGCCGAGGACGCCGAGTCCTCGGGGCCGTCGGACTTCGAGTCGTCGGAGCCGTACGGGCCGTCCGCGCCCGCCTCTCCCGTCGCCCCGGTGCACGCCGGCGGCGGCGGTACCGCCGCCCTCGCCCCGCTCGCCGCCGTCGACGCGTCACAGGCGGAGGGCCATGGTCCCGGTACCGCGCAGGCGGTCGTCGGGCTGGTGCTCGCGGGTGTCGCCGCGGCCGCCGTCATCTTCCGCGGGGTGCACCGGAGACGCAGGACGGATTGAGCATGTCCGACCGCGAACGCTCTTCCGGCCGCTTCCTCACCGGTCTTGCCTGGGCGGTACTGCTGCTCGGGCTGTGGCTGTGGGGGCGCGAGGTGACCGACGTACGGCACGGCATATCCGCCCCGGCCACCGGTGACATGGCCGCGGTGGGCCGCCCGCCCGATGCCGAACTGCCGCCCGCCGCCAAGCCGTTGGGGCAGGCGCTGCCGCAACGCATCGACATTCCCGACCTGGGCGTGCAGGCGCCGGTCGTCGCCCGCGGGCTGGACACCGAGGGGGGCATCGACCCACCGCCCTTCGACCAGGCGGGCGTCGTCGGCTGGTACGCCGCCGGCGCGAAACCCGGCGCCCGGGGCACGGCCCTGCTGGTCGGGCACGTCGACACCGAGACCAGGCCCGCCGTCTTCTACAAGCTCAGCACGCTCAAGGCCGGCGAGACGGTACGGGTGGTCCGCGACGACGGGAAGGTCGCCGAGTTCACCGTCGACGACGTCGAGGTGGTCCAGCGCGACCGCTTCGACGCCCGCCAGGCCTACGGCCCCCGGCAGCCGGACCGCGCCGAACTGCGTCTGATCACCTGCGGCGGCACCTTCGACCGGGTGAGCCGCAGCTACACGGCGAACGTGATCGTGTCGGCGTATCTGACGGGCACGGGCGTCTGATCCGACGCCACCTGGCCCGGTCGACGGCCCGCTCCCCCGAAACCGCCGACCGGGCCGGTCCTCGACCGCGCGCGCCCGGGCTGCGGGAGTAGCCCGGCGACCGGCGCGGGAGGCTGTGGGGTTCCCCTACCCCGTGGACGGCGGTGACGACCGTTTTCCGGCCCTCTCGTGGGAGGCGCGGGTCCTGTGTCGGCGTCGAACAAGGGGAGTTACCGGACAGACAGGGCGATTCCGTGCTCCCGGACCGGCCGGCGTGTCACGCGTGTCGAGCGAGGAAGTGATGCAGGACGGTGCCCATCGCCGGGTGGTCCGGATCGGCGACACCGTCCGCAGGCCCGTCCAGCCGTGGACGCCCACCCTCCACGCGCTGCTGTCGCACCTGGAGCAGGTGGGCTTCGCCTGTGTGCCGCGACCGCTGGGAATCGACGACCAGGGGATCGAGTAGCCGATTCGCCTGCCACGGCCCGAACGTGTGCGCCTCACGCCAGGGCGCTCGCGCGACGAGCCTCAGGGCCCGCCGTGTGTGCGCATACGAACGAAGGCCCCTCGCTTTCGCGAAGGGCCTTCGGTGTCTGTGCGCCGCCAGGGACTCGAACCCCGGACCCGCTGATTAAGAGTCAGCTGCTCTAACCAACTGAGCTAGCGGCGCCTGCTGACGGGATAACTCTACAGGACCCCCGGGGGTGCCCCCGACCACCCGGCCGTCGGTCCGCCGCGGCACTGGGCCGGGCGGGTGTCGCGTACATCATTCGGACCGTCAGCATGCGCGTCGGGAAGACAGTTGAGAAACTGGCGAACGTGCACAGTCGCGGACATTTCCAGCTGGAGTGTGAAGGGAATCGCATGGGCTCTCCGGTATTCGAGGAATTCGATCCCGAGAGCGACTGCGAGTGCCCCGGATGCGTATCCCGGCGGCGGGTGGGGTCGAATTCCCCGCCCGCCCGGTTCGGCGGTCACCCGGCCGCCCATCGCGTCGTGGTCGTCGCCACGGCGGCGGCCGCGGCGCTCGGCGGCGCCCACGCGGTGCCCGCCTTCGCGGCCCCGCAGACCTCCGACCGACCCGGCGTACCCGCAGGTGACGAGCCCGAGACCCCGCAGGGCGGCAAGGCGCCGCTGCACGGTCCGGCGGGGCAGCCGGCCCGGCCGGGGGGACTGGCGGGACCGGTGAAAACGCCCCCGACGACCCGGGCGGACATCATCAGACGGGCCAAGGAATGGGTTTCGGCAGAGGTGCCGTACAGCATGAGCAGCTACTGGTACGACGGTTACCGGCAGGACTGCTCAGGCTTCGTCTCCAAGGCCTGGAACCTGGCCGGGAACGAGTGGACGGGCAGTCTCCACCAGTACGGGACTCGGATTACCAAGGAGGAGCTCCAGCCCGGCGACATTCTGCTGTTCCACAATCCGTCCAACCCCGAGAAAGGCTCGCACGTCGTCATTTTCGGCGGCTGGACGGACTACACGCACAGCTACTACCTCGTCTACGAGCAGACCCGCCCGACCACGCGCCGACAGACCACTCCCTACGCCTACTGGAGCAATTCCGACCGCTACGTGCCCTACCGCTACAAGGGCCTCACGTCGGTAGCTCCCGGCGACGGGGAACAGGTCGGCACGAGCGCCGGCGGCGGGAACCGGCCCGGCGCCGGGGGCACCGCGACGACGACGCCGTTCCCGGGGCGGGCGGCCTTCGGACCCGGCGCGAACAACCCGTACGTCACCCAGCTCGGCCGGCTCCTCGTCCAGCGCGGCGGAGCACGCTTCTACGCCTCGGGCCCGGGCCCACGGTGGTCGGCGTCCGACGGCTGGGCCACCGTGGCCTTCCAGCAGGCCCAGGGCTGGCGCGGCGCCGACGCCGACGGCATCCCCGGCCCGAGCACCTGGGCCCTGCTGATCTCCGGCCAGGGCAGGAACATCGCCCCCGGACAGTCCCCGACGACCGGCACCGGCCAGGGCTCCGGCGACGCGATCGGCGGGTATCCCGCGACCGGGGCGGCCGGCGCGCCCGCCGCACCCTCGCCGCGCGTCCCCGCGTACCCCGGGCGGGGCATGTTCCGGCCCGGCGCGCAGAACGCGTACGTCACCCAGCTGGGGAGGCGGCTGGTGAAGAAGGGGTTCGGCAGGTACTACACGACGGGGCCCGGACCGCACTGGGGCGAGGCGGACCGGCGAGGGGTCGAGGCCTTCCAGCGCGCCCAGGGCTGGCGGGGCGGCGCGGCGGACGGCTACCCGGGCCCGGAGACCTGGCGGCGGCTCTTCTCGTAGCTGGCTTTCTTGATCCCATCTCACTGTCATGGCGTATCTGGCGCGGAGGCTGGAGGCACGCAATGAACACGACCACTTCACAGACACCCGAGTCCGAGGGACCGTCCAGGCCCACTCGGCTCATCCAGAACGAGGTGACCACCGAGATCCCCGTCCATCTGCTGTTCCGGGACGAGCCCGAGCCGCGGCCCGTGCCGCTCGGCGCGGCCGTGGTGGGCAGCCGGGCGGGCACCGGCGAGCAGCCGCGACTGCGCCGGCCGACGCCGGCCAAGCCCCACCCGGTGGCGCAGGTCGACCCGGACCTGGTGGAACGGCCGGCCCGGGTGCTGCCCGGCGTGGCGGGCGTGTTCGCCGGGATGTGCGGGGCGGCCGGCTGTGTGGCCGCCTCCTGGTGGGCCGGGGTGCTGCCGTCGCACGCGGCGCAGGCACTGCGGCTGCCGGAGTTCGCGGGCGCCGGGCTAGGTCCGGCGCAGTGGGCGGCGTACGCGGGGGCGGGCGCCCTGGGGCTGTTCGGCTTCGGCGGTCTGGCCCGCGGGCGGACCGGACGGGCCTGGGTGCTCGGTCTGTTCGGCCGCTACCGGGGGACCGTGCGGCGCACCGGCCTGCTGTGGGTCAACCCGCTGCTGCTGCGCCGCCGGGTGGACGTACGGCTGCGGCACTGGCGCAGCGAGCCGCTGCCCGCCGCCGACGGCAGCGGGGTCGCGCTGCGGGTGGTGACGCTCGTGGTGTGGCGGGTGCGGGACACCGCGCGGGCCACGCTCGGCGTAGAGGACCACGAGACATATCTGCGCGAGTGCGTCGAGGCGGCCCTGGCCCGGATCCCGGTGGAGACGCCGGGCGCGGGACGCGGTTCGGTGGAGGCGGCGGGGGAGGTGCTGACCCGGCGGGTCGCGCAGGACGCGGGCGCGATCGGACTGGAGGTGTTCTCGGTGCGGCCGCTGCGGATCGAGTACGCCCCCGAGGTCGCCGCCGCGATGCACCGCCGCCGGATCGCCGCGCTCGACGCCCAGCACCGGGCGAGCGTGCTGACCTCGGTCGTGGACTCGGTGGAGGACACCGTGACCCGGCTGACCATGCGCGGACTCGTGGAACTCGACGACTACGAACGCAAGGCGCTGGTGAAGGACCTGACCGTCGCCTTCTGCTCGGGGCGCGGGGAGCAAGGGCCGTGACGGGCAGTCGTGAAGGGCGGCCGTGACGGGGGCGGCCGGACACGTCTTTGATATGGACACAGCCAAGAAACGGCAATAATCTCGAACTTGGTCTAGACCTGCACGCATGAGCTCACTGAACTCCTCACCGAACTCCCCACGTTCTCCAGGAGCGGCAGCATGCGCAAAAAGACCAAGTGGTACGCCGCCGCGCTCGGACTCACCACGGCGGGAGCCTTCGTGCTCACCGCCGGGGGTGCGAGCGGCCACGGCTACACCGACCTCCCCATCAGCCGGCAGAAGCTCTGCCAGAACGGCTCGGTCCCCAACTGCGGTGACATCCAGTGGGAGCCGCAGAGCGTCGAGGGCCCGAAGGGCTTCCCGGCGTCCGGCGCGGCCGACGGAAGGATCTGCTCCGCGAACAACACCCGCTTCGCCCAGCTCGACAGCCCGAAGACCCCCTCGGGCGGGGCATGGCCGGCCACCAAGGTGACCGGTGGTCAGAGCTACACCTTCCGGTGGCAGTTCACCGCCATGCACGCCACGAGCGACTTCAAGTACTACGTCACCAAGCAGGGCTGGAACCAGAACCACAACCTGGCCCGCTCCGACCTCAACCTCACGCCGTTCCTGACCGTGCCCTACGGCGGTCAGCGGCCCCCGTCCACCCTCTCGCACAGCGGCACGCTGCCGTCCGGGCTCAGCGGACGTCACGTGATCGTCGCGGTGTGGACGGTCGCCGACACGACCAACGCGTTCTACGCCTGCTCCGACGTCACGTTCTGAGCATGGCTTGAGCTCCCCCGGGTCCGGGCGCGGGTACGTTCCCTGCACGCCGGCACGACCAGGTCGGCGCCCGGACCTCGGGGGGAGCTCATGGAAGCCTTCTTCTACCTCGTGCCGTCGATCATGATCGTCGGCCTGCTGTTCGGCGTGTTCGGGGTGGTCCGCCGCTCCCGGCGGGTCGCCCGGGCCTGGGGCGGCGGTCTCACCGCGCAGGCGCGCTGTCTGCGCTCGTACACGACGACCAGCGGCGGCGGCGACACCATGGTCGGCACGACCCTGCACCACGTCTACGAGTTCACCACCCGCGAGGGCCGGGCCGTCCGCTTCGAGGAGGCGAACGGCCCGGGGACGACCATCGAGGGCGACCTCGTCACCGTCCACTACGCGGCCGAACACCCCGAGGAGGCCACGGCCAAGGCACCCGCCCGCGGCAGGCTCCTCGCCGAGTCGGGCTGTCTGCTGCTCTTCCTCGGCGTGGCCCTCGCCTTCTGCGTCTTCTTCATGGTCACCGCCCACTGGATGTTCGCCGAGGCGGACGACTTCATGCCGTAGCCCTCCACATCTGACGGTACGTCAACTACCGTGCGCCGCCATGGAGTCCGTCGCCGAACTCGTAGCGGCCCGGTGGGGCGACCACCGCCCCGGGCTGTGGTGCCAGAACCCCGAGGACACCGGGAGCCCCACGGGCACCGGGAACCCGGACGGCACCGGGAGCACCGTCCTCACCCACCACCAGGTCGCCGCCGGTGCCGCCGCCCGGGCGGCGCTGCTGGCCGACCTGCTGCCGTCGGGCGGTCCGCCCCATCTCGGGGTCCTGCTGGACAACACCCCGGAGTTCCCGCTCTGGCTGTCGGCCGCCGCCCTCGCAGGCGCGGCCGTCGCCGGGATCAACCCCACCCGGCGGGGCCCCGAACTGGCCCGGGACATCCTGCACACCGAGTGCGGGCTGCTGATCACCGAGCACGCCCACCTCCCCCTCCTCAGGGGCCTCGACCTGCCCGGGGTCCGCCTGCTGATCACCGGAACCCCGGAGTACGACGACCTGCTCGCCCCGTACGCGGACGCCCGCCCCGACCCTTCCCGGGCCGGCCCCGCCGACCGGCTCCTCCTCTACTTCACCTCCGGCTCGACCGGCGCGCCCAAGGCCGCGATCTGCACCCAGGGCCGGCTGGCCGCCGCGGGGCGCTCGCTGGCCGGACAGTTCTCCGTGCGGCGGGACGACGTGCACTACGTCTGCATGCCGATGTTCCACGGCAATGCGGTGATCGCCGACTGGGCGCCCGCGCTGGCGGCCGGGGCCGGGGTGGCGCTGCGTCGGCGGTTCTCGGCGTCCGGGTTCCTGGCGGACGTACGGCGCTACCGGGCGACGTACTTCACCTACGTGGGCCGGGCGATCCAGTACGTCCTGGCCACCGAGCCGCGCCCGGACGACCGGGACCACAGCCTGCGGCTCGGCTTCGGCACCGAGGCGGGGGCGGTGGACGCGGCCGCCTTCGAGCGACGGTTCGGGGTGCGGCTGGTGGAGGGGTACGGCTCCTCGGAGGGCGGGGCGGCCGTGCAGTGGTCGCCGGGGACTCCGGCGGGGGCGGTCGGGCGGGCGGCGCCCGGTCTCGTCGTCCTCGACCGGGAGACCCGCGACGAATGTCCGCCGGCTGTTCTCGACCCGGCCGGTCGGCTGCTGAACGGCGAAGAGGCGATCGGCGAGCTGGTCAACCGGGGCCCCAACCCCTTCGAGGGCTACTGGCGCAACCCGGCGGCCGAGGCGGAGCGGCGCCGGGACGACGGGGAGTACTGGACCGGAGACCTCTTCTACCGCGACCGCGCAGGCTTCCTCTACTTCGCGGGCCGCACCGACGACCGGCTCCGCGTCGACAGCGAGAACCTGGCCGCCGCGATGATCGAGAACATCCTCGCCCGGTACGAGGGGGCGGCCGCCGTGGCCGTCTACGCGGTGCCGGATCCGGTGACCGGGGACCAGGTGATGGCGGCGCTGGCCGGATCCTTCGAGCCGCTCGGTTTCGCCGAGTTCCTGCTCGCCCAGCCCGATCTGGGGACGAAGATGGCGCCCCGGTTCGTACGGGTCCTGGAGCGGATGCCGGTCACCGCCACGAACAAGATCCACCGGGCGCTGCTGCGGCGGGAGGGGATCCGGTGTGCCGATCCGGTGTGGTGGCGGCCGCCGGGCGAGGCGACCTACCGGCGGCTGACGGCGGCGGACGTCGGCGGCATGGGGGCCGGGGGGAACGCCGAAGGGCCCCTCGTGTCCACGAGAGGCCCTTCATCGGTGCGCCGCCAGGGACTCGAACCCCGGACCCGCTGATTAAGAGTCAGCTGCTCTAACCAACTGAGCTAGCGGCGCATGACTCCCGTCCTCCGCCTTCGGCGGCTGACGACGGAGAAAATACTACCCGGTCCGCGGGGGTGCTCCGCACCATGCCGGGAGCACCCGCCGGGCCACGGGTCGGACGGGCGTCAGATCGCGAGCGACAGCAGTACCGGTGCCGCGTTCCTGTTCAGGGTCTCGGCGGCCTGGCGGAGCCGGTGGGCGTGCTCGACGGGCAGGGAGAGGGCGAGGCAGCCCGCCATGGAGCCGGCGGTGATCGGGACGGCCGCGCAGACCGTGCCGATCGCGTACTCCTGGAGGTCGAGCGTCGGGACGGTGGGCGGCTGGGCCTCCAGACGGGAGAGCAGCAGCTTGTCGCTGGTGATGGTGCGCGAGGTGAGCCGGGCCATCTTGTGCCGGGAGAGATGGTCGCGCCGGCCGTTGTGGTCGAGCTGGCCCAGCAGGCTCTTGCCGAGCGCGGTGGCGTGTGCGGAGGAGCGGAAGTCGACCCACTCGTTGACGGACGGCGTGGCCGGGCCGTCGGCGTACTGGGTGATCGTGACCTCGCCGTCGACGTACCGGCTGATGTAGACGGCGGCGCCGACGGAGTCGCGGAGCCGGTCGAGGGTGTGCTGGAGCTGGTCGCGCAGGGCCTGCTCGCGATGGTGGGCGGAGCCCAGGCGGGTCAGGGCGTCGCCCGTGACGTACGCCCCGTCGGCGATCTGCTCGACGTAGCCCTCGCGGCGCAGCATGCGCAGGAGCGCGGTCAGTCGCTCCGCGCCGAGTCCGGTCTGACGGGCGAGTTCGGCGTCGGTGACCCCGGTGGAGTGCCGCGCCACCGTCTCCAGGACGCGCAACGCTCCCTGGGCCGAGTGGTACGGCACGGTCGGCTCGTGCTTCAGCGCCACGGTTTCCCCCCTGGTCGCCTCATGGCCGTGATTCCTGATCCTGGCAGCGAATCACCCTCCACGATATCCGGCAACCGGCTCGTGGGGAGGGGTGTTGAGGGGATTACCCCGCCGCAACTAGGGGGTTGCCCACCTGGCATATGCCAGCAGCATGCCTGGGTTCGGGCGGGCGGGGGGAGGTTTGTGCGTGCCGGGCGATGCGGGTTGCCGGTGGGAGAGGAGGGGCGAGAGGAGGGGCGCCACTCGGGGTGGCGCCCGCCCCTGACCTCACAGCACGGCGCTGAGGAACTCCCGCGTCCGATCCTGCTCCGGCTCGCTGAAGATCTTCTCCGGCGGACCCGACTCGATGACACGCCCCGAGTCGAACATCAGGACCTGGTCCGAGATGTCCCGGGCGAAGCTCATCTCGTGGGTCACGCAGAGCATCGTGATGTCGGTGGTGCGGGCGATGTCCCGCAGTACGTCCAGGACGCCGGCCACCAGCTCCGGGTCCAGCGCGGAGGTCACCTCGTCCAGCAGGAGGACCTGCGGTCGCATCGCCAGCGCCCGGGCGATCGCCACCCGCTGCTGCTGGCCGCCGGACAGCTGGGTCGGGTACTTGTCGATGTGCTCGGTCAGGCCCACCAGTTCGAGCAGGTCGCGGGCCCGCTGCTCGGCCTCGTCCTTGGACAGGCCGAGGACCGTGACCGGAGCCTCGGTGATGTTGCGCAGCACCTTCATGTTCGGGAAGAGGTTGAACTGCTGGAAGACCATCCCGATGTTCTTGCGGACCTCACGGATGTGCTTCTCGCCGGCCCGGACCAGCTTGCCGTTCCGCTCCTCGTGGGTCAGATAGTCGCCGCCCACCCTGATCGTGCCCTCGTCGGGCTCGGTCAGGGTCATCAGCAGCCGCAGGATCGTCGTCTTGCCGGAGCCCGACGGGCCGATCAGCGTGACGTGCTTGCCGGAGTCGACGGAGAAGTCGAGCCGGTCCAGGACGGTGTTGTCGCCGAAGCGCTTGGTGACCTTGTCGAAGCGGATCAGTTCACTGCCGTCCACCGGCGGATTGGCGAGGAGTTCGGTGTTCTCTGCGGGATTGGTGTCAGCGGACAAGGCGTCGCTCCAGGGCTCGGATCAGGAGGGAGGCGGGGTAGGCGATGACGATGAAGGCCACGCCCACGACGGTGAGCGCCTCGGTGGTGAAGGTCTCGTTGCTGAAGGCCTGGGCCTCGCCGAGCATGTCGAAGGCACCGATGGTCGCGATCATCGGGGAGTCCTTGAGCATGGCGACGACGTAGTTGCCCAGCGGCGGGACGACGCGACGGATCGCCTGCGGAAGGATCACCGCCCGCCAGGTGCGCCCCTTGGACAGGCTCAGCGCCGTGGCCGCCTCCCACTGGCCGGCGGGGACGCCGTCGATGCCCGCGCGGTAGACCTCCGCGGTGTAGGTGGAGTAGTGCAGTCCGAGGCCGACGATGCCGGTGGTGAGCGGCGACATCGACGGGCCGAAGTTGGGGACCACGTAGAAGAGGAAGAAGAGCTGCACCAGCAGCGGGGTGTTGCGGATGAACTCCGTGACGGCGATGACCGGCCAGCGCACCCAGGCCTGCGCCGACCGCTGTGCCAGCGCCCACACCAGGCCCAGCGCGAAGGCGATCAGGGTGCCGATGGCCAGGGCTTGCAGGGTGACGAGCACGCCGTCCCAGAACCGCGGCATGAAGTCGTCCACGACGTTCCAGTCCCAGCTCATCCCATACCTCCCGCGGACTGCGAACCGGCTTGCAGGCTTTCGCCGCGGGCGCCGAGCTTCCTGGTCGTCCCGCTGCTCTTCGCCGGCAGTTGCCCGATACCGGCCTTCGCCCTGCGCTCCAGCAGCCGCATACCGCGGGTGATGAGGAAGGCGAGGACGAAGTAGAGGACCAGCAGCAGGGTGTAGACCGGGGTGGTCTCGTTGGTGCCCAGCCGGAGCAGATTGCCGGCGAACGTCATGTCGGCCACCGTGATGACCGAGACCAGGGCGGTGCCCTTCAGCAGCTCGATCAGCAGGTTGTTGAACGGCGGCACCATCTCGGGCCACGCCTGGGGCAGTTCGATCAGGCGCAGCCGCTGCAGACGGGTGAAGTTGAGCGCGATGCCCGCTTCCTTCTGAGCCGGCGTGACGGCGGCCAGGGAACCGCGCACGATCTCGGAGCCGTAGGCGCCGTAGGTCAGGCCGAGCGCGCTGACGCCGGCCCACAGGGGTACCAGCTGCCAGCCGAAGAGGGGCAGCGCGAAGAACATCCAGAACATCAGCACCAGCGCCGACATGCCACGGAAGACCTCGAAGTAGACCCCGGCGAGGAAGCGGACGATCCAGTACTGCGACCCGCGGGCGAGACCGATGCCGAACGAGATGGCGGCGCCGAGGGCCGCGGAGAGCACCGTCACCTGGACCGTGACCCAGATCCCCGGCAGGAACCAGGTGGTGAAGAACTCGGAGGTCATCATCAGCCGCACAGCTCCTTCGCCGTGAGGTCCGTCATGTCGGCCTTGGCGAAGCCGAACGGGCCGACGATCCGGAGGAGTTCCCGGTAGTCGTCCTCCTTGAGCTTCAGCAGCTCCTTGTTGAACGCGTCGCGGAAGTTCTTCTCGGACTGCCGGAAGGCGAAGCCGCCGGCGCCGTAGGCGGGCTTGCCGTCGACCACGGGCTGGAACGGCTCGGTGGCCGACACGCGTCCGGAACCCGCCACCGCCGACCTGACCGTGATGCGGGTGCCCGCGAAGGCGTCCACCCGGCCCTGGGCCACCGCGTCGAGCCCGGCCACCTGGTCCGGCAGGACCAGCACGTCGCCGATGCCCGCGGCCTTGGCGTAGTCGATCTGGGCGTAGGCCTTGCCGGAGGCGAGCTTGAGGCCCTTCTTCTTGACGTCCGCATACGTCTTGATGCCGTGTGGATTGCCCTTCTTGACGATGAAGGCGTCCAGCATCAGGTAGTCCGGGTCGGCGAACAGCACCTGTTCGCACCGCAGGGGATTGATGTACATCCCGGCCGACACCACATCGAACTGCCGGGCCTTCAGCCCGGGTATGAGGGCACCGAAGTCCACAGGCACCGGCTTGACCTCGTCGATGCCGAGCTTCTTGAAGATCACCTTCGCGATCGCGGGTGCCTCTCCGGTGGCCTGTCCGTCGTCTCCGACATAGCCGAAGGGTGGTTCACTGGCGATGCCGATCTTCACGGACCCCTGATCCCGCAAGGTGTCCAGGAGGCTGCCTCCCAACACCTTCCCGTCTCCCGGGACGCGGCTGCAGCCGACCACCCCGAGGCCCCCCGCCGCGCTCAGCGCCGCTCCGGCGAGCAACGAGCGGCGACTGAGTCTTCCGTGGCGGCCGTTGTCGGTTCCTGATCGATGTGTGAGTGGTCGAGCCATAGGCGCGCCGCTACCCGACTTCATGCGAGTTACACGGGCTGCTTCCGGCCCCGGTCGCCGCCGAGGCCGCCTTGACCGCGGGTGGACCATGGAACGCATGGCTGACCGATACATCGAAGTCTCGCTGGTCAAACGCGGAATCACCGCCACGGCGCAGCTGCTCGACGATCGTGCGCCGATCACCTGCGCGGCCGTCTGGGATTCCCTTCCGCTCGCCGGAGACGTCTACCACGCCAAATACGCCCGTAACGAGATCTACGCCCTGTTCCCGCCTTTCGCGGCATCCGAACCACCGCTGGAGAACCCGACTGTCACTCCCATCCCGGGAGATCTCTGCTATTTCTCCTTCGCGGGAGCGGAACTCGGCACCCGGGCCTACGGCTACGACCGCGAGGTCCGCCCCGGCACCACGGTCGTCGACCTGGCCCTCTTCTACGAACGCAACAACCTGCTCCTCAACGGTGACGTCGGCTGGGTCCCCGGCATCGTCTGGGGGCGGGTCGTGGCAGGCCTGGAGGAGATGGCGGAAGCGTGCAACGACCTGTGGCGAACGGGCGCGGCGGGAGAGACGCTGCGGTTCCGGCGTTCCGGCCCGCCCGGGGGCGCCCCTGCCGGGTGAGAGGCCGGGCTGAGGGGTGAGGGGTGCAGGTGAAGTGCCGGGGCGAGGGGTGCGCGTGAGGGGCGAGGGCTACGACCACCCGCGCAACGCGTGCCCCGCCCGTAGTACCAGGTCGTCCCGGTGGCGGGCGGCCACGATCTGCAGCCCCACCGGCAGCCCGTCGCCGTCCGTGCCCACCGGAACCGTCGCCGCGGGCTGCTGGGTGAGGTTGAAGGGGTAGGTGAAGGGCGTCCACCCCGTCCAGCGCCGATGCCCCGACCCGGCCGGCACCTCGACGCCCGCCTCGAACGCCGTGATCGGCAGCGTCGGGGTGAGGAGCAGGTCGTAGGTGTCGTGGAAACGGCCCATGCGGCGGCCCAGTTCCATCCGGACGTCCACCGCGGACAGATAGTCGAGGGCGGAGTACCGCGCGCCCTCGGCGCAGATCTCCCGCAGCCCCGGATCGAGCGCCCCCCGCCGGTCCGCCCGCAGCCTTCGGGTCACCTGGGCCGCCCCGGCGAACCACAGGGTGTGGAAGGCGTCCACCGGGTCGGTGAAGTCCGGGTCGGCCTCCTCGACGTACGCGCCGAGCTCCGCCAGCCGCTCCACGGCCCGCCGCACCGCCGCCGCGACCCCCGGCCGTACCGCGACCTGTCCGCCCAGCGACGGCGAGTACGCCACCCGCAGTCCGCGCACGCCCCGGTCGAGCCCCGACCGCAGCGGTCCGTCCGCCGGACCCAGCGCCGACCAGTCCCGCGAGTCCGGCACGCCGATCACGTCGAGCAGCAGCGCCGCGTCCGCCGCGTCCCGGGTCATCGGACCCACGTGCGCCAGCGTGCCGAAGGCGCTCGCCGGGTACAACGGCACGCGACCGTACGTCGGTTTCAGCGCGAAGATCCCGCAGAACGCGGCCGGGATACGGACACTGCCCCCGCCGTCGGTCCCCAGTGACAGCGGCCCCGCGCCGAGCGCCACCGCGGCCGCGCTCCCGCCGCTGGAACCGCCCGCCGTGCGCGACGGGTCGTGCGGGTTGCGGGTCACACCGGTCAGCGGGGAGTCCGTCACCCCCTTCCAGCCGTACTCGGGGGTGGTCGTCTTGCCGACGAAGACCGCGCCGGACTCGCGCAGCCGGGCGACGGAGGGCGCGTCCTCGTCCCAACGGCCGCTCACATCTACGGACTTGGAGCCTTTGAGTGTCGGGTGTCCCCTCAGCAGCAGGAGGTCCTTGACCGTCACCGGCACCCCGTCGACCGGCCCGGCCGGCTCCCCGCGCCGCCACCGCTCCCGCGAGGCTTCCGCCTGCGCCAGCGCCTCGTCGGCGAGGATCCGTACGAACGCGTTCACCTCCGGCTGGATCCGCTCCGCCCGGTCGAGGACCGCGCGGGTCGCCTCCACGGGGCTGAACTCGCCCTTGCGGTAACCGTCGAGGAGTTCGGTCGCCGTGAGTGTGGTGAGGTCGGTCATGCACCCTCCCGAGGCCGGGGACGTCAGTGTCCGGGCACGTATCCGCGTTGCTTGTCGACCACGTTCCTCAGCGGTCGGCCCGCCACCCACCGCTCGAACAACTCCACGAACTGCGCGCCGAGTTCGTCCCGCCAGCCGACCGTGTCGCCGCTCATGTGGGGCGAGATCAGCAGCCCCGGGACGTGCCACAACGGGCTGTCGGCGGGGAGGGGTTCGGTGGTGAGGACGTCCAGGGCGGCGCCCGCGATCCACCGCCGCTCCAGGGCCCGAACCAGCGCGTCCTCGACGACCAGCGGTCCCCGGCCGACGTTCACGAAGCGGGCGGAGGGCTGCATCACGCCGAATCGCCGGGTGTCGAACATGCCGTGCGTCTGCTCGGTGAGCGGGGCGGCCGCGATCACCCAGTCGGCGCGGGCGAGGAGCCGGTCCAGGTCCTGGGGTCCGTGGATGCCGGTGCGCGGGACGCGGCCGACGACGGCCGTGGTCATGCCGAGCGCCTTCAGGGTGCGGGCGATCGCCCGTCCGATCGGCCCGGACCCGACGACGACGGCCCGGGTCCCGGAGACCCGTCCGCCCTCCCGGTGCCTCCACTCGCCCCGCCGCTGAAGCTCCCAGCTCCGCGGCAGGTCCTTCGCCATCGCCAGCACCAGCGCGGCGACGTACTCGGCGATCGGCTCGTCGAAGATCCCGCGGGCGTTGGTCACCACCGTGTCCGAGGCGGCCAGCTCGGGGCACAGCAGGTGGTCCACGCCGGCGCTCGCCGTGTGCACCCAGCCCGGCCGCGGCCCCTCGCCGGGCCAGGCGGCGCGCACCGCGTGCGAGGTGAAGTCCCAGACCAGCAGGACGTCCGCCGCGGGCAGTCGCGCGGCGAGGGAGGCCTCGTCGGTGTGCAGCACCCGGGCCCGACCGGTGAGGCGCCCGAGCCGGGGCGGGGGATCGGCGTCCAGCACGAGAACCGTGGGCAGCGCTGCGGGGACGACGGCCATCCGATGCCCCCTCCGTCCGTGACCAAGTGCCTGACGTGCGCGGATTGACCACGTTCGCACCCGAACCTACCGTCGTCAACACGGCCGTTCGTACGGCTCGTTGCGCATCCTGTCTCCCGGTGAGGGCGGTGCCCGCAATGGACGTCACCTTTCTCGGCGGCCCCCGCGCGCAGCGCGGCCTCGGTGTCGTCGCCCCCTTCGACTTCGCGCTGGACCGCGAGCTGTGGCGCTGGACGCCGGACGACGTCTCGCTGCACCTGACGCGCACGCCGTACGTCCCCGTCGAGGTCAGCCTGGACCTCGCCCGCCGGGTGAGCGAGCACGAGACCCTCAGGGACGCCGTCCGCACCCTGATCGCGGTCGCCCCCGAGACCGTGGCCTACGCCTGTACCTCGGGCAGCTTCGTCGGCGGGCTCGCGGGGGAGCGGGCGATGTGCGAGGCGATGACCAGGGCCGGTGCGACACCGTCCGTGACCACGTCGGGCGCGCTGATCGAGGCCCTGACGGAGCTGGGCGCCCGCCGGGTGGCCCTGGTGACGCCGTACACGGAGTCGGTGACGCGATCACTCGAGGAGTACGTGGCCGAGGCGGGCGGCACGGTCACCGGACGCGCGTTCATGGGCCTGACCCGGCACATCTGGCGGGTTCCGTACCGGGAGGTGGTGGAGATGGCCCACCGGGCGGTGCCCGCGCCCGCGACCGCCGACGTGCTGTTCATCTCCTGCACCAACCTGCCGACCTACGACGTCATCCCCCAACTGGAGGCGGAACTGCGTCTACCGGTGATCTCGGCCAACCAGGTGACCATGTGGGCGGCGTTGCGCCGACTGGGTACCCGAGCGGTGGGACCGTATCAAGCGCTGCTGGACACTTCGGCACGCGTGTGGCCCCCCGGGCTGCCGGACACCCGGGTACCGCGGGAACTTCCCGTGCCGCAGGAACCTCCGGTCCTGCCGGACGAAGAGCAGCAGGAAGGCTGGACATGACCGCACTCGGTTTCCTCTATCCGGGCCACTCGGCCGAGGACGACTACCCCCGTATCGAGCAGCTCCTGGGCAGTGACATCCGGTTGGACCTGGTCCACACGGACATCGGCGAGGACGCGCACAGGGCCGACGCGCTGCGCGAGATGGGCGCGCCGCACCGGCTGGCGAAGGGCGTCGAGCAGTTGCGGCTGGCCGGCGCCGAGGCGGTTGTGTGGGCCTGCACCAGCGGCGGCTTCGTGCACGGCTGGGAGGGCGCCCAGGAGCAGGTGCGCGCCCTGGCCACGACCGCCGGGATGCCGGCCTCCTCCACCTCCTTCGCCTTCGTGCACGCGGCCCGGGAGATCGGCGCCGGGCGGGTCGCCGTCGGGGCGACGTACCCGGACGACGTGGCGGCACTGTTCGCCGGGTTCCTGCGGGCGGGCGGGGTGGAGGTGACCGGCGTCCACAGCGCCGGGATCGTCACGGCGGCCGAGGTCGGCACCTGGGGCGAGGCGGAGGTGTTCGCCCTCGCACGGGCGGCCGACGCGCCCGACGCCGAGGCGATCCTGCTGCCCGACACCGCCCTGCACACGGCCGCGTTCCTCCCCGCCCTGGAGAAGGAGTTCGGCAAGCCGGTTCTCACCGCCAACCAGGTCACGGTCTGGGAGGCGCTGCGCCTCACCGACCGCCGGGTGAACGCCCCGCGCCTGGGCACCTTGTTCACCCGGGAGCCGATCGTGCAGGTGTGACCGGCCGGCCGCCCCGGTCGGTCCGGCGGGCCGACCGGGAATAAACGGGGACACCCTCCTGTTATCTGCCCGAGGACAGTGCACGGTCGACAACAGGAGGACCCCCGTGGCGGCGGACGAGACGGTGAGCGATGTGACGGTGGCGGACGAGATCCGAGGGGTGGCCCAGGGCGGCGCGCCGGTGCCCCTCTCCGTGCTGGACCTGGTCACCGTCGGCTCCGGTCGCACCGCCACCGACGCCCTGCGCACCAGCGTCGACCTCGCCCGGTTCACCGAGTCGCGCGGCTTCCACCGCTACTGGGTCGCCGAGCACCACTCGATGCCGGGCGTCGCCTCCTCCTCGCCCGCGGTGATCCTCGCCCACCTCGCCGCCCACACCGACCGCATCCGGCTCGGCTCGGGCGGCGTGATGCTGCCCAACCACGCGCCGCTGGTCATCGCCGAGCAGTTCGGCACCCTGGAGGCGCTGGCCCCCCGCCGTATCGACCTCGGCCTCGGCCGCGCCCCGGGCACCGACGGCGCCACCGCCGCCGCGCTGCGCCGCACCGCGACCCTGCACGAGGGCGCCGACGACTTCCCCGAGCAGCTCGCCGAGCTCACCCGTTTCCTGGACGACGACTTCCCCGACGGCCACCGCTACGGCCGTATCCACGCGATCCCCGGACCGGTCCAGGGCACGTCCCCCGGCGGGGTGCAGTCGCCGCACCGGCCGCCCGTCTGGCTGCTCGGCTCCTCCGGCTTCAGCGCCCGGCTGGCCGGCGTGCTCGGCCTGCCCTTCGCCTTCGCGCACCACTTCTCGGCGCAGAACACCGTCCCGGCCCTCGACCTGTACCGGGAGTCCTTCCGGCCGTCCGAGGTGCTCGCCGAGCCGTACGCGCTGATCGGCGTCTCCGTGCTCGCCGTCGACGACGAGCGGGAGGCCCGCCGCCAGGTCCTGGCCACCGGCCTCAACATGATCCGGCTGCGCGGCGGCCGCCCCGGCCTGTTCCCCTCCCCCGAGGAGGCGGAGGCACACGAATTCAGTCCGCTGGAAAGGGAGTTCGTCGACTCCTGGGGCGCGAACATCATCCACGGCACGGCCGACGAGGTCCGCTCCGGCCTCGACGACCTCCACAAGCGCACGGGTGCCGACGAGTTGATGCTCACCAGCCACGCCCACCGCGGTGAGCTGCGCCTGCGCTCCTACGAACTCGTAGCCGACGCCTACGGGTTGCCGACGGCGTAGGTCTCGGTCCCCAGCAGCTCGGAGATACGATCCGGCGACACCGGACGGGAGTACAGCCAGCCCTGTCCGGTGTCGCAGCCGATGCTGCGCAGCCGGGTCGCCTGCGCGGAGGTCTCCACGCACTCGGCGGTGACGGTGAGCCCCAGCCGGTGGGCGAGGTCGATCATCGCCTCGACGACGACCTGGTCGGCCGGGTTCGGCGGGGAGCCCGCGCCCTCGTACTGGAAGCCGCGTACGAAGGACCCGTCGAGCTTGAGCACCGACACCGGCAGCCGGCTCAGATAGGCGAGGTTGGAGTAGCCGGTGCCGAAGTCGTCGATGGCGATGCCGACGCCCATGTCGCTGAGCGCCTGGAGCGCCTGGAGCGGCCGCCCCGCCGAGCCCATCACGGCCGACTCGGTGAGTTCCAGCTGGAGCAGGTGCGGCGCGAGCCCGGTCTCGGCGAGGATCTCCGCCACATCCGCCACCAGGTCCGAGTCCCACACCTGACGCACCGCCACATTGACGCTCACGAACAGCGGCGGATCGTCCGGATTGTCCAGCTGCCATTGCCGTGCCTGGCGGCAGGCGGTGGCCAGAACCCATCGGCCGAGCGGCACGATCGAACCGTCCTCCTCGGCCAGCGCGACGAACCGATTCGGCGACAGCAGCCCGAACCGGGGGTGATCCCAGCGGACCAGCGCCTCCACGCCGCGCAGCCGGCCGTCCGACATGCCGACCAGTGGCTGGTAGTCGAGGCGGAACTCGCCGCGCTCGATGGCCGGGCGGAGCGTGGAGGCCAGCGCCTGCCGGGTCATCAGATGGGCGTTGCGCTCGGGGTCGAACAGCGTCCAGCGGTCCTTGCCGTCCACCTTCGCCCAGTACAGGGTCGTGTCGGCGGCCTGCATCAGCCCGGTCGCGGTGGTGCCGGCCGCGTGCCGCTCCACGACCCCGATCGACGCGGAGACGTTCAGCCGGTGCCCGGCCAGGTCGAAGGGGGCCTGGAGCGCCTTGAGCACGGACTCGGCGAGGTCGGCCAACTGCTCGGTGCCGGTGGAGTCCTCGACCAGCAGGGCGAACTCGTCGCCGCCCAGCCGGGCCACCAGCGGCACGCTCGGCCGGGTCTGCCCGGCCTGCTCGGCGCTTTCCGTCAGCCGCTCGGCGACGGCGGCCAGCAGCAGGTCGCCGACCCGGTGACCGAGGGTGTCGTTGACCGCCTTGAAGCCGTCCAGGTCCAGGTAGCACAGGCCGATCCGGCCGGTCCCGCTCTGCTCGTAGGCCTCCGCCTCCAGCGCGGCGGACACCCGCTCGAAGAACAGGGTCCGATTGGGCAGCCGGGTGACCGGGTCGTGCATCTGGAGGTGGCGCAGTCTCGCCTGGAGGTCACGGTGAGCGCTCACGTCGGCGACCGAGAGCAGTACGCCGGGCATGTCCGCGTCGAGGGGGGACACGGTGACCTGCGCCCACAGTGAGCGCCCGTCGGGCTGCTTCAGGCGCCGGGTGCAGCGCAGTCTCGCCTGCCGGCCGCGCAGCACCTCGCGGTAGGCGTGCCAGGTGCGCGCGTCGGAGGCCAGGTCCAGCAGGTCGGAGGCGACCCGCCCGACCAGGCCCGCGCTCCCGCCGAGCAGCGCGCCGAGCGCGTCGTTGGCGTCGACGATGCGACCCTCGCCGTCGACCACGGCCATGGCGAGGGGCGCCGCCGCGAAGACGGAACGGTAGGCCGGTGGTCGGTTGACCAGGAGCCCGCTTTCCGTACTGTCGATGTCACTCTCTGTGACGGCTGACCGGTCGAGGTCTGCCGCGGGCGTCGGCCCTTCGGACGTTCCGCTCACCGCTCGCTCCCGCAGTGCACTCGATCTCTGTCCGTGCAGGAAAGTCTGCCGATCATAGAGGCTGCCCCCGGACCCGCGCAGCCACTGCCCAGTGTCCCCGAACAACCGGCCTTTCTGGCAGATCGTTTCTGCCCGCACCTGGCCCGGTTCTGTGGGGAGACGACCGCTTGTGACGTTCCGTGAGAATTCCGGGGGTGTCGAGGTGATGCCCGCTTTCCGCCTCCTCACTCGTCTGGGGCAGACAAACAGGGCGTAGTACGACAATTTCACACAGGCTGGTGGCGGTGTCCCGTGAACCGCCTTCCGGAGGTCTCTGTGCCGCGACTGCCGCGACGAGTGCGACTGCTTCCGCGCCCCCGACTGCGCAGTACGGCGGCCGTGTTCACCACCCTCTCGGCGCTGGTCGCGAACTCGCTCGTCGGCGGCCCCTCGGTCGCCGAGCCGTTCTCCCCCGCCCCGTGTGCCCTGGCCCGCACCGCGGCCCACCACTCGGAGGGCGTGAACACCTGGAACGGCGCCTACCCCCGGCCAGCCCGTTCCCTCGACGCGGTGATGGTCTTCCTGTCCTTCCCGGACCGGTTCCCGACGACCTCCCCCGACGAACTGGCCGCCGACCACTTCCCGGCCACCAGCCGCTTCTTCCGGCAGGCTTCCTACGGGAAGTTCGCCCTGCGCGCGCATCCGCTGAAGCGCTGGATCAGCATGCCGAAGCCGTCCACCGCGTACGCCATACAGCGTGACTGGAACGCCGAGAGCCGGGCCGCCTACCTGCACGACGCGCTGGCCGCCGCCGACCCCCACGTGGACTTCTCCCGCTACGACGTCGTCTACTTCGTGGCCGACCCGGACGCGCCGGGCGTCGACTCGGACGCCACGAAGGTCGTCAACCTGGACACCCCGCTGACCGCCGACGGCACGGACATCCGCCGGGTCGTCACCGTCTTCGAGCAGCACCCCCCGGACCGTCTCGTCCTCGCCCACGAGACCGGCCACGTCTTCGACCTGCCCGACCTCTACCACCGCCCCGTCGACGGCAAGGGCGACTGGGACACCTACGTCGGCGACTGGGACCTGATGGGCAGCCAGTTCGGCCTCGCCCCGGACCTCTTCGCCTGGCACAAGTGGAAACTGGGCTGGCTGGACGAGCGCCAGGTGGTGTGCGTACGGGGGCCGGGTCCGACCCGGCTGACCCTGGAACCGCTGAGCGCCGGGCCGGGCGTGCGGGTCGCCGGTGCCTCCGGGGCGCCGTCCTTCGGGCTCGGCAACGGGCCCAAGGTGGCGGTGGTGCGCACCGGCCCCGACAGCGCGCTCGCCTTCGAGGCGCGCGGCCCGGCGGGCAACGACCGGGCGGCCTGCCGCAGCGGCGTCCTCGTCTACCGCGTCAGCAGCGGTGCCCGCTCCGGCCGGGGCCCGGTCGAGGTGATCGACGCCCACCCGCGCACCGAGGCCTGCTGGGAGAACTCCGTCTACCCGCCCCTCGCGGACGCCCCGGTCGCCCTCGGCGAGAGCTTCACGGTGCCGGGCAACGGCGTACGGGTGGACGTCGAGGGGCGCACGGTGTCGGGGGAGTGGACAGTGAAGATCACGCCGGGCACCCACCTGTGACGGGGCACGCGAAAGGCCCCTCGCTTTCGCGAGAGGCCTTTGCTGTCGGTGCGCCGCCAGGGACTCGAACCCCGGACCCGCTGATTAAGAGTCAGCTGCTCTAACCAACTGAGCTAGCGGCGCCTGCTGACGTCGTAGACCTTAGCATCCTGATCCTGGGGAGGAGAAATCGAAATCCGCACGGCCGAACGGGCCGCCCGGACGGCCGCCCACAGCAGGATCTCCGGGCCCGGCAGCCACGGATGACGGGTGTCCGGGGCGACCATCCAGCGCGCCGACGCGCCGTCCCGGGCGGGGGTGAGCGCGGGCACGGTCACCGCGTCGCCCGTGCCGTGACACAGCAGCGGCGGCACCGTCGCGGTACGACCGTCCCGGCGCCCTTCGGCGCTCCACTCCTCCCACTCCAGCAGTGAGGGCAGCCGCTGGGCCGTGCCCGGCGCCGCGAACAGCAGCGTCCGCCCGCGGAACGCGGCCACCGGCCCGGAGCCCGGCCCCTCGCCCCACAGCCGGTCGAGCATCAGCCGCCCGAACATCGCCGGCGCGCTGACGATGTCGAACGCCGAGCCGCAGGGCAGCACCACCGGGGCCTGCGGCCGCTCCTCCCAGAAGGCGAGCGTGCTGCGCGGATATGTCCCGGCGGAGGCCAGCCAGGCGGCGCCGTCCGGGGTGACGCCGATGGGTTCGTCGCATGCGCTGCTCATACCCCCAGGTCTACCGGGGGTGAGCGGACGAATTCACAGGGTTGCGGGAAACCGGGACGGGAGGGGGCAGGGAGGAGTATCTTGCCCGCCCGGCATATGCCAGGCGGGCAGGGCGAGTGCGGCACGGACCGGGACCGGACTGGACCGGGACTGGACGACCACTCTCCTCCGCCCGGCCGCCCGTGCGGCTCGTACGGCCGGTGCGGTCGACGAGGCCGGCAGAGCCGACGCGGCGCTCGGACGACGCGGCCGCTCGGACGACGCGGCGCTCAGACGGGGTCGGCGTGCCCCCGGCCCTCGGTGTCGCCGCGCAGCAGATCCCGGCCGAACTCGACCATCTTCTTCGCGTAGTCCTCGGTCCACTCGGCCCGCTCGCCGATGTCCGCCGGCGTCAGCCGGTCGAAGCGGCGCGGATCGGCGAGCTGTGCCGCCGCCATGGCCTGGAACTCCACCGCCCGGTCGGCGGCCGCCCGGAACGCGAGTGTGAGCTCCGTCGCCCGCGCGAGCAACGCGGCCGGATCGTCTATCGACTCCAGGTCGAAGAAGTGCTCCGGATCACCGGCCGCCTCGGCGGGCTCGAAGAGCAGGGGCGCGGGGCGTAGCCGCGGTTCGTTCCGACGCGGCGTGGGCTCCGCCATGTCTTCTCCTCCTCGTACGGTTCGGATGGTTCCACGGGTGGACGTCACCGGTGGAGTGGACCACCCTCCATTGTCCCCCGGTCGCGCAAGAGGCCCTCGGCCCCGCAGTCTCAAGGCTCCCGGCCGCTCCGATGTTCCCGTCGGCTCGGGACTTCGGGGGCGCCGGTACTCCCGCCCGGTCAGGGTCTCCAGGACACCCGGTGTTCCGCGAGGTGGGCCAGTACCGCGTGGTTCGCCTCCCAGCCGTCCGGGAACTTCACGAGGGTTCCCAGCTGGACCGGTTCCGTCGACGGGTAGGCGTCCAGGAGGTCGCCCACGCCTGCCCGGCACACCACCACGCACGCGTGCCGGTGGCGGGAGGCCAGGACGCACAGCCGGCCCGTCTCCAGGTGGAAGGCGGTGGCGTCGGGGCGGCCGGAGAGCGGGTGGAGGATCACCGTGACGTCGAACTCCATGCCCTGGAGCCGGTTCGCGGTGTCCACGGTCACGTCCGGGACGCCCAGCTCCGCCAGAGCCGCCCGCACCGCCGCCGCCTGGTCGCGATGGGCGGTGCCGACCGCGACCCGGCCGGCGGTCAGCGGGGTCGGATCGGGGGAGAGCTCCGAGGTGGCCGCGCCGCCCCGGTCCAGCAGCCGCCGGACGACCGTCGCGACGGCCCGCACCGCCTCCGGGTCGGTCCGGGGCGTGTGCCGGGCGGGCAGCTCCAGCAGGCCCCAGCCCGACTCCGCCGCCTCGTCGATCACCCGGTCGGTGCCGGAGCCGTCCGGCGGCACCGCGAAGGACAGCCGCCGGTCGCCGTGCCCGGTGCCGCTGCGGAACCGGGTGTACGGGTAGAACGCGTCGGAGACCAGGGGCGCCGCCGACGCCGGAAGCCGCCAGGACACCGGCAGCCGGTGCTGGGGCAGCTCGGGGTTGTGGGCGAGCAGGGTGCTCACCGCCGAGGCCGACGGATCGTAGGACAGGCCCGCCCACTGCTCGCCGCCCACGATCGAGAACGGGTCCAGCTGACCCGGGTCGCCCACGAACAGCGCCCGCTCGAACAGCCCGGCCACGGCCAGCAGCCCGTCCGACCGCATCTGGTACGCCTCGTCCACGATGGCGTGCCGCCACGGCTCGTCGACCTTCACATGCGCCCACTTGGCGGCGGTGGAGATCACCACCGGCAGGCCCGCCAGCTCCGCCGCCTTCGCCGACTTCCGTACGTTCGGCAGCTCGTCGAGCACCTTGTCGTACGGGTCGGCGTCGCTGCTGTGCAGCCGGCCCACCGGCAGCTCGGGGTTCTTCACCGCGAGCCGTACGACCAGGTCGTCGACCTGCGCGTTGGTCTGCGCGACCACCATCAACGGCCGCCCCGCGTCGGCCAGTTCCAGCGCCGCACGGACGACGAGCGTGGACTTGCCGGCGCCGGGCGGGGAGTCGACGACCACCCCGCGCGCGGTGCCGTGCAGGGTGTCGCGCAGGATCGCGTCGGTGGCGCGGGTGGCGGCGGTACCGGGGTCGAAGGCGGCCTCGGTGGTCACAGCACATCCTCCTGGGTGACGGAATCGGGGACCTCGGGCGCCTGCTCGCCCGGCGGACCGCCGTGCGTCCACGGCGTGTCCTCCGGATCGGGCAGCTTCGCGCCGCCGCGCTGCTCGTGTTCGAAGAGCGTGAAGCAGAGCCGGTCGCCCTTCTCGGGCACGGACCCCACCTCGGGCTCCTTGCCGCGGCCCATCTTGTCGACGATCCGGAGCACCAGCAGGCCGTCCTCCTCCTCGCCGTCCTCGCCGTCCCGCCCCACGAACTCGGCCGCCTGCGGCTTCCCGCCCAGCGACCGGAACACCTTCGCCCGCTCCCCGAGGTGCGGCCGGTCGTCCGTCCGTACGGTGACCAGCGGGCGCGGGCTCGGCCGCTTGCTCTCGCTGTACGCCATGACCACGTCGACGACCTCGCCCGCGAACGCCTCTCCGGCGAGCCGCCGTCCCGCCATCACCAGCGGGTCGTCGAGCGCCTCCTGCGCCTCCAGCCGGGCCTGTTCGCGCTCGCGGGTGGCGAGCTTGTTGGCGGCGGTGACCGCGTCGTCGCGGCGCGGCTGCGGGGGCTCACCGGCGAGGACCCGGTCGCGGTGACCGGTGAACGACCAGCGGTCGCGCGTCCACCGTTCCTCGACGTGCGCGCCCTCCGGCAGCGCCCGCAGCAGGTCCAGGCCCTCCCACACCTTGTTCCAGGTGGGCAGCGTCCGGCTCTTCACCAGCTCGCGGATCTCCCGCTCGGCCGCGGTCAGGGCGCCCAGCCGGTCGTCGGCCTGGAGACCGTCCTCGGCGGCGGCCAGGGCGGTACGCGCACGGTCGTAGCGCTCGATGGCCGGGGCGAGCAGCTTGTTGTCGAACGCCGGGTCCGTCGCCGGACCGGCCGGCGGGCACCGCAGCTGTCCGGCGGCGTCCCGCGCGAGTTCCGCGCGCAGCGCCGCCTCCGCGCCCGTCTCACCCGGCGGCGGGGCGATCCAGGCGAGCTGTGCCCCCAGGTGCTGGTCCTCCAGGCTGGACTGCCCGGTCGCCCAGTGCCGGCCCAGGACCTCCGTCATCGCCGTCAGCAGCGAGGAGCCGGGCACCCGGGACCGCTCCCCGTAGTGGGTCAGCCAGCGCCCGAGCAGGGGCACGCGCGGGGGCGCGGGATACGGCGTCTCCGGGTCCTGTTCCGCCGTCCGCCGAAAGCGCATGGAGCGGCCCAGGAGGCGCACGAAGTCGACACCCGCGCGGCTCGGGACGATCAGCTGGGGCGCGTCGGCGCACAGCTCGACCTCGACCTTGACGCGTTTGCCGGTCTCCGGGTCGGTCTCGCTGCGCTCGGCGGCCTCGACGACGTCGGCGTAGGAGTCGAGGTACGGCAGGACGACGTCGGCCAGTTCGGCGAGGAACGCGAACCTCAGCTCACGGTCGCGCGGCTGCGGCACGACCAGCAGCCGCGGCGCCTCCCGGTCGGTGCCGACCAGCGCGCCCAGCGGGGCGCCGGCCTCACCGGCGGTGGTCAGCGGCACGAAGACCAGCGGCCGCTCGGACAGGTGCCGGTGCCGGACGGTGGCGGTGGGCTGGGCGCGGCCGGTGGTGACGGCCTCGAGGCGGGCGAGGGTGGTGATCAGTGACACATCGCCCCCAGCGCCTCGGTGCGCAGTCGGGCGGCCCGGCGCAGGGCGGCCACCGCGGGATCCCGTGGATCGCCGCTCTCGCCGCGGGCCGCCGCCAGGACGCCCTCGACCGTCGTCAGCCCGCCCAGTTCGGCCCGTACGGAACGGCCCAGGGAGGTGACCGCGCCGGCCGCGCGGGACCGCTCACGGCAGTGGAACGCCAGCTCGCAGGCGGCCAGGCACTCGGGCGCGTACGCCGCCGGGACCGCCTCGACGGCCGCCGTGAGCTGTTCGGCGGGCAGCTCGGGGGAGAAGCAGGTGCCCTCGGGGAGGGCGTCGGCGATGTCCTCGATGCGGGTGAGGCGGGCCAGTTGGCGGCTGGTGACCGCGCGCTGCTTGCGTACGTCCACGGCGGAGGCGGTGGGCAGGTTGGAGAAGTCCTTGGGGCAGACCAGGAGCACCCGGTGGCGCACGCGCGGGCCCGGGTCGAGACGGGCGGCGACCGCCTCCAGGGCGAGCACGTACACGGCGGCCTGCCGGGCGGCCGCACCGACCTTCGCCGGGTCCGCCGAGCCGTCCAGCATCGGGAAGGACTTGATCTCCACGACCGTCCAGCTGCCGTCCGGGTGCACCACCACCGCGTCCGGCTCCAGGAAGGCGGGGGAGCCCGCGACGTCGAGCGCGATCATCGGATGGTCCAGGAGCGTCCAGGTGCCGGTCGCCTCGGTGGCCTCGCGCAGCGCCAGCGCGGTGCGCGCGGTGCGGCCCTCGGGGCCGATCGCGGACAGGTCGGGCAGGGCCGCGCCGACGGGCGGCGCGGCGCCGGGGTCCAGCCGCTCGTGCACCAGCCGCAGCAGTTCCGCCCCGCCGTCCGCCTTCACCTTCGCCTCGAACGCGTTGCCGCGGGTCAGGGCGAACTGGGACTGCCCGAAGGCCGAGGGCGAGCCCAGCGCGTCCGCCAGCGTCGCCTTGTCCACCCCGGCGCCGTCGAGGATCGCGCGCCGCCGGCAGCCGGGGTTGGCGGCCAGCGCCGCGAGGGCACGGGCGTCCAGCGCCTTGGCCGGAACGTCGGGGCCGCGCAGCTCAGCGAGCCGCTGCCGGAGCGCCGTCCCCCGCGTCCGAGGGGGTGGCACCCGGCTCGGCTCCGGGGCCGAACCGTGACTCGCGCTGCCGTGGAATTCGCTCACCCGTCGAAGTCTGGCATCCGCCACTGACAATCGAGGCCGATGCGGTCGGAGAGGCCGCCGCGACCAGCGGGACACGGGCCGCGAACCACACCCGGGCACGGTCCGCGCCGCGCATCACCAACGGCGTCAGCAGCAGCCCGACGCCCATCACGGCCGCGCCCGCGACCGCGTCGAGGAAGTAGTGGTTGGCGGTGCCCATCACCACGAGCGTCGTCACCAGCGGGTAGACGACACCGGCCGTCTTCGCCGTACGCGTGCCGCCGTACCGCCACAGCATGACGCCGCACCACAGCGCCCAGCCGACGTGCAGACTCGGCATGGCCGCGTACTGGTTGGTCATGCCGCCCATGCCGCGCGGCGCGCTCGCCTCGCCGCCCCACCAGCCGTACGAGCTGTACTGGGCCATGGTGTCCACGAAGCCGTGGCCGGCCGACAGCAGCCGGGGCGGGCAGGTGGGCATCAGCGTGAAGCCGATGAGGCCCATGAACGTGGACGTCATCAGCCAGGTGCGGGCCGCCCGGTAGCGCAGGGCCCGGGACCGGAACAGCCAGACCAGGATCACCGGTGTCACCAGGTAGTGCAGCGACGCGTACCAGAAGTCGGCCGGCACACCGATCCACGCCTGGCTCCTGAACAGCCGGTTCAGCGGGTGCTCGGCGTTGATGTGCAGGAACTTCTCGATGCGCAGGAGCGCCAGACCGTGGTCGACGGCGGTGGTCACATCGCCCCGCGCGAGCAGCCGGCCCGCGGAGTAGCAGGCGTACACCAGCAGGATCAGGGGCAGCTCCGTCCACCAGCGCAGCCGTGTCCGCGGGGCCGCCTCGGTGCCTGGTGTCTCGGTCTGCGGCATCCGATTGCCTCCCCCTTCGTGTCGCTGTCTCGTCGCTGGTGTGCCAGTGGCTCGGGACGGGCCACTTTACGGCGTGCGTACGCGCCCCTTCGTAGGCCCCCGGCTCTCAAAGACGCTGAGATCGCCCACCGGGTTGCCCCTGTTCAGGGTGAGCGATGATGGAAGGGCTCCGCCCCTGGTTTCTCCCCTGATCCCGCTCAGGGTCTCCCCGGAAAGGTCCCCCATGGCACCGCGCATCCTGCTGGCCCGGCACGGACAGACGGAGTGGTCGCTGTCCGGCAAGCACACCGGCAGGACCGATGTGCCTCTCCTGGAGGAGGGGCGCCGGGGTGCCAAGCTGCTCGGCGAGCGATTGCGCCGGGCCCCGTACGACGGCCTGACGGACGTGGAGATACGCACCAGCCCGCTGGCACGCGCGCGGGAGACGTGCGAGCTCGCCGGCTTCGGTGAGCGGGCCGCCACCTGGGACACCCTGATGGAGTGGCACTACGGCGCCTATGAGGGCATGACCCCCGCCGAGATCCAGGCCGTCCGGCCCGACTGGCTCATCTGGCGCGACGGTGTCCCCGAGGGCGAGACGCTCGCCGAGGTGACCGCCCGCGCGGACGAGGTCGTCGCCTGGGCCCGCTCGGCCGACCGGGACGTGCTGGTCTTCGCCCACGGGCACATTCTCCGCTCCATCGGGGCACGCTGGCTGGGTCTGCCGCTGGACTTCGCGGCCCGGATCCGGCTGAACCCGACGTCACTGTCGGTCCTGGGCTGGGCCTACGGCGAACCGGCGATCGAGAGCTGGAACGACCTCGGGCACCTCGGCTAACCGCGGGTGGTCGCGTGGGCCGTGGTGACCGCGGAGGGCTGCGCAGACCGGGTGTCACACCATCCGCGGTGTCGAGGCGTGCCGCTCCAGGAACGTGGACACGCCCCCCGCCCGCCGGTGCGGCAGCAGCACTCTGGCCGTACCCGCCAGCATCGTCTGGATCCGGGAGGACTGGACCTGGTCCAGCAGGTCCAGGACCCGCATCCCGGCCACCGCCGCCTCGTCGGGAAGGCCCCCGCGCGCGAGGTCGTCGGCCAGTTCGGCCGTGTACAGCGCGATGTTCCGGGAGAAGTGCGGGTCCTGGAGGTCCGCCGCCCGCTTCGCGTGCCGGGCCGCGCGCGGCCAGTCGCCCAGCGTCGACCAGCACTGCGCCTCGAGCCCTTCGAGCTCGGCCTCGCCGTAGAAGCTCATCCACTCGGGATCGCTGTCGCAGGGACCTCGGTCGTACAGGGCCTGCGCGCGGACGAGGGCCTGTTCGCAGCCGGTGCGGTCGGCGAGCCCCGCCCAGCCGCCCGCCTCGCGCAGCGCCAGCAGCGACATCAGGCGGGGCGAGCCCAGGGGACGGGCGACGCGCTGGGCCGCCTGGGCGGCACGGACGGCCTCGCGCGGCCGGCCCGCGTCCCGCGCCAGGAACGCCGTGTTGCAGAAGGCGTGCGCCTCCAGCCCTTGGTCCCCGGTCACCCGGGCGGTCGCCAGGGCCTCCGCGTAGTGCGAGCGCGCGTCGTCGAACCGGCCCGAGTCGTGTGCCAGCCAGCCCACCGAGATGGCCAGCTCCCCGGCGCCCGAGTGGAGCCGGTCGGCGGTCGTCTGCCGGGTCGTCCCGGCGTCCAGCAGCGCGTAGGCGGCGCGTAGCGGGGCGGCGGCGCGCCGGTAGAGGCCGTCGGCCCCATGCCGGTCGTCCAGCAGCCGGATTCTGCGGACCGCTTCTTCGAGGGCGCCGGCCTCGCTCGTTCCCGCGCGGCGCACGGGACGAGCCGCCGACGCGTCGTGGGCGAGCCCGAGGGGGCCCAGCGTGGCGGCGGCCATGGTGGCACCTCCGCCGGTCATGAATGCGCGACGCAGCACGTCGCTCTCCTCGTGGTCGTGGTACTTGTCGTACGGGTCCTGCGTGTCATACGGCTGGTGCGCCCCACCCGTCTCACGCGTCTCACCCGTGTTCCGCTCGTCACTGGTAGTGCGCTCCGGTCTTGTGGTGTGCGTGCAGGGCGCGTCCTCAGGGGTGCGAGCCCCTCGTCCGCGCACGGACGCGCGGGGCGCGAACCCCAGATCGCTGAGCGTGCGGCCGGGAAACATGTGCAGGAACACCCGCTCGTACGCGTAGTTGGGGCAGCGGATCTCGCCCGCCTCGACGCGCCCGATGTAGCGCGCGTCACAGCTGACGCACTCGCCGATCTCACGCGCGGCCCGCCGCACCAGTGCGGCGAACTCGGCGGGTGAGCGATGTCCGCGCAGGTGGCGGAAGGCGAGGTTGGGCCGTGCCGGCCGGTCGGGCCGAGGTGGGGTCACCGTTGACGACGCCATGGCCGGGTCCTCTCGTGCGAACCGTCGAACCATGCCGGAATAGGGATGAGTTGTCCGTGTGGCACCCTTGTTCCCGGCGGGCAAGAACGTACCTGCTGTGGTCGGGCCGCCATGCGGTGTTTGGCTACAAACCGGATATCTCATCCGCGATCTGCCATGAACTGCCATCCTTTGCGGCGGACTTCCGCCGTAGCCCTTGACGCCGTGAGGCGTTGAACCTTGTGGACTACAGGCGGGCTGCGCGGTGGAGGCCGGGATGGAGACCAGCCAGAGCAACGTTCCTTCTATGACATCGGTGGCGGCGTGCGATCTGGTGACGGTGCCGACCCGTCAGGGGTTGGAGGCGGTCGACATCCTGCGAAGGGGGTCGACGGGAGACGGGGTCGGGCCCGTCCTGCACGACGACGGCGACGACACGCTCGGCTTCGTGGTGCCGGCCGGGACGGCGGCGGCATGGGACATGCCGGGCAGTACCTGTACGAACACCGACGGCCGGGGACTGCGACTCGCCCCCGAGTCGCCGGTCCGGGGCTCGGACTGGCTGGTGCCCCCCGGTGAGGCGGACCTCGCGACGGATCCGGCGGTACTGCGGCGGGCGTTGGGTGAGGCGGCCCGGCTGATCGAGGCGGCGGACAGCTGCCGGTGAAGCCGCCTGCGATGTGACCGGCGAGGCACCCGTCGGCGCGTGGGCCCCCGAGCGCACGCGCGCGTGCCGTGAACTCCACGACCGCCCCCGGCACCTGCCCACCCACCTGCCCGGCCCCCACCCGCCTGCCTGCGCGGCCCGTGCTCGCTTCCGCGTCCGGCCTGTACTCGCCTTCTGTCCCGGCCGTGCTCGCCTGTTTGTGCGGCCGGTGCTCGCCTTCTCTCCGGACTGTGCTCGCCTCCTCGTCCGGCCTGTACTCGACTTCTCTCCCGGCCGTGCTCGCCTACTTGAGCGGCTCGTGCTCGTTCGCTCGTCCGGCCCGCGCTGGCCCGCTTGTGCGCCCGCGCTCGCCTGTTCGTCCGGCCCATTCCCGGCTGCTCGTCCGGCCCTTACCAGCCCGCTTGTGCGGGCCCTTCCCGGCCGTCGTCCGGCCTCTGCCCGGCCTCTGCCCGGCCTCTGTTCGGTCGGCCGGCCTGTCGCTGGTCGGGTGCTGGTCGGGTGCTGGTCGGTCGGGCGCGCGGGGAGTGTCCGCGGCCTGCGAAAATGCTGTCATGGCAAAGTCCAGGAACACCCGGCGCGAGCGGGACGCCGACGCCGTCGTCGAGCCCGTCGACGGCGGGCTCGCCCAGCTCGTACCCGACCGGGACCGGGCGCGGGCCTGGACGCTGCTCATCGACGGAGCCCCCCAGTCGCATGTCGACCTCGACGACCCCGCCCATCTCTCCTTCGAGTACCAGCGGCGCCTCGGTCATGTCATCGACCTCGTGGCACCGCCCGGCAAGCCCCTGCACGTCGTGCATCTCGGCGGCGGCGCGTTCACCCTCGCCCGGTACGTCGCCGCCACCCGCCCCCGCTCCACCCAGCAGATCGTCGAACGGGACGCGGCCCTCGTCCAACTGGTCCGCCGGGAGCTGCCGCTGGACCCGGGGGCGCGCGTCAGGGTGAGGTCGGTCGACGCACGCGAAGGTCTCGTCAAGGTGCCCGACGGGTGGGCGGATCTCGTCCTGGCCGACGTGTTCAGCGGCGCCCGGACCCCCGCCCACCTCACATCGACCGAGTTCCTCGACGAGGTCCGCAGGGCGCTCAAGCCGGGCGGGGCCTATGCCGCCAACCTCGCCGACGGCCCGCCGCTCGCGCACCTGCGCGGCCAGATCGCCACCGCCGCCGCACGGTTCGCGGAACTCGCGCTGGTCGCGGACCCGACCGTGCTGCGCGGCAAACGGTTCGGCAACGCCGTGCTCGTCGCCTCCGACCGGCCGCTGCCCACCGCCGAGCTGACCCGCAGGGCCGCCTCCGACCCCCACCCCGGCCGGGTCGAGCACGGCAGGGCGCTCACCGACTTCACCGGCGGCGCGGTACCGGTCGTGGACGCGTCGGCGGTGGCCTCACCGGCCCCGCCGCCCTCCGTCTTCCGTTAGACCGGCCGGCCCGCCCCGGGTTCCGGCCGTCGGGCCGCCGCCCGGAGCTCCGGACGTCAGTACGTGCCGACCTCCACCCGGGGCGGCCCGTCGTGCCAGGTGCAGAACACCGACACCCGGTCCGCGCCGGAGCTGAACTCCACCCGGATCCACGACTCCGTCTTCCACACCTGCATCGACCAGCCCGCGCCCGGCGTCGCCGAGACCAGCGACGCGGCACTCTTGCCCAGGTCGAAGACGACCAGCCCGCCGTCGGTGTCGTAACTCTTGACCGTGCCCTGGGACGTGCCCCGGGGCGTTTCGGAGGCGCTGGGGGAGGGACCGGAGGTCGCCGCCGTCCGGGAGGGGGACGGGGATGCCGGGGTCCGGCTCGGGGACGGGCTCCGCGACGTGGACGGACCGCTCGTCGGCGAGGCCGGCGGCTTCGACTCCTGCGTGATCGTGTCGCCCGCGGTGAGCGGCAGGGCGCGCGGCGGGTCGTAGGCCGTGCCCGCCATCACCGTGTGGACACCCCACCACGACAGCGTGACCGCCGCGCCCGTGGCGAGCGACCAGGCCAGTACGTGTACGAGTCCTCTGCGCATCGCGGGCCATCTTGCCCCACGCGCCTCACCCGTGTCGCACGGATGCGCTCGGCCGTCCCCTCGGCCGCGCACGGTCGCCTCACCGGTCGTCCACAGGAGCCGAGTTGTCCACAGGCCAGAATGACCCTCGTCCGCATGGCGTAGGTTGCGGCGCATGGCAAGTGTGCTCGTGGTCGAGGACGACCAGTTCGTACGCTCGGCGCTCATCCGGCAGCTGACCGACGCCTCGCACCTCGTGCGCAGCGTCGGTACGGCACTGGAGGCGCTGCGCGAGGTCGCCCATTTCCGCTTCGACGTGGTCATCCTCGACCTCGGCCTGCCCGATCTGGACGGCTCCGAGGCCCTGAAGATGCTGCGCGGCATCACGGACGTGCCGGTCATCATCGCCACCGCGCGCGACGACGAGACGGAGATCGTCCGGCTGCTGAACGCGGGCGCGGACGACTACCTGACCAAGCCGTTCTCGGTGGAGCACCTGTCGGCGCGGATGGCGGCCGTGCTGCGGCGGGCCCGGTCCGGTGCCGCGGAGGCCGCGCCCTCCAGCGTGATCCGGGTCGGCGGTCTGACCGTCGACCCGCTGCGCCGTCAGGCCGAACTGGACGGCGTACGGCTCGACCTCACCCGCCGCGAGTTCGACCTGCTGGCCTTTCTCGCCGGCCGGCCGGGGGTCGTGGTCCCGCGCCGGGAACTGCTGGCCGAGGTGTGGCAGCAGTCCTACGGCGACGACCAGACCATCGACGTCCATCTGTCCTGGCTGCGCCGCAAGCTGGGCGAGACGGCGGCGCGGCCGCGCTATCTGCACACCCTGCGGGGTGTCGGCGTGAAGCTGGAGCCGCCCGTCCGCGACTCCGGGGGGACGGGACCGATCCGATGAGATGGGCACTGGTCAAGGTCTGTCTGGCGGTCACCACGATGGTCGTGGTCGCCTTCGCCGTCCCGCTCGGTCTGGTCATCAAGGAGATGGCCCGCGACCGCGCGTTCTCCAACGCCGAGCGGGAGGCCGCGGTCGTGGTCCCGGCGTTGTCCATCACGACCGACCGCGACCAGTTGGAGCGGGTCGTGGCCTCGGCGGGCTCGGACGACGGCATGGCGGTGCACCTGCCGGCGAGCGACGGCCGGGCCGCCGTCGACCTCGGCCGGCAGCGTGCCGCGGACGCGGACATCGCGGCCGTACGGAAGCTGGGCCGTGCCTCCACCACCGAGGTCGCCGGGGGTTCCGCGCTGCTCCAGCCGGTCGCGCTGAGCCTGGGGACCGTGGTGATCGAGGTGTTCGTCCCCGAGTCCGAGGTGAGCAACGGCGTCGGCACGGCCTGGGCGGTGCTGGCGGCGGTCGGGGCGGCGCTGGTCGTCGGCTCGGTCGCCGTCGCCGACCGGCTGGGCGTACGGATGGTGCAGCCGGCGAGGCGGCTGGTCGAGGGGGCGCACGAGCTGGGGGAGGGCAAGCTCGGGGCGAGAGTGCCCGAGGAGGGTCCGAGCGAACTGCGGCTCGCGGCGGTCGCGTTCAACTCGATGGCGGATCAGGTGGTCCAACTGCTGGCCAACGAGCGGGAGCTGGCGGCGGATCTGTCCCACCGGCTGCGGACCCCGCTGACCGTGCTGCGGCTCAACGCGGCCTCCCTGGGCGAGTCTCCGGCCGCCGAGCAGACGAGGACCGCCGTCGCCCAGCTGGAGCGCGAGGTGGACACGATCATCCGGACGGCGCGGGAGGCCAAGCCGCAGACGGCGGCCGCCGGTCCGGGCGCGGGCTGCGACGCGGCGGAGGTGGTCCGGGAGCGGATGGCGTTCTGGTCGGCGCTCGCGGAGGACGAGGGCCGCAAGGTGCGCACGGCCGGTGTGGACCGCCCGGTTCGCATACCCGTGGCCCGTACCGACCTCGCCGCCGCCCTGGACGCCCTGCTCGGCAACGTGTTCCGGCACACCTCGGAGGGCACGGCCTTCGCGGTCGACGTCCACAACGGCGAGGACGCGGTGATCGTCCTCGTCTCGGACGCGGGCCCGGGCATCGCCGACCCCGAGGCGGCGATGGCGCGCGGCCGGGGCTCGGGCACCGCGGGCTCGACCGGCCTCGGCCTGGACATCGTCCGTCGGCTCGCCGAGTCGACGGGCGGTGACGTCCGCATCGGCTCCTCGGTACTGGGCGGCACCGAGGTGCGGCTCTGGATCCAGCTGGACGGGCGGGAGCCGGTGCGCAGGGGCCACCGGGGAGCTGTCCGCAGACGACGGCGGGCACTCGTCGGCCGTTCCTGAGGGGCGAACCGGTCTCGACCTTTAACCGCCCCCGATGTGTTCCTTAAGCGCTCCCTAAGAACCTCAACAGCCGTCCCTATCAGGCGCTTTGCCCGTTTCGGGATCGCTAGCGTGCTGCCGCACCCCACCCCCGGGAACTCCCGTGAGCAGTGAAGGCAGGCACGTGATGAGCACGCATCGGCGCAGGATCAGTGGCAGGAACAAGATGATCGGCGGTGCGGTCGCCGCGGCCGTGGTGGGCGGTGGGGCCGTTCTGCTCGGCGGTACCGCGCAGGCGGCCGGGGTCGGGGCTGCCTACACCAGGACCAGCGACTGGTCGACGGGGTACACCGCGCAGTACGTCGTGACGAACAACAGCGGTCGGGCGAAGGCGGACTGGAAGCTCGAGTTCGATCTGCCGGCCGGGGCGAAGCTGGGCTCCCTGTGGAACGGCGAGTCGGCCGTCAGCGGGCAGCACGTCACCGTCTCGCCGCCCGGGTGGGACACCGACGGGCTCGCCGTCGGGGAGTCCGTCACCGTCGGATTCGTCGTCAACGGCAGCGGGGATCCCGCCGGTTGTCTGGTCGACGGCGCCAAGTGTTCCGCCGACGACGGCGCGACGCCCGAGCCGAGTGGCAGGCCGACCCAGAGCGCGAGTCCCACCACGGCCCCGAGTCCGACCGCCACCTCCTCGCCCTCCTCTCCGGCGACCACCTCTCCCGCCCCGAGCACCAGCGCGAGCACCGGTACCGGCACCACCGCCTCCGCCGGGTTCGCCCCCTACGTCGACACCTCCCTGTACCCCGCCTTCGACCTCCTGGCGAGCGTCAGCGCGACCGGGGTGAAGGACTACAACCTGGCGTTCGTCACCGACGGCGGCGGCTGCACGCCCAAGTGGGGCGGGGTGACCGACCTCGCGAGCGACGGCGTGGCCGCGCAGATCGGGGCCCTGCGGGCCAAGGGCGGTGACGTCCGGGTCTCCTTCGGCGGCGCCTCCGGCTCCGAGCTGGCGACGACCTGCTCCTCGGCGGACGCGCTGGCGGCGGCGTACGGAAAGGCGGTGGACGCCTACCAGCTGACCAAGGTGGACTTCGACATCGAGGGCGGCGCGCTGCCGAATGCGGCGGCCAACACCCGCCGCGCCCAGGCGATCGCGAAGCTCCAGCAGCAGCATCCGAATCTGAACGTGTCGTTCACCCTTCCCGTCATGCCCGAGGGGCTGACGCAGGACGGGGTGAACCTGCTGGCCGGCGCCAAGTCCGCCGGCGTCGGCATCGACACCGTCAACATCATGGCGATGGACTACGGGCCGGCGTACAGCGGCGACATGGGGACCTATGCCGAACAGGCCGCCACCGCCACCCAGGCGCAGGTCAAGAGCGTCCTCGGGCTCAGTGACAGCGCGGCCTGGAAGGCGGTCGGGGTCACCCCGATGATCGGTGTGAACGACGTCACGTCCGAGATCTTCAAGGTCGACGACGCCACCCAGCTCGTCGCCTTCGCCAAGGCCAAGGGGCTCGGCCCGCTGTCGATGTGGTCGGCCACCCGGGACAAGCAGTGCGCGGGCGGGGCCAAGAACTACGCGGACGCGACATGCAGCTCGATCGTCCAGGCCGACTCCGCGTTCTCGAAGGCGTTCGCCGCCTACAAGTGATCACTACCTTCAAGTGATCAGTGCCTTCAAGTGATCGCTGCCCACAAATGATCGCCGCCTGTAAGTGAGCAATTAAATGATCAAGAGGGGGAGCGGGAATTGATCACGTAAGTGATCAAGGTGCGTCGATTACGTTTCGACAAATGAAGCCAGCGGCTCTTGACGCATGACCGGACATACGGCTGTTATTGCGCCACCCCGTGTTCGGTCAAGTTGATTTCTGGTCGATTGTGACCGGCTTTCAGCCACACTCCGTGGCCGAACCTCGCGTCAGGAGCCGCTCATGCACCACCTCTCCCCCTCCGGCCGTCTCGCTCTCCCCTCCCCGAGCCGTCGTACCCTCCTGCGCGGTATGGGCGGCGCGGCCGTGCTCGGCGCCGGCATACCCCTGCTCTCCGCCTGCGGCGGCAGTGGCACCGCGGCCGACCCGAAGACCGTCACCCTCGGCTCCAACGCCTCCGACGCCGTCCCGAAGAAGGCCTTCGCGGAGATCTACGCGGCCTTCAAGAAGCAGTCCGGAATCACGGTCGACGTGAACACCAAGGACCACAACACGTTCCAGGAGCAGATCAACTCCTACCTCCAGGGCACCCCGGACGACGTGTTCAACTGGTTCGCCGGCTACCGCATGCAGTTCTTCGCGGCCAAGAAGCTCGCCACCCCGATCGACGACGTGTGGCAGCAGATCGGCGGCGACTTCCCCGACGCGATGAAAGCGCTCAGCAAGGGCGAGGACGGCAAGTACTACTTCGTGCCGCTGTACACGTACCCCTGGGCGCTCTTCTACCGGAAGAGCGTCTTCCAGCAGCACGGCTACACCGTCCCCACCACCTGGGACCAGCTCGTCGCCCTGTGCAAGCAGATGAAGAAGGACGGCCTCGTCCCGATCGCCTTCGGCGACAAGGATGCCTGGCCCGCGCTCGGCACCTTCGACCAGATCAACTTCCGCACCAACGGCTACGACTTCCACGTCGAACTGATGGCGGGCAAGGCCTCCTGGACCGACGCCAAGGTCCGCAAGACCTTCGACCACTGGGCCGAGATCCTCCCCTACCACCAGGACGGCGCCGTCGGCCGCACCTGGCAGGACGCCGCCCAGACCCTCGTCTCCAAGAAGGCCGGCATGTATCTGCTGGGCACCTTCGTGGCGCAGCAGTTCACCGACCAGACCGACGCCGACGACCTCGACTTCTTCGCGTTCCCGGAGATCGACCCGGCCTACGGCCAGGACACCGTCGAGGCGCCCACCGACGGCTTCATGCTCTCCAAGGCCCCGAAGAGCAAGGCGTCCGCCGTCAAGCTCCTGCAGTACCTGGGCACCCCGGAGGCCGAGGCGATCTACCTCAAGGCCGACCCGAGCGTCGTCGCCGCCTCCTCCAAGGCCGACACCTCCTCGTACACCGCCCTGCAGAAGAAGGCGTACGCGATGATCAGCGGCGCCAAGCACCTGACGCAGTTCATGGACCGTGACAGCCGGCCCGACTTCACCTCCACGGTGATGCAGCCCGCGCTCCAGAAGTTCGTCCGCGACCCCAAGGGGATCGACAGCCTGCTGACGTCGATCGAGCGTCAGAAGAAGACGATCTTCGCGTCCGGCTGAGACGCTCGAGCCGAGGCGGATGAGCACCGACACATGAGCTCCGAAACGACCACGAAGATCCCGGAGGCGGCCGCCGAGCCGTCTCCGGGCACCGCGACCCCGAAGAAGTGGGCTCCGCAGGGCCACCGGCGCCTGCTGACCCGCCGCGACCGGCTCACGCTCGGCCTGATGGCCGGCGTGCCGACGGTCCTGCACGTGGCCCTCGTCTGGGTCACCGCCCTCGCCTCCGTCGCCCTGGCCTTCACCACCTGGGACGGCATCGGCTTCGACTCGATCAAGTGGGTGGGCCTGGACAACTTCAGGGAGCTGTTCAGCAACAACCCGCAGTTCTGGCCCGCCGTCCAGCACAACGTCGTCTGGTTCGTCGTGCTCATCCTGGTCCCGACCCCGTTCGGGCTCTTCCTGGCGGTCCAGCTGGACAAGAGGATCCGGTTCAGCCGGGTCTACCAGACGGCCTTCTTCCTGCCGGTCGTGGTCTCCATGGCCGTCATCGGCTTCGTCTGGCAGCTGGTCTACAACCCGGACACGGGCCTGATCAACAGTCTGATCGGCGCCAACGAGCCGGGCCACTACATCGACTGGATCGGCGACCCGGACCTCAACCTCTGGGCCATCCTCGTCGCCGCCTCCTGGCGGCACGCCGGCTACATGATGATCCTCTACCTGGCCGGCCTGAAGAGCGTCGACCCGGCCCTGCGCGAGGCCTCCGCCCTGGACGGCGCGAACGAGTGGCAGACGTTCAAGAACGTCATCTTCCCGACCCTGCGGCCCACGAACACCGTCGTCCTCGTGGTGACGATCATTGAGGCCCTGCGCGCCTTCGACCTGGTCTTCGTCTTCAACAAGGGCGCCCAGGGGACCGAGCTGCTGTCGATCCTGGTCACCAACAACATCATCGGCGAGTCCAGCCGCATCGGATACGGATCGGCGATCGCCGTCGTCCTGCTGGTGATCTCCCTCGCCGTGATCATCCCGTACCTGATCGCGACCTTCCGGAAGGAGCGGCGAGCATGAGCGCGACCCTCGCGTCCAGGCAGCGCACCCCCGTCCGCCCCGCCCGGATCCTGCTGCACACCTTCCTCGTCGTGACGTCCCTGGCGTGGCTGGCGCCCCTGCTGTGGGCCCTGTTCGCGGCCCTGCGCCCCTACGCGGAGACCAGCGAGAAGGGCTATGTCTCCTGGCCCGACAGGCTCGGCCTGGACAACTTCACGAACGCGTTCCAGCAGTCGGACATGCTGCACTACTTCGGGAACACGCTGCTGATCGCGGTCCCCGCCGTGCTCGTGACCCTCTTCCTGTCGTCGTGCGTGGCGTTCTACGTCAGCCGCTTCGACTTCCGGGTCAACCTGTTCCTGCTCCTGGTGTTCACGGCCGGCAACCTTCTTCCGCAACAGGTGATCATCACCCCGCTGTACCGCCTGTACCTCCTGGTCGACCTGCCGGGCATCACGGTCAGCGGCAAGCTCTACGACTCCGCGCTCGGCCTGGTCTTGATCCACGTGGCGTTCCAGTCCGGCTTCTGCGCCTTCGTGCTGAGCAACTACATGCGCTCGCTGCCGCACGAGCTGACCGAGGCCGCGCTGGTCGACGGCGCGTCCGTGTGGCGGCTGTACTGGCAGATCGTGCTGCCGCTGTGCAAGCCCGCGATGGCGGCCCTGGCGACCCTGCTCTCCATCTGGATCTACAACGACTTCTTCTGGGCGATCGTGCTGATCTCCACCGGTGAGAACATGCCGATCACCTCGGCCCTGAACAACCTCTCCGGCCAGTACTTCACCGACCCCAACCTGGTCGCCGCCGGCGCCCTGCTGACCGCGATCCCCACGTTGATCGTGTACTTCGTGCTCCAGCGCCAGTTCGTCAGCGGCCTGACCCTGGGCGCCAACAAGGGCTGACGCCCGCCCCTTCCGTCTCCGCCCGCTGCCCTCCGTCTCCGCACGTCCCTCCCCGTGAAAGAGAACCCCGTGCACCACCCCTTCACCCCGGTGGCCGCCGTCCCCGTGGACCCGCGTCGTGCCCGCGTCCACGAGGAGGGCTGGCAGTCCTGGAGCCCGAGCGGCGCCTACGCCCTCCGCGACACCCCGTACCGCCCGACGAACGACAACTGGGCGACGGTCTGCTACCGCCCCGGGATCACCGTCCCCGCGGGAGTCTTCCAGGGGGAGGGGCTGCTCGCCCTCGACCCCGGCGACGGCTCACCGGTACGGCTGTGGGCGGCGCCGGACCCGGTGCGGGAGGTGCCGTCCATCCGCCTCACCCGGGCCGGATCCGTGGCGGAGATCAGCGCCGACGGCCCGGTGAAGGAGTACACGGGCACCGACATCCAGGCGCTCCTGGCCGACTGGGCCGCCGGGCTCGGCCTGCCGGCCCCCCGTCCCGCGCCGACCGTCTGGTGCTCCTGGTACGAGTACTTCACCGCCGTCACCGAGGACGACATCCACGAGAACCTCCGCGCGATGGACACCCTGGACCTGCCTGTCGACGTCGTCCAGATCGACGACGGCTACCAGCGCGCCCTGGGCGACTGGCTCGTCCTCTCGGGCCGCTTCCGCTCCCGTTCCGGCATCGCCGACGCCATCCGCGCCCGGGGCCGCCGCGCGGGCATCTGGACGGCACCCTTCCTGGTCGACCCGAGCAGCGAACTGGCCACCCGGCACCCCGACCGGCTGGTCCGCTCCGCCGACGGCGGCTTCGCGCACGCCGGCCACAACTGGGGCCACGACCTTCGGGTCCTCGACACCACCCACCCCGAGGCGGCGGCGTACCTGACGGACGTCTTCCGGACGCTGCGCGCCGAGGGCTACGACTACTTCAAGGCCGACTTCCTGTACGCGGGCGCGCTGGACGGCGTACGGCACGACGGCACCGTGGACGCGCTGACGGCGTACCGCTCGGGCGTCGAGCTGATCCGCGCGGCGATCGGCCCGGACGCGTACCTCCTGGGCTGCGGCGCGCCGATCCTGCCCTCCCTCGGACTCTTCGACGCGATGCGGGTCAGCCCCGACACGGCCCCGCACCGCCGTCCCGAGGCCGACGACTACAGCCAGCCCGGCCAGGACCCGGCGGAATTCACCGGCGCCGGCCGCCAGTGGCAGCACGGCCGGCTCTGGACCAACGACCCGGACTGCCTGATGGCCCGTCCGGCGGTGGAGACCCGGGAGCGGTGGGCCGCGCACGTGGAGGCGACCGGCGGCCTGATGGCGTCCAGCGACCGGCTGCTGTCGCTCGACATCTGGGGCGTGGACACCACCCGCCGTCTGCTGTCGGGAGGCGACCGGTGACGTGTCGCGTGCGGTGACGCCCGCCCGCCACTGGCTGACGCCGCCGGCCGGTGACACCGCCACCTGGTGACACCGCCGGCCCGGGGACACCGCCGGCCGGGAACGCGGATGTGCAGCAGCACGCGCTGAAGGACGTCGCCAAGGCCAAGAACGCCAGGTTCACCTCCCGGTTCGGTGAGCCGACCTGGCGCAGGAAGTTCAGACACGAGGGCTTCCGTGCCATCGGCACCGCCCGCGTGCCCGAGTACGACGCAGACGGCTCGGTGAAGCTGAACGCGAAGACCGGCAGCCCAGACCGGACCGACCTCGCCCGAGCTCATGTCGCTCCTCCCCGTACGCCCCCGCCGACGCGCCGACACCTCCGGCGACAGGAGGGCCGTGGGCGCAACGAGCGTGCCACGGATCCCGCCGACCCGGACGGAAGGCGGACAGGAGCGATCACCGGCGAAGGGCGCGGCAGGCCCCCAGCCCGCCGCGCCCTCTCCCCGCTCCCCGGGTCAGTTGGTCTCGGTCGGCGCCAGGGTGCCCGTACGGGCCGCCTGGCTGTACCACAGGGCGCTCGACTTCGGCGTGCGGGTCAGCGTCGCGTAGTCGACGTACACCGCGCCGAACCGCTTCTCGTAGCCGTACGCCCACTCGAAGTTGTCCAGGAGGGACCAGAGGTAGTAGCCCCGCACGTCCGCGCCGTCCGCGATCGCCCGCCGGACCGCCGCGAGGTGGCCGTTCAGGTAGGCGATGCGCTCGGGGTCGTGGACACGGCCGTCCGAGTCGGGCTTGTCGTCGTAGGCCGCGCCGTTCTCCGTGATGTAGAGGGGCAGGCCCGGCGCCTCCGCCGTGTAACGCATGATCAGCTCGTGCAGGCCGGTCGGGTCGATGGACCAGCCCATCTCCGTGCGGTCGCCGGGCGTCACGTGGAAGGCCACGTCGTCCGCGCCCGGCCACGGCGAGTGGTCGCTCGCACCGTGACCGTCCGAGCGGGGTCCCTCCACCGACGCGTCCGCCGCCGAGACCAGCGTGGGCGTGTAGTAGTTCAGGCCCAGCGCGTCCAGCGGCTGGTGGATGGCGCGCAGATCGCCCTCGTGGACGTACGACCAGTCCGTCAGCGACGAGGTCGCCGCCAGCAGGGTCTCCGGGTAGGCACCCCGCAGGATCGGGCCGTGGAAGACGCCGTTGGCCAGGTCGTCGATCTTCTGCACCGCGGCCAGGTCCGCCGGGTCACCCGGGGAGAGCGGGCGCACCACCGAGGAGTTGAGACTGATCGCCACCGAGTTGCGGGCCGGCATGGCCGTGCGCAGCGCCGAAGTGCCCAGCCCGTGCGCCAGGTTCAGGTGGTGCGCCGCCTTCAGCGAGGCCACCGGCTCGGTACGGCCCGGCGCGTGCACCCCGGACGCGTAGCCCAGGAACGCGCTGCACCACGGCTCGTTCAGCGTGATCCAGTTCTCCACGCGGTCGCCGAGCGCCTCGCCGACGATCTGCGCGTATTCCGCGAACCGGAACGCCGTGTCCCGCTCCGGCCAGCCGCCGGCGTCCTCCAGCTCCTGGGGGAGGTCCCAGTGGTAGAGGGTGACGGCGGGCTTGATGCCCGCCGCCAGCAGCTCGTCCACCAGACGGCGGTAGAAGTCCAGGCCCACCTGCACCGCGGGGCCGCGCCCGGTCGGCTGGACCCGGGACCAGGAGATGGAGAAGCGGTACGTGGACAGGCCGAGCTCCGCCATCAGCGCCACGTCGTCGCGGTAGCGGTGGTAGTGGTCGACAGCGATGTCACCGGTTTCGCCACCGGCCGTCTTGCCCGGCGTATGGCTGAAGGTGTCCCAGATCGAGGGGGTACGGCCGCCCTCGCGCACCGCCCCCTCGATCTGGTACGCGGAGGTCGCGGCACCCCAGAGGAAGGCGGGCGGAAAGGTCACCGGAGTAATGGGCTCAGGCATGGAAGCGCTCCCATGGGTGGTCGTCGAGACCGACGAGGTCGGGGGGGAAGTGGTGCGGAGGGGGCCGGGGCGGCGGTGACCCGGCCCCCGTGAGGTCACGGACGGACGAACGGGAGGGCGTCGTGAGGCGTCGTACGCGGTCGCGACGTGTCCTCAGCCCTTCACGGCGCCCTGCATGATGCCGCCCACGATCTGCTTGCCGAAGATCGCGAAGACCAGCAGCAGCGGCAGCGTGCCCAGCAGCGCGCCCGCCATGATCAGGGACTGGTCCGGGGTGTACCCGCGGCCGAGGCCCGCGACCGCGACCTGCACGGTCGGGTTGCCGGTCTGGCTCAGCACCAGGAACGGCCACAGGAAGTCGTTCCACGTCTGCACGAACATCAGCATGCCGAGCACCGCCATCGCCGGGCGCGCCGCGGGGAACACCACGTGCCACACCACGCGCCAGCTGCTAGCGCCGTCCACCCGGGCCGCCTCGATGATCTCGTCGGGCAGCGCCTGGATGAGGTACTGCCGCATGAAGAACACACCGAACGCGCTCACCAGCGACGGCAGGATCACCGCCTGGAGCTGGTCCGTCCACTCCAGCTTGGCGACCATCATGTACAGCGGGATGATGCTCAGCTGCGGCGGCACCATCATCGTGCCGATCACGATCAGCATCAGCGCGCCCCGGCCCCGGAACCGGAGCTTGGCGAAGGCGAACCCGGCGATCGTCGAAAGGAAGACGATCGTCGCGGCCGAAGTCCCCGCCACGATCGTCGTGTTGACGAACGCCTTGCCCAGGTTCGCGTCGTTCCAGGCCACGTCCAGGTTGTGGAAGAGGTTGGAGCCGAACACGAACGGCGGCGGGTTCTGCGCCAGCCGGTTGTTGTCGCGGGACGCCGCGATCGCCGTCCACACCAGGGGGAACAGCGAAACGATGGTGAAGACGCCCAGGATGATGTAGGCGATCGGTCCGCCGTGCATCTGCCCGCCGGCCCGCGCGGACTTCGGCCGGCGCACCTTCCGGGCCGTCGGCACGGCGTCCTCGGGTTGCACGGACTTCGCGGTCGTTGTCGTCGTCGTCACGGCCGGTACTCCTAACTACTGGCGCGCAGCCGGCGCGAGATGACGTAGTTGACGATGCCGATCACGATCAGGATCAGGAACATCGTCCAGGCGATCGCCGAGGCCCGGCCCAGGTGCTGGTTCACCCAGCCCTGCTCGTACAGGTACAGACCCAGCGTCTGGAACTGGTGCTCCGCGCCGCCCGACGCGCCCTTGTTGGCGTCGAACAGCAGCGGTTCGCCGAAGACCTGACTGGCGCCGATCGTCGAGACGACGACCGTGAACAGGATCGTCGGCCGCAGCGACGGCAGCGTCACGTGCAGGAACTGCTTCCAGCGGCTGGCGCCGTCCAGCGCCGCCGACTCGTACAGGTCCTGCGGGATCGCCTGCATCGCGGCCAGGTAGATCAGCGCGTTGTAGCCGGTCCACCGCCAGATGACGATCGACGAGACGGCGATCTGCGACGGCCACTTGTCGTTCTGCCAGTCGACCGCGTCGATCCCGACGAAGTGCAGCGCCCAGTTGATCATGCCGTAGTCGCGCCCGAAGAGCAGCACGAAGACCAGCGAGGCGGCCGCGATCGAGGTCGCGTACGGCGCGAGCATCGCGACCCGGTAGAAGGTCGAGGCGCGCAGCTTGTAGTTGAGGATGTGGGCGAGGCCCATGGCCATCAGCAGCTGCGGAACGGTCGAGATGATCCCGATCGTGAGCGTGTTCTTCGCCGCGTTCCAGAAGAAGTCGTCCTCGAAGATGCGCGTGTAGTTGCGCATCCCCACCCACGTCATGTCGGTGGGCGCGGTCAGCTCCACCTGGTGCAGCGACGCCCAGCCGGTGTAGACCAGCGGGAACAGGCCGAATGCGAGGAACAGCAGGAAGAACGGCGAGACGAAGGCGTACGGGCTCCAGCGCTTGTCCCGCTGCCAGCGGCGGGAGAGCCGGGCGCGGTGCCGCTGCTCCGCCTCCGTGGGAACGGGGGCCGGGCGGCCCGGGGCCGCGCCCCCCTCCTTGGTGGGGGGCGCGGCGGTGTCGTGGCGGGTGGCCATGCGGGTCACTTGTCCAGGTTGTTGTCGATGGTCTTGGTGGCCGTCTTCCAGGCCTCCGCCGCCGACTTGCCCTTCGTCACGAGGATGACGCCGTTGTCGGTCAGGCCCTGCTGGATGATCTGGTCCTTCGGGCCGATGACCTGCACCGGAGCCGTCTTGGCGGCCTCGGAGAAGACCGTACCGATCGGCGAGTCACCGGTCATGTCGTTCTTCGCGCCGGTCACCTCGGGCATGGTGTACGCGCTCGGCGTGCTCGGGAAGGAGCCCTGCACCTTGAACAGCTTCGCCTGCTGCTCGGGCGCGGTCAGCCAGGTGATGAACGCCTCGGCCTCCTTCACGTGCTTGCCGCTCTTCGGCACGCCCAGGAAGGAGCCGCCCCAGTTGCCGGACTTGGGCGCGACGGCCACGTCCCACTTGCCGGCGTCCTCGGCCTTGGCCTTGCCCTTGATGGTGCCGAGCATCCACGGCGGGCAGGCGATGGTGGCGAACTTGCTGTTCGCGATCGTGGTGTCCCACGACTGCTGGAACTGCGTCTGGGCCTGGACCAGGCCCCCCTCGGCGGCCTTCGCGGTCAGGTCGAAGGCGGCCTTCACCGCCGGGTTCGTCTTGTAGATGATCTCGCCGGAGGAGTCGTAGAACTTCTCCTTCTCACTGCTGAGAATGGCGTTGATCAGGCCGCCGGGGGAGTCCATGAAGAAGGTGCCCGCCTTGGCCTTCTTCTTGTACTGCTCACCGGTGGCGACGAACTTGTTCCAGTCACCGGCCCACAGCTTGCCGACCGCCTCGCGGTCGGTGGGCAGACCGGCCGCCTCGAAGAGGTCCTTGCGGTAGCAGAGGGCCATCGGGCCGACGTCGGTGCCGAGAGCGATCGTCTGGCCGTCCTTGGTGGTGCCCTGCGACCACTTCCAGTCCAGCCACTTGCTCTTGTCGACGCCCGAGACCTTCGACATGTCCTCGAACTTGGCCGCCTGGGTGGCCACGACCTCGGCGATGTTGCCCACCTCGATGGCCTGGACGTCCATCAGGCCGCTGTTGGTGGTGAGGTGGTTGACGAGCGCCGGGTAGTAGTTCTCGTTCCGCTCCGTGACATTCTCAGCGATCTTGATGTCGGGGTGGAGCTTCTCGTACTCGGTGTAGAGACCGGCCTCCTTGAAGCCCATCGTGCCGAACAGACCCATCGTGATCGTCGTCTTGCCCTTGCCGCTGCCCGACGACGAACCGTCGGAAGCGTCGTCGTTGCCGTCGTCGGCACAGCCGGCCAGCAGCCCGGCGCCCAGCGACGCTACGGCCGCGAGGACCACCACCCGGCGGGTGGTTCGGGTACGTGCTCGCATTGCGTCCTCCTGTTGCCCTGACGTGCCGACCCCCCGGCCAACTGCATTGTTGGGCCCGTTAGTTACTCGCTGCGGCTCGGGCGGGGAACGTGCGGGATGTGTATGTGTCAGGTACCGTGGGAGCGCTCCCACAGGTGATGTGTTGAAGAGTCGTCGGTTCGGGCGGGGGTGTCAAGGGTGGGAGCGCGGAGAGATGCGTTCAGTTATCTGCCTGTTAGCTAACTCGGGGGGACAGCGCTTTCCGGCCGTGAGCGGCAACGGACGAGCCGTCCGGTGGCGGGGAGTTGGGCGCGCCCGGCGTCCTGGGACCGGGCCGGTCCGGCGTACGGGTGCGAGGTCCCGTGGGGTCGAAGCGGGTCCCCGGGGACGGTGGCCGTCGGCGAGGATGGGCTGAACGGACGGGGCTGTTAGATTCCAGGCCAGCGTGAACGACGGCGGGAAGGCGGGGCCCATGGCAAGCCACGGAGCGCGGAGCCGGAGCGGAGGGCGGCCGACTCTCGAAGAGGTGGCCGCACGCGCCGGTGTCGGCCGCGGCACGGTCTCCCGGGTGATCAACGGCTCGCCGAGAGTCAGTGACGCGACCCGCGCGGCCGTCGAGGCGGCCGTAGCCGAGCTCGGCTACGTCCCCAACACCGCGGCCCGTGCCCTGGCCGCCAACCGCACGGACGCGATCGCGCTGGTGGTCCCCGAGCCGGAGACCCGCTTCTTCGCCGAGCCGTACTTCTCGGACATGCTGCGCGGTGTGGGCGCGGAGCTCTCCGACACCGAGATGCAGCTGCTGCTGATCTTCGCGGGTAGCGATCGCGAACGACGCCGGCTCGCCCAGTACCTGGCGGCGCACCGCGTCGACGGAGTTCTCCTGGTCTCGGTCCACGCCGACGACCCGCTGCCCGATCTGCTGGCCCAGCTGGAGATCCCGGCGGTGATCAGCGGCCCGCGCTCCGCCGCGGAGACCCTCCCGTCGGTGGACTCCGACAACTACGGCGGCGCCCGCTCGGCGGTGGATCACCTGCTGTCCCGGGGCCGCACCCATATCGCCCACATCACGGGCCGCCTGGACGTCTACGGCGCCCAACGGCGCGTCGACGGCTACCGGGACGCCCTGCGCGACGCGGGATACCCGCCGGACGAGGGCCTGATCGCCCCGGGCGACTTCACCGAGGAGGGCGGACACCGCGCGATGGGGGAACTCCTCGCCCGCAACCCCTCCCTCGACGCGGTCTTCGCGGGCTCCGACGTCATGGCGGCCGGCGCCCGCCGGGCACTGCGCGAGGCGGGCCGCCGGCTCCCGGAGGACGTGGCGATGGTCGGCTACGACGACTCGGCGATCGCCCGGCACATGGACCCGCCGCTGACGAGCGTCCGCCAGCCCATCGAGGAGATGGGCCGCAGGATGCTGGACCTGCTCCTCACGGAGATCGCGGACCGCCGTCCCGCGGTGTCGCGGGGCCTGGAGCGACGCCAGGTCGTACTGGCGACGGAGCTGGTGGGGCGCTCCTCCTCCTGAGCGTGCCCCGGGTTCACGGCGCGACGACCAGCCGCCACCGCACCTCGCCGTCCTGCCGCTCCGCGGTGGCCGACAGCCCGGCGGAACGGGCCACGGCCGCGGACGCGTGATGGTCGGGGTGGATGTGGGCGACGATCGTGCGCACGCCCCGATCCCGTAGCAGGCCGACGAGTCCCGCGGCCGCCTCGCAGGCGAGGCCGCGACCCTGCCAGGGGGTACCGACGACCCAGGCGATCTCGGCGTGGTCCCGACCGGTCACGGTGGCCTGCAGGGTCCCGGCCGGCCGGTCGGCGTCCCGCACCCGCAGCACCCAGTTGCACCAGGAGACGGACGGATCCGGCGAACCGGCGACGAGCCGTTCGTAACGGGCGCGCAGGGCCTCGGGTGTGCTTGGGGCGCCGCCGATGAAGGTGTGCAGCGCGGGATCGCCCAGGACGACCGCCAGCTCGGCCGCGTGGTCGACGCGCAGCGGGACGACGTCGAGCCGGGCGGTCGCGAACGGCTCGGCGGTGAGGGTCGAGTGCATGACGCCTCCCGGGAAACACATCAGCCGGTGACCTCCCTTGCGGGAAGTCACCGGCTGATGACTCAGGGTGAGTGACGGGACTTGAACCCGCGGCATCCTGGACCACAACCAGGTGCTCTACCAGCTGAGCTACACCCACCACGCCCGGCAGTTGGACTTTGCGGTCTCCCTACCGGCCGAGAAAAAGTGTACAGGGTCCGAGGGGGTGCTCGCGCACGCCTTTTACGGGGCCCCGTCAGCCGCCCGGCAGGACGTGCTTCGCGGCGATGGTCCGAGCGGTGTCGGAGTCCGGGCCGGGCTGCGGCACGAAGACCGCCTCGCGGTAGTAGCGCAGTTCCGCGATGGACTCGCGGATGTCGGCGAGGGCGCGGTGGTTGCCGTTCTTCGGGGGGCTGTTGAAGTACGCCCGCGGGTACCAGCGCCGGGCGAGCTCCTTGATCGACGACACGTCGACGATCCGGTAGTGGAGGTAGCCCTCGAGGGAGGTCATGTCCCGCGCCAGGAAGCCGCGGTCCGTGCCGACGGAGTTGCCGCACAGCGGCGCCTTGCCCGGCTCCTTCACGTGCTCCCGTACATACGCCAGCACCTGGGCCTCGGCCTCGGCGAGGGTCGTCCCGCCCGCCAGCTCGTCGAGCAGCCCGGACGCGGTGTGCATCTCGCGCACCACCTCCGGCATCGTCTCCAGCGCCCGGGCCGGCGGGCGGATGACGATGTCGACACCGTCGCCGAGCACGTTCAGCTCGGAGTCGGTGACCAGGGCGGCAACCTCGATGAGAGCGTCGTCCGACAGCGAGAGGCCGGTCATCTCGCAGTCGATCCAGACCATGCGATCGTTCATGCGACCACCCTAAAGCTGACGTCGGCTTTTGAGATGCCCCGCGTGGACGCTCTCGTGCCCGGGCGCCGGCCGGGCCGGTGGGCCCGACCGGCACTCGAGAGGTTCGGTCACCTGCTCAGGTACTGCTGCGCTGCCCCGGCAGACTCGCCCGCGAGGTCGCGTAGGAGTCCCGCGCGTGCTCGGACGGCAGGGACGCCGACGAGCCCAGCGCGCCGGCCGCCGCCGAGGCCGTACGCCGCAGCTGCGGCGGTACCGGTCCCGGAGCGTCCGGGTGCAGCGCCTGCGGCGGGAGCGGCGGCGACGGTTCGTTGTCCGTCTGCCGTTCGCCCTGCGGCCTGCGGGCCCGGTACGCCGCCCGGTACGCCGCCGGGGACGAGCCGAGCTGCCGGCGGAAGTGGCCGCGCAGGGCCACCGGCGAACGGAAGCCGCAGCGCCCCGCGACCTCGTCCACCGAGTAGTCCGACGTCTCCAGCAGGCGCTGCGCCTGGAGCACCCGCTGGGTGATCAGCCACTGGAGCGGCGCGCTGCCGGTCAGGGACCGGAAGCGGCGGTCGAACGTGCGGCGGCTCATATAGGCGCGTGCCGCCAGCGTCTCCACGTCGAACTGCTCGTGGAGATGCTCCAGCGCCCAGGCGACGACCTCGGCGAGCGGGTCGGCGCCGATCTCCTCCGGTAAAGACCGGTCGAGGTAGCGCTCCTGGCCGCCCGACCGGCGTGGTGGGACGACCAGCCGCCGGGCCAGCGCGCCCGCGGCCTCGTTACCGTGATCTGTCCGCACGATGTGCAGACAGAGGTCGATTCCGGCCGCCGTGCCCGCCGATGTCAGTACATCGCCGTCGTCGACGAACAGTTCGCGCGGATCCACGTGTACCGACGGATAGCGCTTGGCCAGCGTCGGCGCGTACATCCAGTGGGTGGTGGCCGGGCGGCCGTCCAGCAGACCCGCGGCGGCCAGCACGAACGCGCCGGTGCACAGGCCCACGATGCGGGCACCCTCCTCGTGCGCCCGGCGCAGTGCGTCGAGCGCGTCCTCCGGCGGCGGAGAGGTGATCGAACGCCAGGCCGGCACGACGACCGTGCCCGCCCGTGCGATCGCCTCCAGGCCGTGAGGCGCGGTGAGTTCCAGGCCCCCTGTGGTCCGCAGCGGGCCTTCTTCGCCACCGCACACCAGCAAGCGGTAGCGCGGTACGCCGGCGTCCTGGCGGTCAATCCCGAACACCGACAGTGGAATGGAACTCTCGAAAATGGGGCCGCCGCTGAACAGCAGCACCGCGACGATCTCCTTGCGGCGTCGCCCGGAGAGTTTCCGGGCCGCGGCTTCCGGCGCGGCAGTGGAGTCGTGGCTCATCCTGCTAAGCCCCCCTCGGTGGTCGCGGCTCCTCGGTTGTGTCGCTCCTGCACGTTTCCCCTCGGTCCTGCACGAGTCCCCCGCCGTAGACAGTCAAGATCGAATCTAACGTGTCGCACAATGCCGGCGTGGCCAGTTCGCCACCCGGCAGATTGTCGACATGGCAACTTGGCGTGAAGCATTCGATCACGAAGCGTTGCACTCGTGGGCCGTGCAGGGAAGTGCGCCTCGGTGTGGTGGCCAATCCCCGTAGGGTGCGCAGGGCCCCTGAGGCCCTTTCCGTGCAGGTGGAACGGGGGGTGGGGGGTGGTGGGGGCAAGGGATGCGCCATCACCGGAAGTTGGCTGAAAAGAAGCGGGTCCGTGCGTGAAAACCGGTCAACCGACCGGTGAGTTTCCCCCGGAGTGACGACCGCCACGGTGTGACCCCGTCCCGGTGCGCTGATGGCGCCCCCGGGGGTGCGCCCGGAGCACGGGCTCCTCGTCCAGCAACCGGGCCGGGCACCGCTCGGACCGGCGCAGCAGCACCCGGCAGACGGCCGTGACGGCGGCTAGGCCCAGGGCGGTGCCGGTGGTGCCGGCCAGCGAGGTGCCGTACCAGAGGAGGACCACCGGGACCAGGAAGCAGCTGAAGGCCGCCCAGCGGATCAGGTCGGTCGACCGGTCGTCGCCGGGCCGGGGGTCGGGGGTGGCGCGGGGCGAGGGCACGGGGCGGGCTCCTTCCTGGGGCGGCGGTGCGGGGGCGGCGGTGCGAGGGGGCGGGGTGCGGCGGCGGTCGGGCGGCGGTGGTGGAGCGCCGGTGGTGGGGCAGCGGTGCACGGGGTTCAACGCCTGTTCGAGCGGTCGGTCACTGTCGGCGGCGGTCCCGCGTAAGTGAATCCTGTGCAAACCGCCTGTACGGGGCAGCAACCATTGCGTTACGGGCGTCCGCTCGTGCATGCTCCCTGGAACCCCCACCGGGGGCGTGCGGGAACTGGGCCTCGGAGGCGTGCCGCCGTACCCTTGGGGGTATGGGGTTGGGAAGATGATTCCCGGACAGCTCCGTCGATCACACCGCCGCGTCCCACCCGTATAAGGATCAATACGCCGAGACAGCCATGGCCGGTCACGAATTCTTCGAACCCGCGGACCGCAAGCGGCCCGTCGCCGACCCTACGGCGGCCGAGCCCCTGGCGGCGGAAGACGCACGCCACTCCTGCGATCCAGCCTTCAAGCACGGCGTGGTCGTCGGCTTCGACGGCTCCACGTCCAGTGAGCGGGCGCTCGCGTACGCCATCGGCATGGCCCACCGCTCCGGCTCCGGCCTGATCATCGTCCATGTCGCCAACCGGCTGCCCACCACGGTGTGGGCCGGCTGCGAGCCACCCGTCTTCGTCGACGTGCCGGACCACCGCACCGAGGTGCTCGGGCTGGAGCTCGCCTGCGCGGAGTACCTCGCCGAGGTGCCCTGGATCCTGGTCGAGCGCGGCGGCGACATCTGCCACGAACTCGAAGAGGTGGGGCGGGAGTACGAGGCCGACGCGATCGTCGTCGGCTCGACCCACGGGATCGTCGGCCGGATCTTCGGCTCGGTCGCGGGCCGGCTCGCCAAGCGGGCCAAGCGGCCCGTCGTTGTCATTCCGTAACTCGCCGTTCTCCCAGGTGAGATGAGATCTGGGTACGCCCGGCCCTCCTTGTCGCGCAGCATAAATCTACTGGCGCGTAGGGGTGTTTGTGTCTTTGTGAAGGGCATATACCGCTCACACAACTGCACATGCATGAAGGGAGCCCGCCGTGGACAACGACGTCTCTGCGGGAAGCAGCACCACCACGATCGCCGGCCGACTCGCCCTGGGTGTCACCCTGTTGGCCTTCGGGCTCGGGTACACCGACCTCATCGACGGCGTGACGGCTGCGGACGCCGTATCCATCGCCCACTACGTCGGCGGCGTCGCACTGTTCGTCGCCGGCCTGCTCGCCCTCCGCGACCGCGACGCGGCCGCCGGTGCCGCCTACACCGTCCTCGGTGCCTTCTGGTTCACCTGGGCGGTCTCCGCCGGTGCCCAGGTCTCCGACAACGCCGCGGGGCTCTTCCTGCTCCTGTTCGCCCTCGTGGCGCTCTCCTTGACCCTCGCCGGTGGCGACCGACTCGGCCAGGGCACCTACGGGTTGTTCTGCGTGGGGCTGGTGCTGATGGCCGTCGCCCGGTTCGCCGACAGTGACGGGCTCACCAAGGTCGGCGGCTGGTTCGCCGTCGCGGCGGGCGCGGTGGCCTGGTACGCGGCGACCGCGGCGCTGGCCCACTGGCCCACTGCGGTTCCGCGACGCGCTGCCCGCCCCGGCGTGACGGCCACGGGCTGATCGGCAGCCGACGCCGGGGAGTTGGGCGTCCCCGGCAGGAGAACGGCCCCCACGCGCAGGTGGCGCGCGTGGGGGCCGTTCTCTGTACGAGCGGGGAGGACTACTCCACCGTCACCGACTTCGCCAGGTTGCGCGGCTTGTCGATGTCGCGGCCGAGCGCCTTCGCCGTGTAGTAGGCGAGGAGCTGGAGCGGGATGCCCATCAGGATCGGGTCGAGCTCGTCCTCGTTCTTGGGGACGACGACCGTCTGGTCGGCCTTCTCCTGCTCGCGGTGGGCGACCGCGATGATCTTTCCGCTGCGGGCCTTGATCTCCTCCAGGGCGGCGCGGTTCTTCTCCAGCAGGTCGTCGTCGGGGACGATCGCGACCGTCGGGAGCGCGGGCTCGATGAGGGCCAGCGGACCGTGCTTGAGCTCGGAGGCCGGGTAGGCCTCGGCGTGGATGTACGAGACCTCCTTGAGCTTCAGCGAGGCCTCACGCGCGACCGGGTAGCCCCGGACGCGGCCGATGAAGAGCATCGAGCGGGCCTCGGCGAGCGTCTCGGCCAGCTTCTCGATCTCCGCCTCCTGCTCCATGATCTCGGCGATCTGCGCGGGCAGCTTGCGCAGGCCCTCGATGATCCGCTTGCCGTCGCGCACGGAGAGGTCGCGGGTGCGGCCCAGGTGCAGGGCGAGCAGCGCGAAGGCGACCGTGGTGTTGGTGAAGCACTTCGTCGAGACGACGCAGACCTCGGGGCCCGCGTGCACGTACACGCCGCCGTCCGCCTCGCGGGCGATCGCCGAGCCGACCACGTTGACCACGCCCAGCACCCGGGCGCCCTTGCGCTTCAGCTCCTGGACGGCCGCCAGCACGTCGTACGTCTCACCGGACTGCGAGACGGCGATGTACAGGGTGTCGGGGTCCACGACCGCGTTGCGGTAGCGGAACTCGGAGGCGGGCTCGGCGTCCGCGGGGATGCGGGCGAGCTCCTCGATCATCTGGGCGCCGATCATGCCCGCGTGGTACGAGGTGCCGCAGCCGAGGATCTTCACCCGGCGGATCTGGCGCGCCTCGCGGGCGTCCAGGTTGAGGCCGCCGAGGTGCACGGTGGAGAAGCGGTCGTCGATGCGGCCGCGCAGCACGCGGTCCACGGCGTCGGCCTGCTCGTGGATCTCCTTGTGCATGTAGGTGTCGTGGCCGCCCATGTCGTAGGAGGCGGCCTCCCACTCGACGGTGGTCGGCTCGGCCGTGGTGCGGGTGCCCTCGGTTGTGTAGGTGCGGAAGTCGTCGGCCTTCAGGGTGGCCATCTCGCCGTCGTCGAGGGTGACGATCTGGCGGGTGTGGGCGACCAGCGCGGCGATGTCCGAGGCGACGAACATCTCCTTCTCGCCGATGCCGAGGACGACCGGGGAGCCGTTGCGGGCGACGACGATCCGGTCGTTGAAGTCGGCGTGCATGACGGCGATGCCGTAGGTGCCCTCGACGACGCGCAGCGCCTCGCGGACCTTGTCCTCGAGCTTGTCGGCCTGGGCGCGGGCGATCAGGTGGACGAGCACCTCGGTGTCCGTCTCGGAGAGGAACTCGACGCCGTCGGCCTCGAGCTTCTTGCGCAGGTCGGAGGCGTTGTCGATGATGCCGTTGTGGACGACGGCGACCTTGAGGTCGGCCGACATGTGCGGGTGGGCGTTCACGTCGGAGGGGGCGCCGTGGGTGGCCCAGCGGGTGTGGGCGATGCCGGTGGTGCCCTTGAAGCGCGCCGGGACCTTGGCCTCCAGGTCACGGACCCGGCCCTTGGCCTTGACCATCTTCAGGCCGGCCGTCTTCGGCGAGGTGACGACGATGCCCGCCGAGTCGTAGCCGCGGTACTCGAGCCGCTGAAGGCCTTCGAGCAGCAGCGGGGCCACGTCACGCCTGCCGATGTATCCGACGATTCCGCACATATATAGGTATCCCCAAGCTTTCGATCACCCGTAGACGATGCGCCGCAGTTGCCTGAGCGTGAGCTCGGGCGGCGCCACCGCACGGTATTTCAGGTCCGCCTCGACCCGTTCGAAGATCTCCGCGTTGACCAGGCCCTGGGCCTGGAGCTCGCGGTGGCGGCGACGGACGTAGTTCTCGGTCGTCTCGTCGAAGTAGGCGAGCACGTCCTGGATCACCCGTAGCGCCTCGCCCCGCTGGAGGGGCGTGGAGCGCGTCAGGTGATCAACGAGTTCGTCGTGCACCCGGTAGATCCTGGGGTACGCGAGCTGGTTTCGCAAGAATCGTGCCCGATTTCGGGCAGGCACCTGTTAAGGAGCCTTGGGGGAACCTTGAATGTGTTATGAGCCGCTGTTCCTCCACCGTCCATTTGGCGGCTTGCGGCCCGTCGCCCGAGGCGACGAGTTTCAGACGTCATGGACACTCCTCGCATGGGCGTACCCGAGCGGCTCGCCGACCGTATGAGCATGGCCGAGCAGCACGAGTACCTGCGCGCCAAGTTCTCCCGGCGCACGATGATCAGAGGCGGCGCCGTCACCCTGGGCACCGTCACGGGTGGCGCGTTCGTGACCGGCGCCACGGCACAGGCCGCCGTGCCGACGCGGACCCCGAAGACCACCCCGGCCGCCGAGCACGTCGACGGCGCCCTCGTCGCCCCCTTCGGGCGCCACCTCGCCTACGGCAAGGACCCGCGCACCGAGATCACGGTCTCCTGGCAGGTCCCGGTCGCGGTGAAGAAGCCCTTCATCCGGATCGGCGCCCACCCCTGGGACCTCTCCCGCAAGATCGAGGCCGAGGTGCGCACCCTCTACACCCCGGCCGGGGTCGGCGCCAGCGGCGACCACACCCAGTACTACCTGCACGCCGAGCTCACCCACCTCAAGCCCGGCAGGACGTACTACTACGGCGTCGGCCACGCGGGCTTCGACCCGGCCGCCGCCCACATCCTCGGCACTCTCGGCACCTTCACCACCGCCCCCGACCACAAGGCGCCGTTCACCTTCACCGCCTTCGGCGACGAGGGCGTCGGCTACCACGGCCTCGCCAACAACAGCCTCCTCCTCGGCCAGAACCCGGCCTTCCACCTGCACGCCGGTGACATCGCCTACGCCGACCCGGCCGGCCAGGGCAAGAGCGCCGACACCGGCTTCGACTCCCGCGTCTGGGACCAGTTCCTCGCCCAGACCGAGTCCGTCGCCAAGTCCGTCCCGTGGATGCCGGCCTACGGCAACCACGACATGGAGGCCTGGTACTCGCCCAACGGCTACGGCGGCGAGGAGGCCCGCTGGAACCTCCCGGACAACGGTCCCGACGCGAAGAACCTCCCGGGCGTCTACACCTTCGTCTACGGCAACACGGCGGTGATCTCGCTCGACGCCAACGACATCTCCTTCGAGATCCCGGCCAACCTCGGCATCTCCGGCGGCACCCAGACCAAGTGGCTGGAGACGCAGCTCAAGAAGTACCGGGCGTCGAAGGACGTCGACTTCGTCGTGATCTTCTTCCACCACTGCGCCTACTGCACCTCCACCGCGCACGCCTCGGAGGGGGGCGTGCGCCAGGAGTGGGTGCCGCTGTTCGAGAAGTACACCGTGGACCTGGTCATCAACGGCCACAACCACCAGTACGAGCGCACCGACGTCATCAAGAAGGGCGCCGTCACCAAGAAGCTCCCGATCGGCGGCACGGCGTACCCCGAGACCGACGGTGTGGTGTACGTCACCGCGGGCGCGGCCGGCCGCAGCCTGTACGCCTTCAGTGCCCCGCTCTCCTACGAGGGCCACGAGAACGAGGTCGACTCCGTCGCGTCCTTCATCAACACCAAGGACGGCAAGGTCGACGAGACCGTCACCTGGTCGCGGGTGCGCTACCTCGACTACTCGTTCCTGCGGGTGGACGTGACCCCGGCGGCGAAGGGCCGTACGGCCACGCTGACCGTGCGCGGCATCGCCGAGACCGGCGCGCAGGTCGACCACTTCACGGTGGCCCGCAAGGCGAAGTAACCCCGCCAGGAGGCCCCCGCCGGGTGCGCCCGGAAGGCGGGGCGCACACCCACGCGGCGCACCCACCCGCGCACCCACCCGCGCACCCACGCCGGCAGGCGGTCCTCGTCGTGCTACAAGCGCCTGAGGACCGCCTGTTTGGCCATCGCGAACTCCTCGTCCGTCAGGACGCCGTCACGGCGCAGCTCGCCGAGTTCGCGCAGCCGGCGCAGCAGCGCGTCGTGGTCGTCACCGCCGGCGGAGTCCGGCTCGCGCTGCGCGGGCAGGGCGTCCCGGGGGCCGGACGCCGGGTGCGGCAGTCTGGCCTGCACGGCCGCCGCGACGAGCGCCATCAGCGGGTCCTTCCTGAACCCCCACAGCTCCACGGCGTTGGGGTCGTACTTGGCCGGCGCCTTCGTCGGTGCGTGGCGCAGCCGGAAGCGCAGACAGCCGTTCTCGAGGCCGACCGCGGGCTGCCACTCCACCGCCTCGATCTCCGCGATGCCGATACTGCGCGCCCCTGCGGAGGCCTTGGACTCCTCGGTCTTCCAGTTCCACTCCAGGCGTACCCGCTCACCGTCGAAGCTCGCCGTGCCGTCCCCGGCGGAGGCGGACAGGGGCACCGACGGGCCGGGCAGCAGATACGCGTCCACCGGGTCGGTCGGCACCTCGTCGAGGAGCAGTGCCTGGCGCACCTCGTCCACGAGGTACTCGGCGACCCCGTACCGGTCGGATTCGACGAGCAGCTGGTACGGATCGTGCGGCTCGGTCAGCCGTCCGCCGGTCGCCTGGAGCAGGGGATCGGCGCCGTCCCGCAGCCGTAGCCGCAGCCGCCCCGTCTTCTTTCCCTGCTCGAACGACAGCCCGGCCAACGCGCCCAGAGGGACGATCAGTTCACCCAGTTCCCTGCGCAGCGGGCTGACGTTCTTGTCCCGGCCCGGGGTCAGCCGCAGGGCATCGCCGTCGAAGACCCAGGTGCCGTCCTTCTGGATGATTTCCGCCATGGGGGGATTCTTCCAAAGACGGCGACGGGCGCCCCCGAGGACCGTACTCGGGGGCGCCCGTCCGCCCGGATCAGAACCCCGCGACGGGATTTTTCAGGGTTCCGACCAGCTGGAGGGCGCCCGACGGGTCCGCCAGGTCCACCATCTGCTTGTTGTTGCGCAGCTGGAGACGGTTGAGGCAGGACAGGGCGAACTCGGGGGCGAACATGTCGTACTGGCGGAACCTGTCGGCCAGTTCGGGGTTCGCTGCCTGGTAGGCGCGGGTGACCTCGGCGACCGTGTGCCAGAAGTCGTCCTCGTCGAGGATCCCCTCGGTGGCGAGGCCGGCCGCGAGGAAGCGGAAGAAGCAGTCGAAGACGTCCGTGAAGATGGACAGCAGCTTCTTGTCCTCGGGCACCTCGACGCGGATGCGCCGGACCTCGGGCGGCAGCACCGCGTCCGGGTCCATGACCGCGATCTCCTCGGCGATGTCCTTGTAGATCGCCCGCTGCACCGCTCCGTCCTTCAGGACCAGGATCGTGTTCTCGCCGTGCGGCATGAACACCAGGTCGTAGGCGTAGAAGCTGTGCAGGAGCGGGGTGTAGTACGCCTGGAGGTAGCTGCGCAACCACTCGGTCGGCGGCAGGCCCGACTGCTCGATCAGCGCGCCGGCCACCGAGCGGCCCTCGTGGTCCACATGGACCAGGGAGGCCATGGTCGCGAGCGACTCGCCGTCCCGGAGCGTCGGCACCGGGCTCTCCCGCCACAGCGCGGCCAGCATCTTGCGGTACGGCGAGTAGCGGTCCGTCGCGGCCTCGTACTCCAGGTGCCGGTAGCCGACGGCCGCCCGCTCCCGGATGATCGACAGGCCCGTCGAGCGCAGCACCGGGTCGTTGTCGATGAGCTGGGCCAGCCAGTCGTTGATGGCCGGGGTCGCCTCCATGTAGGCGGCCGAGAGCCCGCGCATGAAGCCCATGTTGAGGACGGACAGGGCCGTCTTCACATAGTGCTTCTCGGGGTGCGAGGAGTTGAAGAACGTCCGGATGGACTGCTGCGCCAGGTACTCGTCGTCGCCCTCGCCCAGGCAGACCAGGTTGCCGCGGGCGATCTCGGCGGCGAAGGTGACGGTGAGCTTGTTCCACCACTGCCAGGGGTGGACGGGGATGAGGAGGTAGTCGTCCGGGTTCCGGTCCTGCTCGCGCAGGACGGCGTCGAACCGCTCGACCGTCTTCTCGCCCAGCTCCTCCCGCACGAACGACTCGTACGTGATACCGACGCCCGCCGTGAACGCGGCCCGCGAGCGGTGCGCGGCCAGCCACACCAGCCGGACCGGGCTCGCCGTCTCCGGGGCGTACGACAGGTACTCGTGGATGCCGAAGCCGAGCCGCCCGTTGTTGGCGACGAAGCAGGGGTGGCCCTCGGTCATCCCGGTCTCGATGGCCTGGAAGCCGCTCCTGACCAGCTCCGCGGACGTGATCTGCGGCTTGGTCAGTTTGTAGCAGGTGCCGGAGAGGGTGGAGGAGATCTCCTCCAGGTAGACCGGCAGGATCTCCTCGCTCAGGCCCAGCGTCTTCTTCAGCTCGATGAAGAAGTCCAGCGCGGTGACCGGGAGTTCGGCCTCGTCGCGGGTGCGGGTGATCGAGTCGGCATCCACCTGCCAGTGGTCGAGGGCGTGGCGGACGGCGGTGAAGCGGTAGTAGGTCAGCCCGTCGTCGCTGCGGACGACGAAGCGGCCGTCCTTCTCCTCGGGGGTGATCAGGCGCTCGTGCGCGAACTCCGCGAGGGCTTTGCGGACGAGCAGACGGTTGGCCTTCTCCCAGCGCTCGGGGGAGAGGTGGGCGACGGCGTCGGCGAGGCTCATGCCGGCACCCCCGTCGCCGCGACGAACTGCTCGCGGGTGCAGAAGCTCAGCAACGCCCGCTTCTCCGGCTTCTGGATCTCCCGCTCGGGCACGAACCCGACAGCCTCGTTGAGGGTGTGCACCGCCGTGTTGGAGACGTCCGGCTCGACGACGACCCGGGAGGTGGCCGGGTCGTCGAAGAGGCGCGCCATCACGGTGGTGATCACGGCCCGGGTGAACCCGTGCACGGGCCGGTCGGTGGGGGCGACCAGGAAGTGCATGCCGACGTCGCCGGGCCGCGGCTCGTACAGGCCGACCAGCTCACGGTGGGCCGGGTCGTAGTACTCCATCAGGAACGCGGGCTCGCCGTCGTGCAGGCCGATGAGGGCGTGGCTGTGCTCGTCGGCCGCGATGTCCATGTAGGCGCGCTCGACGTCCACCAGTTTCGCGTTCTGCATCATCCAGTACGCGGCCTTGGGGTGCGTGACCCAGCCGTGCAGCAGCCCGGCGTCCTCGACGGGGTCGAGCGGGCGCAGGGTGAGGCGGCCGACGGCGGCCGTGGTCGTGCTCATACGGCGAACTCCTGGAACGCGATGGTCTTCTCGACCGGGTAGTACTCGCTGCCGAGCAGGTCACGGATGATCGAGCTGTTGCGGTACGCCCCCATGCCGAGGTCGGGGGAGGTGATGCTGTGGGTGTGCGCGCCCGCGTTCTGCAGGAACACGCCCCGGCCGGTGGTGTCGATGGAGTAGTTGCGGGCGACGTCGAAGTTGCCGTGCGCGTCGTACCGCAGTCTGTCCCGGACGGGCGCGAGGAACTCCGGCTCGGTGTACCTGTAGCCGGTGGCCAGGACCAGCCCCTGGGAGTCCAGCTCGAAGTCCTTGCCCTGCTCGTCCTGGCGGAAGGCGAGGGTGTAGGTGCCGTCGGCGTAACGCGCGCTCGTCAGCGAGGAGTTGGTGAGCAATCGGGTGGGCACCGGGCCGCCGAGGTTCTTCTGGTAGAGCAGGTCGAAGATCTCGTTGATGAGATCGCCGTCGATGCCCTTGTACAGGTTCTTCTGCTCGGCGGTGAGGCGGTAGCGGGTCTGCTCGGGCAGCTCGCGGAAGTAGTCGATGTACTCCGGGGAGGTCATCTCCAGCGTGAGCTTGGTGTACTCCAGCGGGAAGAAGCGCGGGGAGCGGGTGACCCAGTTCAGCCGGTAGCCGTGGACGTCGATCTCGCTGAGCAGGTCGTAGTAGATCTCGGCGGCCGATTGCCCGGAGCCGACCAGTGTGATCGACTCCTTCTTCTGGAGTTCCGCCTTGTGCCGCAGATAGCGGGAGTTGTGCAGGAAGTCGCCGCCCAGGTCCGCGCAGGCCTCCGGGACGTACGGGGGTGTGCCGGTGCCGAGGACCAGGTGCCGGGCGCGGAAGCGCTCTCCGGCGGTGGTCCGCACGACGTACACGTCGTCCTCGTACGTCACTTCCGCGACCGTCGTCGAGAAGCGCACGCTGCTCAGCTTGTTCGCGGCCCAGCGGCAGTAGTCGTCGTACTCGACCCGCAGCGGGTAGAAGTTCTCGCGGATGTAGAACGAGTACAGCCGGCCTTTCTCCTTCAGGTAGTTGAGGAAGGAGAAAGGCGAGGTCGGGTCGGCGAGGGTGACCAGGTCCGACATGAACGGCGTCTGGAGGTGGGCGCCGTCGAGGAACATGCCGGCGTGCCACTCGAAGTCCGGCTTGGACTCCAGGAAGACGCCGTCGAGCGTGTCGATGGGCTCGGTGAGGCAGGCGAGGCCGAGGTTGAAGGGGCCGAGCCCGATCCCCACGAAGTCATAGGTGTGGCTGGCTTCAGGAAGCGCGGTCAAGGGACTCTCCCAGGTACTGCTCGGCGTGGCCGGCGATCAGGTCGAGTACGGCGGCGATGTCGTCGGTCGTCGTCTCGGGGTTCAGCAGGGTGAACTTCAGGTAGTGGCGGGCGCCGACCTTCGTGCCCGCGACCACCGCGTCACCGGACGCGAACAGGGCCTTGCGGGCGTAGAGGTTGGCGCGGTCGATCTCGGCCGGGTCGGTGACGGCGGCGGGGATGTAGCGGAAGACGAGGGTGGAGAGCGACGGCTGGACGACGACGTCGAAGCGCGGGTCGGCGGCCAGCAGGTGCCAGCCCTCGACGGTCAGGTCGCAGACCTCGTCGAAGAGCTGCCCGATGCCGTCGGCGCCCATGGTCCGCAGGGTCATCCACAGTTTGAGCGCGTCGAAGCGGCGCGTGGTCTGCAGGGACTTGTCCACCTGGTTGGGGATGCGCTCCTGCACCATGCGGCGCGGGTTGAGGTACTCGGCGTGATAGGTGGCGTGGCGGAGCGTGGCCGCGTCGCGGACCAGTACGGCCGACGAACTCACCGGCTGGAAGAAGGACTTGTGGTAGTCCACGGTGACGGAGTCGGCGCGCTCGATGCCGTCGATCCGGTCCCGGTACTTCACGGAGGCGAGCAGGCCGCAGCCGTAGGCCGCGTCGACGTGCATCCAGGTCTCGTACCGGTCGCACAGTTCGGCGATCTCGGGCAGCGGGTCGATGGAGCCGAAGTCGGTGGTGCCGGCGGTGGCGACCACGGCCATGGGCGTCAGACCGGCCTCCTTGCACCGCTCCAGCTCGTGGGCGAGCGCGACGGTCTGCATCCGCTTGTTGTTGTCCACCGGGACGGACACCACCGCTTCGGGTCCGAGGCCCAGCAGTTTCGCGGACTTCTTCACGCTGAAGTGGCTGACCACGGAGGCGAAGATGCGCAGGTCGGCGAGCGACTCGGCTTTGGCCTCCTCGCGGGCGAGCAGCAGCGCCTGGAGGTTGGACTGGGTGCCGCCGGAGGTGAACACGCCGTCGGCGGCCGGCCCGAGGCCGATCCGGGCCGTCGTCCAGTCGATCAGTTTGCGCTCGATGAGGGTGCCGCCGGCCGACTGGTCCCAGGTGTCGAGGGAGGAGTTGACGGCCGACAGGACCGCCTCGCCCAGCACGGCGGGTATGACGACCGGGCAGTTGAGGTGAGCGAGGTAGCGGGGGTGGTGGAAGTAGATCGCGTCGCGGAGGTAGACCTCCTCCAGCTCGTCCAGGACGGCCGTGGTGTCGTGCAGCGGCTTGTCCAGGTCGATCCCGTCGATGCGGGGCGCGAGGGCGTCGACCGAGACGCCGGTGAACGGACGGTCGGTGGCGGCGATTTTGGCGGCCACCCGCTCTACTCCTTCGGTCACGGAGCGGCGGTACTGCTCCGCGGTCGTGTCATTGAGCAGGTGCGAGCGCATGGTGGGGGTCCTCCGGGGGGTGGGGACGAGGTCTGCTGCGGGACGGGCTCGGGGACGGAGTCTCTGGTTCAACTTAGGTTAGCCTAACCTAAGTAATGAAGAAGGAGTCTTGCCTCATCCGTGACCGTGATCACGTCGGTGCCCCCGCACAACTGCCTGCGGGGGCACGGGTGGTGGCTACTCCGCCGCGCGGAGCTGCTCCTCGTTCATGCCCTGGCGCCAGTACCCGACGAAGGTGATGCGGCGCCGGTCGATTCCGCGTTCCCGGACGAAGTGGCGGCGCAACGCCTTCACGCACCCCGACTCGCCCGCGATCCAGACGTACGGGTGCTCGGCGGCCGGGAGCCGGGCCTCGCGGAGGGCGTCCACGGAACTCTCACCGACCACCCAGGTGATCTCGGCGTCCGCCGTGGTCGCCAACTCGCGCACGTTCCCGGCATCGTGCGCCTCCAGCCAGACCCGGACGCGCTGTCCGGCCGGCCGGGACTCCAGAATCGACGCGATGGCCGGCAGGGCACTCTCGTCACCCCACAGCACGACCAGATCCGTGTCCCCGGGCGGGCGGAACCGGATCGCCCGGTTGTCGGCCAGGGCCGGGCCCAGCAGGACGACCCGGTCCCCGGCACCGGCAGCCGAGGCCCACGCGGAGGCGGGGCCGGCCGGGGTGTGCAGCACGAAGTCGATGTCGATCTCGGTGGTGCGCCCGAGCGCGTCCCGGCGAAGGGCCCGGAGCGTGTACGAACGCATCACCGCCCGTACGTTGTCCGGCAGTTCACGCCACCCCTGCCACCAGCCGTCGCCCAGCTCGTAGGGCACCTGCGGCTCGCTCTGACCCGGCTGGGGCAGGAACAGCGACAGCGACTGGTCGTGCCCGTCGGAGAAGAAGTGCTCCAGGTCCTGCCCGGCGAAGGTGACCCGGACGAGCGACGACCCGACCCGCCGAGCCCGCACGACGTCAAGCGAGAAGAACCGGAAGGGCGCGGCAACGGCGGTGGTCACGGGGGCTCCTGGAGCGTAGGGCAGGGCAGTGCGGCTCGGTCAGGGGCGCGGGGCCGCATCGACATGCGGCCCCGCCGCGTGGGCGCGATCGGCCACCACGGACGCGCGGCCCGCCCACGACATCAAGCCGCCCTGATCAGGCGACCTTCTTCGCGTTCTCGAGCGCCTCGGCGAGGTTCTCGAGCAGCGGCACACACTTCGCGTACGAGAGGATGGGCTCGGGCGAGCGCGCGATGACCTGACCGGCCTTCACCGCGGGCAGCTTCTTCCAGGTCGCCTCGGTGATGTCGGCCGGCTGGATGGTCGAGGAGCGGTCGTCCATCATGATGATGTCGGCCGCGTACTTGTCGACGTTCTCCCAGCTGAGCGACTCGTACCAGCCGCCACCCTTCGCCTTCGCGCTCTCCGGCGGCTCGACGAAGTTCACGCCGAGGGCCTTGAAGTACTCCAGGTCGATGGAGAGGTTGGTGCCGGAGACGTAGAAGAGCGCCTCGCTCGCGGAACCGGCCAGCACCTTGATCTCGGGCTTGGCCTTGGCGGCGGCGCGCAGCCGGGCGGCCGCGTCCTCGAACTTCTTCTTGGCGTCGGTGGCCGCGGCCGCCGTCATGTCGGCGCCGAGCGACTCGGCCAGCTCCCACATGCGCTGGAGCGGAGCGGTCAGCTGACGGTCGTAGACGGAGATGCCGACGCTCGGGGCGAGCTTGGCGACCTTGTCCTTGGAGGCCTCGGGGACGTACCAGAGGGTGCCGGCGTTGTCGAACATCGTGGAGATGAGCACCTCGGGCGCGAGGGCCGCGTACTTCTCGACGTTGAACTCGTCCCAGACGTTGCCGAGGACCGTCACCTTGCTGACGTCCATGTCGCCGGCCTGGACGTCGGCCTTGCCCGCGGCGGTCTTGGTCGGGCCGAAGACGCCCTTGACCTGGATGCCGTAGTCGTACAGGGCGGCGCCGACGCCGGTGAAGGCGACGATGTTCGTGGGGATCTTGTCGAGCTTCACCGTGGTGCCGCGGTCGTCCTTGAAGGTCCAGGGACCGGACTTGGCCGAGGAGCTCGCCGACGACCGGGAGCCGCTGCTGCTCGCGTCGTCGTCCCCGCAGGCGGCGAGGGCGGCACCGAGGCCCAGCGCGCCACCGACGGCGAGGATGCCACGGCGGGTGGGACGAGCGGCTCTGGCGTTGGGCATGTCTCTGGCTACTTTCGGACGGGGCGGATCACCCGAGGACGGTTCGAACGTAGGTTAGCCTAACCTCAGCTCGTGTCCAGAGGGTGGTTCCGGGTGGTGGAACACCCGCCTCGATGCATGCCCGTTTCCTGTGCCCATCCTGTGGATCAAAGGTGTACGGGGTGTCAGGAGACTGAACAGGGACCGGAGTTGCTGATCACTCCGAGGATGTGAAGAACGCTCGGGCGGCCTCGAAGCATGCCGAGGAGGCCGCCGCACCGGCCCGGATCGAGCGGTGCGGCGGCCTCCTGTGTGCATCAGGTCGACGGTGTCAGGTCGACTTCCCGCCATCGCGCGCACGCGCCCCCGACGGCCGCCGCGGGCCGGCGCGGTTCAGCCCCCCTCGCGGCCCAGTGCCCCCTCGCGGCCCAGTCCCCTCCTCGCGGCCCGGCGCGCCTCGGGCCCTCGGGGCTCAGCCGGGCAGCCCCAACTCGCGGGCGATCAACATCCGTTGCACCTCGCTCGTGCCCTCGCCGATCTCCAGGATCTTGGAGTCGCGCCACATCCGGGCCACCGGGTACTCGTTCATGAAGCCGTAGCCGCCGTGCACCTGGGTGGCGTCGCGGGCGTTGTCGACGGCGATCGTCGACGAGTAGAGCTTGGCGACGGCGGCCTCCTTCTTGAAGGGTTCCCCGGCCACCAGCCGCGAGGCCGCGTCACGCCAGGCGAGGCGGGCCGTGTGGGCCTTCATCTCCATGTCGGCGATCTTGAACTGGATGGCCTGGTTGGCGCCGATCGGACGGCCGAACGCGTGCCGTTCCTTCGCGTACTTCACCGACTCGTCCACACAGCCCTGCGCGAGGCCGGTCGCCAGCGCCGCGATGGCGATACGCCCCTCGTCGAGGATCCGCAGGAACTGCGCGTACCCGCGGCCCTCCTCGCCCAGCAGGTTCGCCGCCGGGACACGCACGTCCGAGAAGGACAGCTCACGGGTGTCGGAGGCGTTCCAGCCGACCTTCGAGTACGGGCTCGCGACCGTGAAGCCCGGCGTGCCGGACGGGACGATGATCGCCGAGATCAGCGGCCGGCCGTCCGGCTTGCGGCCGGTCACCGCCGTGACCGTGACCAGCCCCGTGATGTCCGTACCCGAGTTGGTGATGAAGCACTTGGTGCCGTTGATCACCCACTCGTCCGTCTCGGGGTCGAGCCGGGCCGTCGTACGGGTCGCGCCCGCGTCCGAGCCGCCGTCCGGCTCGGTCAGGCCGAAGGCGCCGAGGATCTCGCCGGAGCACAGCCGCGGCAGCCACTCCCGCTTCTGCTCCGGTGTCCCGAAGAGATGGATCGGCATGGCGCCCAGCGAGACGCCCGCTTCCAGGGTGATCGCCACGGACGAGTCGACGCGCGCGAGTTCCTCCAGCACGATGCCGAGCGCGAGGTAGTCGCCGCCCATGCCGCCGTGCTCCTCGGGGAACGGCAGTCCGAACAGGCCCATGCGGCCCATCTCGCGGACGATCTCGTACGGGAACTCGTGCCGCTCGTAGAAGTCACCGATCTTGGGCGCGACCACGTCGTGCGCGAACTCCTCGACGGTGCGGCGGAGTTCTTCCAGTTCGGGAGAGAGACGGTGGTCCATGTCGGGTCACTGCTCCTTGTGGGACTGTGCGGTTCCGCCGAGTGCTCGGACGGTGCGGGAAGGGCTGGGTCGGCCCAGGCGGCCGGCCATCCACTCGCTTGTGGCGACGAGACGGCCGAGGTCCACCCCGGTGTCGATGCCGAGGCCCCGCAGCATCCACACCAGGTCTTCGGTGGCGAGATTGCCGGTGGCGGACTTGGCGTACGGGCAGCCGCCGAGTCCGCCCGCCGAGGCGTCGACGGTGGTGACGCCGTGCTGGAGCGCGGCGAGGGTGTTGGCGAGCGCCTGGCCGTACGTGTCGTGGAAGTGCACGCCCAGCGCACCCGTGGGCACGCCCTGTTCGTTCAGCGCGGTCAGCAGGGCCCGGACGTGGCCCGGGGTGGCCACGCCGATCGTGTCGCCCAGGCTCAGCTCGTCGCAGCCCAGGTCGAGCAGGGCCCGGCAGACCCGGACGACCTGGTCGACCGGGACCGCCCCCTCCCACGGGTCGCCGAAGCACATGGAGAGGTAGCCGCGCACATGCACGTCCTGCGCCTTGGCCCGGGCCACCACCGGCCCGGACATCGCCAGTACCTCGTCCACCGAGCGGTTGAGGTTGGCCTTGGCGAAGGACTCGGTGGCGCTGGCGAAGACGGCGACCCGGCGCGCGCCCAGGGAGAGGGCCCGGTCCAGGCCCCGCTCGTTCGGCACCAGCACCGGGAGCGCCACATCGAGGCCGCTCACGCGCGGGAACAGCTCCTCGGCGTCCGCGAGTTGGGGCACCCAGCCGGGGTGGACGAAGCTGGTCGCCTCGATGGTGGTGAGGCCCGCGTCGGCGAGGCGGTGGACGAACTCCGCCTTGACGGCCGTCGGCACGGTCGCCTTCTCGTTCTGGAGGCCGTCGCGCGGACCCACCTCGTGGATGCGCACCCGCGCGGGAAGGCCCTCGGCCGGTACGGCCATGGGAAGTGTCACCGGTCCTCCTGTGCCTCTGCCTCGGCCGGTGCGATGACGGCCAGCACCTGGTCCATGGCGACCGTCGTGCCCGGCGTCACGTCCAGTTCGGCGACCGTGCCGGCGTGCGGGGCGGAGATGACGTGCTCCATCTTCATCGCCTCGACGACCAGCAGGCTCTGGCCCGCGATCACCTCGTCGCCGACGGCGACCTTCACCACCGTGACCGTGCCGGGCATGGGCGCGGTGAGCGAGTCGGCGCCGGCGTGAGCCCCTCGGGAGAGGGAGTCGGCGACCGGATCGTGGTCGCGCACGTTCCAGGCGTCGCCGTCCCGGCCCAGCCAGGTGCCGTCCGGCGTCGCGGCGAAGGACTGCGCGACGCCGTCGAGCCGGCAGGTGAACCGGGGATCCGCTCCCGGGGCCGGGAGCGGGCCCCCGGCGCCCCGCAGCGGGGTGTCCGCCCCGTCCGGCAGCACCTCGGCCGTGCCGTCCGCCGTGCCGCGCACGCGGACGGTCACCGGGTCGTGTCCCGGCACGTGCAGGTGGTGCGCCGTCCAGGCGGGCTCGCCGCCGAGACGCCAGCCGTCCGCGACGGCGAAGGGGTCCACCCAGCCCGGGCCGGGCGCGGGGGAGAGCGCGGCCTGGCGCAGCAGCGCCGCCGCCGCGTAGACGTCCTGCGGTACGTCGGCCGCCACGAGCGTCGCGGCCTCCCGCTCCACCAGGCCCGTGTCCAGCTCGCCGGCCACGACCGCCGGATGGGCCAGCAGCCGCCGCAGGAACCCGGCGTTGGTCTGCACGCCCAGCGTGACCGTCTCGGCGAGGGCCGCCCGGAGGCGGCGCAGCGCCGTCTCCCGGTCCGGGCCGTAGGCGATCACCTTGGACAGCATCGGGTCGTAGAGGCTGCCCACCTCGGTGCCCTCGCTGAGGCCGGAGTCGGTGCGTACGCCGTCGCCCTGGGGTTCGCGCAGCCGGAGCACCGTCCCGCCGGAGGGCAGGAACCCGCGTGCGGGGTCCTCGGCGCAGATCCGCGCCTCGACCGCGTGCCCGGTCAGCCGGACGTCGTCCTGGCCGAAGGACAGCGGCTCACCGGCGGCCACCCGCAGCTGCCACTCCACCAGGTCCAGACCGGTGACCAGTTCGGTGACCGGGTGCTCCACCTGGAGCCGGGTGTTCATCTCCATGAAGTAGTACGAGGACGGGTCGTTGCCCGGCACGATGAACTCCACCGTGCCCGCGCCCCGGTAGCCGCACGAGCGCGCCGCCTGGACCGCCGCCTCGCCCATGGCCGCGCGGGTCTTCTCGTCCAGCAGGACCGAGGGCGCCTCCTCGATGATCTTCTGGTGCCGGCGCTGGAGGGAGCACTCGCGCTCGCCCAGGTGCACCACGTTCCCGTGGCCGTCGGCCAGCACCTGGATCTCGATGTGCCGGGGCCGGTCCACCCACCGTTCGACGAGGAGCGTGTCGTCCCCGAAGGAGGCGCGGGCCTCGCGGCGGGCGGCGGCGATCTCCTCGTCCAGCACGGCCAGGTCCCGCACCAGGCGCATGCCCTTGCCGCCGCCGCCGGCCGAGGGCTTGAGCAGCACGGGGGTGCCGATCTCGCGGGCCGCGTCGGCGAGTTCGGCGTCGGTGAGTCCGCTGCCGCTGGACCCGGGCACCACCGGCACCCCGGCCGCCTGCACGGTCTCCTTGGCCCGGATCTTGTCGCCCATCAGGGAGATGGCGTCCGCGGACGGTCCGATGAAGACCAGCCCGGCGTCGGCGCAGGCGCGCGCGAAGCCGGCGTTCTCCGCGAGGAAGCCGTAGCCGGGGTGGACGGCCCGGGCGCCGGTGCGGGCGGCCGCCGCGAGCAGCCGCTCCACCGACAGATAGCTCTCGGCCGCCGGCGCCGGACCGATGCGTACGGCGGTGTCGGCCTCCCGGACGTGCCGGGCGTCCGCGTCGGCGTCGGAGAAGACGGCCACCGAACGCACGCCCAGCGCGCGCAGGGTGCGGATGACGCGGACGGCGATCTCGCCCCGGTTGGCCACAAGCACGGTGTCGAACATCATTGCTCCCCTCCTCACATCCGGAAGACGCCGAACTGGGGGTCACCCAGCGGCGCATGGGCACAGGCGGTCAGGGCGAGGCCCAGCACCTGCCGGGTCTCCAGCGGGTCGATCACGCCGTCGTCCCAGAGCCGGGCGGTGGCGTAGTAGGCGTTGCCCTGGCGCTCGTACTGCTGCCGGACCGGTGTCTTGAAGGCCTCTTCCTCGTCCGCGGGCCACTCCTGGCCCCGCGCCTCAAGCTGGTCCCGTTTGACGGTCGCGAGCACGGAGGCGGCCTGCTCGCCGCCCATGACGGAGATCTTGGCGCCCGGCCACATCCACAGGAAGCGGGGCGAGTAGGCCCGGCCGCACATGGAGTAGTTCCCGGCGCCGTACGAGCCGCCGACGACGACCGTCAGCTTCGGCACGCGCGTGCACGCCACGGCCGTCACCATCTTGGCGCCGTGCTTGGCGATGCCGCCGGCCTCGTAGTCCCGGCCGACCATGAAGCCGGAGATGTTCTGGAGGAACACCAGCGGGATCCCGCGCTGGTCGCACAGCTCGATGAAGTGGGCGCCCTTCTGGGCGGACTCGGAGAACAGGATGCCGTTGTTGGCGACGATGCCGACCGGATGGCCGTGGATCCGGGCGAAGCCGGTGACCAGGGTCTGCCCGAACTCGGACTTGAACTCGGCGAACCGGGAGCCGTCGACCACGCGCGCGATGACCTCGCGCGCGTCGTAGGGGGTGCGGGAGTCGACGGGCACCGCGCCGTACAGCCCGTAGGGGTCGACCTTGGGTTCGACGGACGGCCGCACCTCCCAGGGCAGCGGCCCGCGCGCGGGGAGGGTGCCGACGATGTTGCGGACGATCCGCAGCGCGTGCGCGTCGTCCTCCGCGAGGTGGTCGGTCACGCCGGACACCCGCGCGTGCACCTCGCCGCCGCCCAGCTCCTCCGCGGTGACGACCTCGCCGGTGGCGGCCTTCACCAGCGGGGGCCCGCCCAGGAAGATCGTGCCCTGGCCGCGGACGATGACGGCCTCGTCGCTCATCGCCGGGACGTAGGCCCCGCCGGCCGTGCACGAGCCCAGCACCGCGGCGATCTGCGGGATCCCGGCCCCGGACATCCGGGCCTGGTTGTAGAAGATCCGCCCGAAGTGCTCCCGGTCCGGGAACACCTCGTCCTGCATGGGCAGGAAGGCCCCGCCGGAGTCCACGAGATACAGGCAGGGCAGCCGGTTCTCGAGGGCGACCTCCTGGGCCCGCAGATGCTTCTTCACCGTCATCGGGTAGTACGTGCCGCCCTTGACGGTGGCGTCGTTGGCGACGATCACGCACGCGCGCCCGCCGACCCGCCCGATCCCGGCGATGACCCCGGCCGCCGGGGCCTGCCCCTCGTACATGCCGTCGGCGGCGAGGGGGGCGAGCTCCAGGAAGGGCGAACCCGGGTCCAGGAGGGTGTCGACCCGGTCCCGGGGCAACAGCTTCCCGCGCGCGGTATGGCGTGCCCTCGCCTTCTCCCCACCCCCCAGCCGGGCCGCGGCCAGCTTGCCGCGCAGCTCGTCGACGAGTGCGCGGTGCGCCGCCTCGTTGGCCCGCCAGGCCTCCGACGCGGGGTCTGCCGCGCTCGTCAGCTCCGGTGCCTGCTCCATCCTTGCGGTCCCCTCACCCAGTGATCGACTGTTAATGAGCGTTAACCATTTCCTTCAGGTTAACGACCGCTAACCTCCCTGTCTAGAATTGTCTTCATGGCCACGAGAACCGACGCCCCCACCCGTCGCGAGCAGATCCTCAGGGAGGCCGCGCGGCTGTTCGCCGAGCGCGGGTTCCACGGTGTGGGGGTGGACGAGATAGGCGCCGCCGTCGGCATCAGCGGGCCGGGGCTCTACCGGCACTTCCCGGGCAAGGACGCGATGCTCGCCGAGCTGCTGGTCGGCATCAGCGGCCGGCTGCTGACCGGCGCGAAGCTGCGCCTGCAGGAGGCCGACGGCGTGTCGCCCGAGGCGTTCCTCGACTCGCTCGTCGAGGGCCACATCGACTTCGCCCTCGACGACCGTCCTCTGATCACCCTGCACGACCGTGAGCTGGACCGCCTCCGTGACAGCGACCGCAAGCTGGTCCGCCAGCTCCAGCGGCAGTACGTCGAACTGTGGGTGGAGGCCCTGCGCGCCGTGTATCCGGGCCTCGCCGAGCCGACCGCCCGTTCGGCGGTGCACTCCGTCTTCGGTCTGCTGAACTCCACCCCGCATCTCGGCCGGCCGGGTTCCCTGCCGGGCCGCGCGACCACCGCCGCGCTGCTGCACCGGATGGCCAGGGGGGCCTTCGCGGCGGCCGTGGAGTGACGAGCGTTACCCCCGTCCCACCCTGGACGCTCTTCGTACTCGCCGGTACGGTTGTTCTCTGAGCAAGCGCTTAGCCATGGGTCCCGCACAGTGCCGCAACCACGCATTGAGCAACCCGATGGCGAGCAACCACATCCGCGAGAGCGGCGCCGGCTTAGGCGCAGAGAGGGGCCGGCGGTGCGCCGTACGGTGTTCAACGAGGACCACGAGGCGTTCCGGGAGACTCTCCGGGCCTTCATCGAGGCCGAGGTCGTCCCCGTCTACGACGAGTGGTTCGCGGCCGGCCAGGCGCCGCGCGACTTCTACTACAAGCTCGCCGAGCTCGGTGTCTTCGGGATCCGCGTCGACGAGGAGTACGGCGGCGCCGGCATCGACTCCTACAAGTTCGAGGCCGTCCTCTACGAGGAGACCGCCCGCGCGGGCGTCTCCTTCGGCGGCTCCGGCGTGCACGTGCTGCTCGGTCTGCCCTACATCAAGCTGCTCGCCGACGACGAGCAGAAGAAGCGCTTCCTGCCGAAGTTCGTCTCCGGCGAGGAGATGTGGGCGATCGCGATGACCGAGCCGGGCACCGGCTCCGACCTCGCGGGCATGAAGAGCACCGCCAAGCTCTCCGAGGACGGCACGCACTACGTCCTCAACGGCTCCAAGACCTTCATCACCGGTGGCGTGCACGCCGACCGCATGATCGTCTGCGCCCGTACCGCCGCGCCCACCGCCGAGGACCGCCGCCACGGCATCTCCCTCTTCGTGGTGGACACCAAGGCCGAGGGCTACTCGGTCGGCCGCAAGCTGGACAAGCTCGGCCTGAAGACGTCCGACACCGCCGAGCTGGCGTTCGTCGACGTCAAGGTGCCCGTCGAGGACCTCCTCGGCGAGGAGAACAAGGGCTTCTACTACCTCGGCCACAACCTCGCCTCCGAGCGCTGGGGCATCGCCTACGGCGCGTACGCGCAGGCCAAGGCCGCCGTCCGGTTCGCCAAGCAGTACGTGCAGGAGCGCGTGGTCTTCGGCAAGCCGGTCGCGCACTTCCAGAACACCAAGTTCGAACTGGCCGCCTGCCAGGCCGAGGTGGACGCGGCCGAGGCCGTCGCCGACCGCGCCACGGAGGCCCTGGACGCGGGTGAGCTGACCCCGGCCGAGGCCGCCAGCGCCAAGCTGTTCTGCACCGAGGTCGCCCACCGGGTGATCGACCGCTGCCTCCAGCTGCACGGCGGCTACGGCTTCATGAACGAGTACCCGATCGCCCGCCTGTACGCGGACAACCGCGTCAACCGCATCTACGGCGGCACCAGCGAGATCATGAAGTCGATCATCGCGAAGGACATGGGTCTGTAAGCAGCCCGCAACAACGGGCCGCTACAACCGGACGTCATGAGCCAGGCACTACAGGATCTCCTCGATCTGCTCGACATCGAGCAGATCGAGGAGAACATCTTCCGCGGCCGGTCCCGCTCCGCCGTCGTTCCGCGCGTCTTCGGCGGGCAGGTGGCGGCGCAGGCACTGGTCGCCGCCGGACGGACGGTCCCCGAGGACCGGCTCGCCCACTCCCTGCACGCGTACTTCCTGCGCATGGGCGACCCGGGCGCGCCCATCGTCTACACGGTCGACCGGATGAACGACGGCCGGTCCTTCACCGCGCGCCGCGTCGTCGCCGTCCAGCACGGACAGCCGATCTTCGCGCTGTCCGCCTCCTTCCAGCGGTACGAGGAGGGCTTCGACCACCAGACCCCCATGCCGCCGGCCCCCGACCCGGCCACGCTGCCGACCTCCGAGGAACGGCTGCGCGGCTACGCCCACCTCGATCCCGAGGTCGTCGAGAGGTTTCTGGAGGCCCGCGAGGCGGTGGACCTGCGCTACGTCGACGAGCCGCCGTACGGCCGGTTCGGCGCGCCGCGCGAGCCGCACTCCCAGGTCTGGTTCCGCGCCAACGGCAAGCTGGCCGACGACCCGCTTCTGCACGTCGTCCTCGCCACCTACGTCTCCGACATGACGCTCCTCGACTCGGTCCTCCTCGCGCACGGGCGCGGCGGCTGGGCGGTCGGTGACGTGGTGGGAGCGTCCCTGGACCACGCGATGTGGTTCCACCGCCCGTTCCGCGCCGACGAGTGGCTCCTCTACGACCAGGAGTCGCCCTCCGCGCACGGCGGCCGGGGCCTCGGCCAGGCCCGCATCTACACCCAGGACGGGCGGCTCGCCGTCTCGGTGATCCAGGAGGGTGTGGTCCGCGCCCCCCGGGGCGACTGAGCACCCGGCGCCGCACCCGCGCGTGCGGCGCCCCCAGGGGATCCCTCCCCGGCCCCCCGGCCCCTCCGGGGGTCTCCCCGACCCCTCGGGGGGCTTCCTCCCCGCCCTAGTCGGTCAGCCCCGCCTCGGCCAGCAGATACGCGGTCATCACGTCGTAGTGACGCGGGCTGACGACGTGGTCGTCGAGGGGGACCGCCACCTGGACGGTGCCCTCCGACTCGGCGATGAACAGCGCCGGGTCGTTGCAGTCGGCGTAACCGACGGAGTCGACGCCGTGCTGCCCGGCGTAACCCGCCCAGCCGTGGTCGGCGACGACCAGGTCGGGCAGCGGCCGGCCCTCCCGTTCGAGCGCGGTGAGGATGGCCTTCATCGGCTCGCCCGAGTGGGTGTGCCAGAGCGTGGCGCCGTGTTCGAGGACCGCCACGTCGGCCAGCTGCCAGACGTACCCCTCGTCCGTCTGGAGCCCCTCCGGGATGACGACGATCTCGCAGCCGGCCGCGCGCAGGGCGGCGGCGGTGGCGCGGTGCACGTCGAGGAGACCGCCCGGGTGACCGGTGGCGAAGAGGACCCGCTGCTGTCCCTCGGCCGCCTTGCGCAGCCGGGCCGCGAGCCGGGCCAGGCCGTCGACCGTCAGCTCGGGGTCGATGGTGTCCTGGCCGTAGCGGTACTCGGGATCGTCGTTCACGCCGACCCGCTCCGCCATCACCGCGAGCACGTCCTGCTCGTCGGTCCAGCGGTCGCCGAGTTCCAGACCGAGCCAGAAGTTGCGGACACCGTTCGCGAGCTGGCGGTAGTGGGAGAGGTTGTTCTCGCGGGGCGTGGCGACGTCCCCGGCGATACGGGTTCTGACGAGGTGGTCGACGAGTTCGGCGCGGCTGGGCGTCCCGGGTATCGGCATGGTTTCCATTGTGAGGCAGCGGGCGGTGCGCGTCTGTGCTGTTCCGGACGCTGGGACACGCGTCACTCACTGTTGTTTCAGGGCGAACCACAGCTCCATCCGGACGTCCGGATCGTCCAGGTCCGTCCCCAACAGGGCCGCGCAGCGGGCGATCCGCTGCCGCACGGTGTTGCGGTGCACGGCCAGCGTCACCGCCGTACGGTCCCAACTGCCGTGCAGGGAGAGCCAGGTGCGCAGCGTCTCGATGAGCGCGGCGCTCGCGGCGCTCGCCCGGATCGGGGCGAGGAGCGACCGGGCATGGGCCCGCGCCTCGTCGTCGGGCACCAGGTCCCGCAGTCCGGCCCCGGAGCCGTGCCGGACCAGCGCCGTACGGGTGGCGCGGGCCCGGGCCAGCGCGCGGGCCGCCTGCGCGTCGGCGGCCGGCCAGTCGGCGGGGGTCACGTCCGCGCTGACGCCGAGGGTCCAGCCCGGCTGCGGCTGCGGCGGGCCGCCGGCCGGGACGAGGACCCGTACGACGTCGTGCGCGAGGTCGACCAGCGGTGATCCGAGGCCGGCGCCGAGCGCGGAGGCCGCCACCGGGTCGAGCACCTGCGTGTCCGGACGGGCGTGCACGACGAGCCACCGCTCGCCCCCCAGCAGCGGGGCCACTTCGGCGGGCGCGGCCCCCAGCAGCAGCCGTACGAGCGCCGACGAGCGGGCCGCCCCCGAGCCGCTCTGGTGCTCGCCGGTGAGCAGCGAGAGCAGGACGGCGGCGACGGAGGCGATCGTGTGGTCACCGGGGTCACGCCGCGGCGCCGCCACCCCGAGCACGAAACCGCGGCCGGCCCCGAGCGCGTAGGCGGCGAGATGGGTCCCGTCGGGGGCGGTGTCGCTGGCCGTGACGGAGGCACGGGAGAGGAGGAGGCGGGCGAGCCCGGCGAGGGCGGCGTCCGCGGACGTCCGTCCCGCCCCCGCGATCTCCGTCCCCTCCGGCCCGTACAGCACCGCGCGCCCCGCGACCCGCTGGGCGAGCTGGCGCAGGACGGACGGGACCGGGTCCGGGCGGGAGGCGGCGGCCGCGAGGCTCTGCTGGGCCTCCGTCACCCGGCGCAGCTCGGCGGTGCGGGCCCGCTCCATCAGCTGCCAGACCGCGCGGGCCACGGCCGAGAACGTCGTCTGCGGGGGCACCTCCAGGAGCGGCAGCTCGTACGCCTCGCAGGCGGCGACCAGCGCCCTGGGCACGGTGTCGTGCACCGGCGCGACCCCGAACCCGAGCGCCGCGCCGCCCGCCGCGACGATCCGCGAGACGTAGTCCTCGAAGTATGTGCCCGACCCGGCCGCCTCCGGGATGTGCACGCCCGCCGTCAGCAGCAGCTCGCCGCCCAGCAGATACGGGTACGGGTCGGCCATCTCCGAGGTGTGGGCCCCGTGCAGCACGGTGCCGGGATCCGCGGGCCCGGCGATCTGCCGCAGGGCGAGGTCCTCGCGGGCCAGCAGGGCGGCGAGAGGGACCGGTGGGGTGGGAGGTACGGCGAGCTCCGGCACTATGGATGTTCCCTCCATTGAGCGCGGATCGAGTGGATGAAACTTACACTTCCGGGGCACTTTTCGGCCACCTAGGGTCAACTCCCGAACCACCTCAGCCATCGAGAAGGGTGGGCCCCATGGCCGTCGACTACACCGTGATCGCCGTCTATCTGGCCGGCATGCTGGCCATGGGCTGGTGGGGCATGCGCCGCGCCCGCTCGAAGAGCGAGTTCCTCGTCGCCGGGCGCCGCCTCGGGCCCGTCATGTACTCCGGCACCATGGCGGCGATCGTCCTCGGCGGCGCGTCCACCATCGGCGGCGTGGGTCTGGGATACCAGTACGGGCTGTCCGGCGCCTGGATGGTGTTCACCATCGGCCTGGGCCTGCTCGCCCTCTCCGTCTTCTTCTCGGCCCGCATCGCCCGCCTCAAGGTCTACACGGTCTCCGAGATGCTGGACCTGCGCTACGGCGGCCGGGCCGGTGTGATCTCGGGCGTGGTGATGTGGGCGTACACCCTGATGCTCGCCGTGACGTCGACCATCGCGTACGCCACTATCTTCGACGTCCTCTTCGACATGAACAGGACCGTCGCGATCATCCTCGGCGGCTCCATCGTCGTCGCGTACTCGACGCTCGGCGGCATGTGGTCGATCACCCTCACCGACATGGTGCAGTTCGTGGTGAAGACCATCGGCGTGCTCCTGCTGCTGCTGCCGATCGCGGTCGTCAAGGCGGGCGGCTTCGGCGAGATGAAGGCGAAGCTGCCGACCGGGTACTTCGACCCGCTGGGCATCGGCGGCGAGACGATCTTCACCTACGTGCTCATCTACACGTTCGGCATGCTCATCGGCCAGGACATCTGGCAGCGCGTGTTCACCGCCCGCGGCGACCGGACGGCGAAGTGGGGCGGCACGGTCGCGGGTACCTACTGTCTTGTGTACGCCCTCGCCGGCGCCGTCATCGGCACGGCGGCCAAGGTGCTCTACCCGAACCTCGCCTCCGCGGACGCCGCCTTCGCGACGATCGTCAAGGACGAACTCCCGGTCGGCGTGCGGGGGCTGGTGCTGGCCGCCGCGCTCGCGGCCGTGATGTCGACCTCGTCGGGCGCGCTGATCGCCTGCGCGACCGTCGCCAACAACGACATCTGGTCCCGGCTGCGGGGTGTCGTCAGTGCCGACGGAGGCCCCGATGGTGAGGAGCGCGACGAGGTGCGGGGCAACCGCCTGTTCATCCTCGTGATGGGTGTCGCGGTGATCGTCACGGCGATCGCCCTGAACAACGTCGTCGAGGCGCTGACGGTGGCGTACAACCTGCTCGTCGGTGGACTGCTGGTGCCCATCCTCGGCGGACTGCTCTGGAAGCGCGGCACGGTCCACGGCGCCCTCGCCTCCGTCGTGGTCGGCGGCGTCGCGGTGATCGGCCTGATGGCCGGCTACGGCATCCTCGCCAACGAGCCGGTCTACTACGGCCTCCTCGCCTCCCTGGCTGCCTACCTCGCCGTGTCCCTGGCGACCCCGGCCACCGACCCCGCCGTCCTGGCCGCCTGGCGCGAGCGACTGGCCGGACGGACCCCCGAGACAGCCGGAACCTCCCCCGTCCCGGTGTCCCAGTAGAGTCGTACGAGTAGTAGTACATACGCGACGAAGCGTAGGAAAGAGAGTATTTGACCATGAGTGGCAACGAGACGCCCCGCGGCCCCGTCGACTCCTCCCGCATCCCGCGGTACGCAGGTCCCGCGACCTTCGCCCGGCTGCCCCGCCTCGACGAGGTCGGCCGCGCCGACGTCGCCGTGGTGGGCGTGCCGTTCGACTCGGGCGTCTCGTACCGGCCGGGCGCCCGCTTCGGCGGCAACGCGATCCGCGAGGCGTCCCGGCTGCTGCGGCCGTACAACCCCGCGCAGGACGCCTCCCCCTTCGCCCTCGCGCAGGTGGCCGACGGCGGCGACATCGCGGTGAACCCGTTCGACATCCACGAGGCCGTGGAGACGATCGAGGCGGCGGCCGACGACCTGCTCGGCACCGGAGCCCGCCTGATGACCCTCGGCGGCGACCACACCATCGCGCTGCCGCTGCTGCGCTCGGTCGCGAGGAAGCACGGACCCGTGGCCCTGCTCCACTTCGACGCGCATCTCGACACCTGGGACACCTACTTCGGCGCGGAGTACACCCACGGCACGCCGTTCCGCCGGGCCGTGGAGGAGGGCATCCTCGACACCGAGGCGCTCTCCCACGTCGGCACCCGCGGCCCGCTGTACGGCAAGCAGGACCTCACCGACGACGAGAAGATGGGCTTCGGCATCGTCACCTCGGCGGACGTGTACCGGCGCGGCGCCGACGAGATCGCCGACCAGCTGCGGCAGCGCATCGGCGACCGCCCCCTCTACATCTCCATCGACATCGACTGCCTCGACCCGGCGCACGCCCCCGGAACCGGGACCCCGGAGGCGGGCGGCATGACCTCGCGCGAGCTCCTGGAGATCCTGCGCGGCCTGGCCTCCTGCAACCTGGTCTCGGCGGACGTCGTCGAGGTGGCCCCCGCGTACGATCACGCGGAGATCACGTCGGTGGCCGCGTCCCACACGGCGTACGAACTGACCACGATCATGTCCCGACAGATTGCCGAGGCTCGCGCGAAGTGACTCACGACCACGACCTGGTGCTCCGCCCGACGGAGGCGCAGATCGCCGCTGCTCTGAACCCTCCCGCCGGCCGCAACGGCGGAGACCTGGTCGTGGAGACCCTGGCAGGGCTCGGCGCGACCAGCGTCTTCGGGCTGCCCGGCCAGCACGCGCTCGGCATGTTCGACGCGCTGCGCCGCTCCTCGCTGCGGTACATCGGCCTGCGGGTGGAGAACAACGCGGGGTTCGCGGCGGACGCGTACGGCCGGATCACCGGCGAGGCGGCCCCGCTGCTGCTGTCGACGGGTCCGGGCGCGCTGACCTCGCTCGCGGCGCTCCAGGAGGCGGCGGCCGCCTCGGCACCGGTGCTGGCGATCAGCAGCCAGGTCCCGACCGCCGGCCTGGGCGGCGGCCGCCACGGCTATCTGCACGAACTGCCCGACCAGGCGGCCTCGTTCCGCGGCGTGGTGAAGTCGGTCCACACCGTCCGCACCCAGTCGCAGATCCCGTCCGCGATCGAGGCGGCCTGGAAGTCCGCGCTCAGCGTGCCGCACGGCCCGGTGTGGGTGGAGATCCCGCAGGACGTGCTGCTGGCGGAGACCCGGATCCCGGTGGTCACCGGCGGCGACGCCTTCCCCGAAGAGCTGCCGCCGCGCCCCGAACTGACCGCCGTGGCGGCCGACCTGCTGTCGAAGGCGGCCCGTCCGGCGATCATCGCGGGCGGCGGAGTCGTACGGTCGGACGCCTCGGGCAAGCTGAGGCAGCTGGCGGAGGTCCTGCAGGCCCCGGTGGTCACCACGCCCGGCGGCAAGGGGGCGTTCCCCTGGACGCACCCCCTCTCGCTCCAGTCCTGGATCGAGGACCGCTACACCACGGACTTCCTGGAGGACGCGGACGTCCTCCTGGTCGTCGGCTCGGGGCTCGGCGAACTCTCCTCCAACTACCACACGTTCAAGCCGCGGGGCCGGATCGTCCAGATCGAGGCGGACCTGGGAAAGCTGGAGTCGAACCATCCGGCGCTCGGCATCCACGCGGATGCGCGACTGGCGTTGCAGGCGCTCCTGGAGACGGTGGTGGAGCGGGCCCGGCCGGGGGCCGCCGAGCGCGTCCGTGAGGTCCTCACGAAGGTCGCCGACCGCATCGGCGCCCAGGAACTCACCCTGGAGCAGGAGGTGTTGGCGTCGGTGCGCAAGGCGCTGCCGGCCGACTCCCCGTCCTTCTGGGACATGACGATCCTCGCCTACTGGGCCTGGTCGGCCTTCGACGCGAAGGGCCCCAACCTCATGCACTCGGCCCAGGGGGCGGGCGGCCTGGGCTACGGCTTCCCGGCGGCGCTGGGCGCGGCGGCGGCCGACCCGACCCGCCCGGTGCTGGCGGTGTCGGGGGACGGCGGCGCCCTGTACTCGATCGCGGAGCTGGCGACGGCCAGGCAGTACGACCTGAACGTCACCTGGCTGATCGTCGACGACGGCGGCTACGGCATCCTGCGCGAGTACATGACCGACGCCTTCGGCGAGCCCACGGCCACCGAACTGACCCGCCCGGACTACGTGGCCCTGGCGGAGTCCTTCGGGGTGACGGGGGTGCGGACGTCTCCGGAGACCCTGGCGGCGGACCTGGCGAAGGCCCTGTCCACGCCCGGTCCCTCGGTGGTCCTCCTCCCGGCGGTGCTGCGGATGTTCGCGCCCACGCACCTGTCCTAGGGAAGGCCGTTGATACGGTCCCGGCATGTCTGAAGCACACGGATCACCCGGCCCCGTCACCGCCGACGACGTGCAGGAGGCGGTCCGGTCGGCGGTGGCCGTCCTGCGCGGGGCCGAGGCGGCCGACTGGGATGCCAAGGCCGGTTCGCTGGACTGGAGTTGCTGGGAGACCGTCGAGCATCTGGCCGACGACCTGTTCGCCTATGCCGCCCAACTGGGCCCGCGGGGCGGGCCGTCGGACACCGAGGTGCCCTTCGTGTGGCGCGCGGAGCGGCCCGGTGCGCCGGCGAACGTCGTCTTCGCCGACCGGACGGCCGGGGCGGCCGGCCTCGCGCAGGTGCTGGAGGCGTGCGGGGCGCTGCTGACCGCGATGGTGCGGACGACGCCTGCGGGCGTCAGGTCGCACCACGTCTTCGGGGCCTCCGACCCCGAGGGGTTCGCCGCCATGGGGGTCGTCGAGACGCTGGTGCATCTGCACGACGTCGCCGAGGGGATCGGTGTCCGTTGGGAGCCGGACGCCGGACTGTGCGACCGGGTGCTGGCGAGGCTCTTCCCGGACGCCCCGGCCGGCACCGGCCGGTGGCCCACCCTGCTGTGGGCCACCGGCCGGGGAGAGCTCCCGGGTCACGCGCGTCTCACCCGGTGGCGCTGGTACGGCGCGCCCCGCGGCGAGGGCGAGCGGTAGGGCCGCGCGGGAGAGCGAGCGGTGGGGCGGGGCAGGGCTCAGCAGGCGCCCGGACCCACCGCGTCGATCCGGCCGCCGAAGTCGCCCAGGTAGCGGGTGCGGTAGTCGGCGTTGAAGACATTCCGCTTCTCCACCGGGCCCCAGTTGATGAAACAGGCGCGGGTACTGGAGACGAAGGAACCCACGTGGTCGTGGAGCGCGGGCGGCATGTCGCGGTAGCCGCTGCGGGCGGTCCACTCCCAGCTGCTGCCGCCGAAGTTCTCGCCGCTGTAGAAGCAGATCGATCCGTCGGGACAGGAGGGCGCGGCGGCCGCCGAGGCGCTCTGGGCGGGCAGGGCGAGGGCGGTCAGGGCGAGAGCGGCGGCGAAGGACCAGGCGCGAAGCTTCATGAACGTCTCCGGGAAAGGGAGTCGGGATCGCTCCGGCGGATCTGCCGAGGCGCCCCCAGCCTCGCGCCCGGTCCGGGCGACGCGCCCGGGACCAAGATCCGGCTTCACCGGTGTGAGGGAACTAGTCGTTCCATCACACCGATTCCTCCGGCGGGTGGGCCCGGACGCGCCGAGAGGGGCCGAACTTCCCTGTGGGGGACGGGAAGTTCAGCCCCTCCGCGGTCGCGCTGCGGGTCCTACCAGATCGCCTCGACCCACTCCGGGTGGTCGATGAACGGGTTGCGGTTGTGCTGGTAGGTGTCGTAGATGACCTGGTTGCGCTTCTCCTCGAAGGCGCTGGGCGGGTCCGCCTCGTTCCACGCCTTGAGGACGGAGAGCTTGCCCATGTAGGGGTTGCTGCCGTTGCCCACCTTCTCGTTGGGCTCCAGGTTGGCGAAGCCGTCGTCACCCTCGTAGCGCACGGCCATGTAGAGGATCATGCGGGCCACGTCGCCCCGGTCCGCCGCGCGCGGCGCGAAGGAGTCGGAGTCGACGGTGCTGCCGCCGCCGTTGGTGACCGCGCTGCCGCCGTTGTCGAAGTCCAGGTTGCCGCGGATGCTGTTGACCTGCACGTCCGCGGGGCGCAGGTGGTGCAGGTCCGTGCCCGGACCGGTCACCTCGCCGAAGTCGCCGTGGGACTTGGCCCAGGTGTGCTCGCGGTTCCAGTCGCCGACGTCACCGCCGTTGAGGGACTTGGCTCGCGAGACACCGCTGTACAGCAGGATCACGTTGCTGCTGTTGTTCGGGTCCTGGTCGGTGGCCTTCAGAGCGTCCCAGACCGCGGAGTACGAGATCTTCGTCTGGCTGCTGATGATCGTGTGCAGCGAGGACTTCAGACTCGTACCCGTCTTGCCGACCGCGTTCTTGTAGTACGTCGCGTCGTAGGCCGTCGTGGTCGCCGCGGCGGGGGTCGCGGTGAGCGCGGGCGCGGTGAGACCGACCAGGACGGCAGTGGTGGCAAGCGCCACCGACTTCCATCGGCGTATGCGTGTCGCCAGCATGTGGGGTGTCCGATCTACGCGGGTTGATTGGAGGCGGCAATCGGGAGAGTGACATGCACATGCGGTCATGGCAATGAATCTGACATGTCCATCAGGTGACGGGTACCGGCAAATTGCCCCTTGTCTACGCGAGTTGAACGCGCTTTCTTATGCCGAAGCGGCCCCTGACGTCAAGTCAGGGGCCGCTGCGGACCGTTGGGCCGCTTCGGTCAGCTCACGTCCGAGGCGTCCAGTCGGTAGATCGTCGACTGGTTGCTCTGCGACGAGGTGTCCGTGCCCGAGGCGTCGGCGTCGGAGGTGTTCGAACCGGACTCGGCCGTCGAGCCGGACGCGGAGCTCGACGTCGAGCTGTAGGCGCTCTCCTGCACCGCCGTGCCGTTCTTCTGCACCCAGGCGGTGATCTCCTGGTTCAGGCTGCTGTTGCCGCCCATACCGCCGCCGCCGAGCTGGATGTAGTGCAGCTCGCCCTTCTTCACCAGTTCCTTGAGCTTGGCGAGGGTCATCGCCTGGTCGCTGCCGGTGAAGCCCCACATGGAGATGACGGGCTCGCCGCTGCTGAGGATCATCTGGCCCGCGCTCTGCGAGTTGGAGACCGCGATCAGCCAGGTGGCGCCGTCCTGGTGCTTCTCCAGGTACGAGATGAGCTCGCTGTCGGCGCCGCCCATGCCGCCGCCACCGCCCATGCCGCCACCGCCACCCGTACCGCCGCCGGGGCCACCGGTGCCGCCGCCCGGAGCCGTGCCGCTCTCGCCGCCGCCCTGGGCGCCGCCCGGGAACTCCCCGTTCGCGCCGCCCTGTTGGCCGCCCTGGCCGCCGCTCGGCGCGCCGCTGGGGGCACCGCCGCCCTGCGGGAGTTCGCCGTTGCCGCCGCCCGGCGTCATCTGGCCGTTGCCGCCGCCGGGGAATCCGCCGCTCGCCTGGCCGCCCTGCTGGGTGCCGCCGGGCGCCTGGCCGCCGTTGCCGCCGCCGAAGCCGCCCCGGCCACCGCCGCCGCCGGGACCGCCCATGCCGCCACCGGTGGACGGACCCGCGGTCGGGTTGGTGCCGCCCATCATCCCGCTGGTGGAACCGAAGGCCGGCGAGGCGGCGTACGCCGTCGGACCGGCGAGGGCCGCCACGATCGCCGCGGCGAGGGACGCGCCGAGCAGCCGGACCCCGATGCCGGAGCTCGCGGACCGCAGGATCAACAGGCCCACGATCGCGAGGACCATGACCACGCCGACGACCGGCCACAGCCAGGTGTTCCAGCCGGTGGCGCGCCGCAGCAGCACGATCGCCCAGACGCCGGTGACCGCGAGCCCCACCGGCAGCACCCACGACCAGCGGGCGTCACCGCCGCGCAGGGCACGCCACAGCATGACCCCGCCGCCACCGCACAGCGCCGCGATGCCCGGGGCGAGCGCGGTCGTGTAGTAGGGGTGCATGGTGCCTTCGGCCATGGCGAAGGTCAGGTAGTGCAGCACCAGCCAGCCGCCCCACAGCACCAGCGCGGCGCGGGTGGGGTCGGTGCGCGGGGCCCGGCCGCGCAGCACCAGGCCGGCGACGAGCGCGATGCCCGCGAAGGGGATCAGCCAGGAGATCTGGCCGCCGAGGATGTCGTTGAACATCCGGCCGATGCCCGCGGTCCCGGCGAAGGATCCGCCGCCTCCGCCGCCTCCGCCGTTGCCCTCGCCGCCGAGGACCCGGCCCAGGCCGTTGTAGCCCATGATCAGGTCCCAGGCGCTGCCGTCGGTCGAACCGCCGATGTACGGCCGGTCGTCGGCGGGCACCAGGGACACGGCCGTCGCCCACCAGAAGCTGGCGACGGCCAGCGCCACGGCGGCCAGCGCCAGGTTCACGGCCTTCTTCTTCCAGGCCGCCCGCGACGCGTACAGGTACACGGCGAAGACGGCGGGCAGGGCGATGTAGCCCTGGAGCATCTTGGTGTTGAAGGCGAGCCCGAAGCAGACCGCGGAGCCGAGGAGCGGCAACAGCCGGTCGTCGCGGGTGGCGCGCAGGGCGAGAGCCGCGCCCGCCACCATCAGCAGGACGAGGACGGTGTCCGGGTTGTTGTCGCGGTTGATGGCGACGGTGATCGGCGTCAGCGCGAGCACGAGGGCCGCGACGGCGGCGGCCGCGTGGCCGAACACCCGCTTGACCGAGGAGTGCAGGATCCAGATCGTGCCCAGCGCGGCCGCGACCTCCGGCGCCATCATCTGCCAGGTGCCGAACCCGAAGATCCGGCAGGACAGGCCCATGATCATGAGCGCGAACGGCGGCTTGTCGACGGTGATGAAGTTCCCGGCGTCCAGCGAACCGAAGAACCACGCCTTCCAGCTCTGCGTGCCGCTGTAGATCGCGGCGCTGTAGAAGCTGTTGAGGCTGGACCCGGACAGGTTCCAGGAGTACAGCACGCCCGCCAGGATCATGATCGCGATCAGCGCGGGCAGCGACCAGCGCGGCGCCCGGTCCGGCGGGGGTGCCGCGGGGGCCGTCTCGGAGGTCGCCGGCGGCGACCGGTCCGCGGACACGGCGGGGGGCACGGTCGGGTGGGGGAGGGGATCGGTGGCAGAGGTCACCCTGCGCATGCTGTACGGCCGTTGTGGGTGGTCGCTGTGGTCAAGCTGGCCGCCGCCTGTGAGAACGCACAGGCCGCGGTAACGCGCTGCCCAGGCTTTCCCCAACACCCGAGGTGACGCGGACAACCTTGGCGATGCGTACAACCTTTCGTACGAACTTGTGTGTCAACAGGTCATGACTCACCGGACACGAAGAAGCAGAAGGCTGCTCGGCGCCGGGCTCACCGCCGGCGTCCTCATAACCGGCGTGGCCGCCGCCGCACCCGCCGCGGCCGCCACCCCCACCGTGAGCTGTACGTCGGCGAAGGCCGGGCTCGCGGCCAAACTGAAGAAGGACATCACCGCCGCACTGGCGAACCGCAAGGGCACGATCGCCGTCGGCCTCTACGACCGCACCACCAACACCACCTGCACCCTGCGTGCCTCCACCGCCTTCGACTCGGCCAGCGTCGTCAAGGTCACCGTCCTGTCCGCGCTGCTGTGGGACGCGCAGAAGACCGGCCGGGCGCTGACCAGCCGGGAGAAGACCCTCGCCACGGCCATGATCACCAAGTCCGACAACGCCTCCACCACCACCCTGTGGAAGCAGCTCGGCATGACGAAGATCAAGAACTTTCTGACGGCCGCGAAGATGACGCAGACCAAGCCGGGCGCGAACGGCTACTGGGGCCTGACCCAGATCACCGTCACCGACCAGCAGAAGCTGCTGAAGCTGCTCACCGCAAAGAACACGGTCCTGACCGACGCCTCGCGCGCCTACGTCAACACACTGATGGGCAAGGTCGTCTCGGCGCAGCGCTGGGGCACCCCCTACGGGAGGCCGGCCGGGGTCAGCTGGCACGTCAAGAACGGATGGCTGTCGCGCGCCACACAGGGCTGGCGGGTGCACAGCGTCGGCACCTTCAAGGGCGGCGGCCACGACTACGTCATGACCGTCCTCACCCACGGCAACAGCACCATGAACTACGGCATCACGACCATTCAGGGCGTCGCCAAGGTCATCCACAAGGACCTGGCCGCCTCCTGAGCGAGGCTTTACGCGGTGTCCCACCGCACGTCACCGACCCGACCTACGGTGACGCCCATGCGCCTGCGAACCGTACTCGCCACCCTCACCGCCGGCCTGGCGGCGGCCACCACTCTCACCGCCGCCGGGCCCGCGAACGCCCACCCGGCCACCAACACGGCCACGAGCAACGCCTGTTCACCGGCCGTCTCCCTCGTCGGCTTCTCCGACGCCCTCGACAAGACGACCTTCGACGGCACCTTCGTCGGCAACTTCTCCGCGCTCGCCCTGAACCGGGACGGCTCCCTCGCGGCCCTCTCCGACCGCTCCTCGCTCTTCGGCCTGGACGCGAAGACGCTCGCCCCGAGAGCTGTCGTCCCGCTCGCCGGCGAGAGCGGCGCCGCACTCGACAGCGAGGGTCTCGCCATCGACGGTGACGGCACCCGCCTGATCACCTCCGAGACCGAGCCGTCCATCCGCCGCTACAGCCGCGACGGCGAGATCCTCGACCGCCTCCCGGTCCCGTCCTCGCTCCTCGTCGCCCCGGCCGGGCGGGCCACCTCCAACCAGACCTTCGAGGGCCTGACGCTGCTGCCCGGCGGACGCACCCTCCTCGCGTCGATGGAGTACGCGATCTCCGGCGACAGCACGGGCATCGTCCGCTTCCAGACCTGGACCAGGACCAAGGGCGACCACTTCGGGCTCGGCGCCCAGTACGCCTACCGCACCGACTCCGGCCTCGGCGTCCCCGAGGTCCAGGCCCTGCCCGACGGCCGGCTCCTCGTCCTGGAGCGCGGCTTCACCACCGGCGTCGGCAACACGGTCCGCCTCTACCTGGCCGACCCCCGCCACGCCACGGACACCGCCGGCGTCGCGGACCTCACCGGCCAGGACGGCGTGCGCCCGGTGAGGAAGAAGCTCCTCGCCGACATCGTGAACTGCCCGTCACTGGGAGCGACCGCCAAGCAGCCCCAGCCGAACCCGCTGCTCGACAACATCGAGGGCATGGTGATCACCGGCCGCGCCAAGGGCCGCGTGGAGGTGCTCCTGGTCAGCGACGACAACCAGAACGCGGCCCAGACGACCCGCTTCTACCGGCTGCGCGTACGTGTCTGACCGTGTCCGGCCGCCGCTGACCGGCTGTGACCGTGTGTCCCCGATTGTTGCGGAGGGATGAAATCCGCTTCCTTCGGCGTTGGTGCCTTCCGGCAGACCAGGACGACTGGGACTGGCAGACCAGGACGACTGGACGACAGGAAGGCACCGGCGTGGCAGTGCAGCAGGGGGAGCAGCGGCGAGGCTGGGCGCGCAGACTGGCCGGATACGCCTGGCGGCACCCGGCGAACGTCGTGCTCGCGCTCGGCTCCTCGCTCGCCGGTATGGCCGTCCTGGCACTGGTCCCGCTGGTCACCAAGGTGATCATCGACGATGTGATCGGCGACCACAGCCGGGGCATGGCCCCCTGGGCCGGAGCCCTGGTCGCCGCCGCCGTCCTCGTCTACGTCCTCACCTACGTCCGCCGTTACTACGGCGGACGCCTCGCCCTCGACGTCCAGCACGACCTGCGGACCGAGATGTTCGAGACGATCACCCGCCTCGACGGCCGGCGTCAGGACGAGCTGTCCACCGGCCAGGTCGTGGGCCGCGCCACCAGCGACCTCCAGCTCATCCAGGGTCTGCTCTTCATGCTCCCGATGACGATCGGGAACCTGCTCCTCTTCCTGATCTCCCTGGTCGTCATGGCCTGGCTGTCCCTCCCGCTCACCCTGGTCGCCCTCGCCGTGGCACCGGCCCTCGCGTACATCGCCAGGCGCAGCCGTACCAAGCTGCACCCCGCCACCTGGTACGCCCAGGCCCAGGCGGCGGGCGTCGCGGGTGTGGTCGACGGAGCCGTCAGCGGCGTACGGGTCGTGAAGGGCTTCGGCCAGGAGGACCAGGAGACCGGCAAACTGCGCGAGGTCGGCCGTCGGCTCTTCGCCGGCCGGCTGCGCACGATCCGCCTGAACTCGGCCTACACCCCGGCCCTCCAGGCCGTCCCCGCCCTCGGCCAGGTGGCCATGCTGGCGCTCGGCGGCTGGCTGGCCGTGCGCGGCCACATCACCCTCGGCACCTTCGTCGCCTTCTCCACCTACCTCGCGCAGCTCGTCGGCCCGGTACGGATGCTCGCCGTGGTCCTCACGGTCGGCCAGCAGGCCCGCGCGGGCACCGAACGCGTCCTGGAGCTGATCGACACCGAACCGTCGATGCAGGACGGCACCAAGGCACTGCCCGCCGACGCCCCCGCCACCGTCGAGTTCGACGACGTGGCCTTCGGCTACGACCCCGGCCGGCCGGTCCTCGACGGCCTCACCTTCGAGATCCGCCCCGGCGAGACCCTCGCGGTGGTGGGCTCCTCCGGCTCCGGCAAGTCCACCGTCTCCCTCCTGCTGCCCCGCTTCTACGACGTCGGCAGGGGCGCCGTCCTCATCGGCGGCCACGACGTCCGCGAGCTCACCCTCGACTCGCTGCGGGCCGCCATCGGCCTGGTCCCCGAGGACTCGTTCCTCTTCTCCGACACCGTGCGCGCCAACATCGCGTACGGCCGTCCCGAGGCCACCCAGGAGCAGATCGAGGCGGCCGCCCGCGCCGCCCAGGCCGACCGGTTCATCGCCGAGCTGCCCCACGGCTACGACACGACGGTCGGCGAGCACGGCCTCACCCTCTCCGGTGGCCAGCGCCAGCGGGTCGCGCTCGCCCGGGCGATCCTCACCGACCCGCGCCTGCTGGTCCTCGACGACGCGACCTCCGCCGTGGACGCGGCCGTCGAGCACGAGATCCACGAGGCCCTGAAACAGGTCATGCAGGGCCGCACGACCCTGCTCATCGCGCACCGCCGCTCCACCCTCAACCTCGCCGACCGTATCGCCGTCCTGGACGCCGGCCGCCTCGCCGACCTCGGCACCCACGAGGAGCTCCAGGAGCGCTCCGCGCTCTACCGCCGGCTGCTCACCGACCCCGACGAGCTCGGCGGGGTCTCGCCCGGCCACGCCCAGCCCTCCCCCACTCCCGGCGAGGACACGTCCGTCCGCGACGAACTGGACGCCGAGTTCGACGCCGAGCGCGGAGTGACCCCCCGGCTGTGGACCGGCGACCGGGAGCCGAAGGACACCGCCCTCTCCGGCATGCCGGCCACGCCCGAACTGCTCGCCCAGATCGAGGCGCTGCCACCGCTCGTCGACACCCCCGACGTCGACGAGCGGCAGGCGGTCCGGCCGGAGGCGTCCTACGGCCTGCGCAGGCTGCTGCGCGGCTTCGGCGCGCCCCTCCTCGTCAGCCTCGGTCTGGTCGCCGTCGACGCCGGGACGAGCCTGCTGCTGCCGGTGATGATCCGGCACGGCATCGACCAGGGCGTGACCCGGGCGGCGCTGGGGGCCGTCTGGGCGGCCTCGCTGCTCGCGCTGCTCTCCGTACTGGTGCAGTGGGTCGCGCAGACCGGCGAGATCCGGATGACCGGCCGCACCGGCGAACGCGTCCTCTACACCCTCCGGCTGAAGATCTTCGCCCAGCTCCAGCGGCTCGGACTCGACTACTACGAGCGGGAGCTCACCGGCCGGATCATGACGAGGATGACGACGGACGTCGACGCCCTCTCCACCTTCCTGCAGACCGGTCTGGTCACGGCCTTCGTGGCGATCGTCACCTTCTTCGGCATCATGGGCGCCCTCCTGGTCATCGACGTACAGCTCGCGCTGGTCGTCTTCGCGACGCTCCCGCCCCTGGTCGTCGCCACGTACTTCTTCCGCCGGGCCAGCGTGAAGGCGTACGAGCTGGCCCGCGAACGGGTGTCGACGGTCAACGCCGACCTCCAGGAGTCGGTGTCCGGGCTCCGGATCGTGCAGGCCTTCCGGCGCGAGCGGGACGGCGCGGCACGGTTCGCGGAGCGCAGCGACAGCTACCGCCAGGCGCGCATCCGGGGCCAGTGGCTGATCTCGATCTACTTCCCGTTCGTGCAGCTGCTGTCCTCGGTCGCGGCGGCGGGGGTGCTGATCGCGGGCGCCGGCCGGGTGGACGCGGCGACCCTCACCACCGGTGCGCTGGTCGCGTACCTCCTCTACATCGACCTGTTCTTCGCCCCCGTCCAGCAGCTCTCCCAGGTCTTCGACGGCTACCAGCAGGCGACCGTCTCCCTGGGCCGGATCCAGGAGCTGCTCCGGGAGCCGACGTCCACGAAGTCCGCCGAGGAGCCGGAGGAGGTCCGCTCGCTGCGCGGCGAGATCGCCTTCGAGGACGTGCACTTCCAGTACGGCTCCGCCGACGAACCCGAAGAGGCCCTGACCGGCATCGAGCTGCGCATCCCGGCCGGCCAGACCGTCGCCTTCGTCGGCGAGACCGGCGCGGGCAAGTCGACCCTGGTCAAGCTGGTGGCCCGGTTCTACGACCCGACCGGCGGCCGGGTCACCGTCGACGGCACGGACCTGCGCGCCCTCGACCTCACCTCGTACCGCCACCGGCTGGGCGTCGTCCCGCAGGAGGCGTATCTCTTCCCCGGCACCGTCCGCGACGCCATCGCCTACGGCCGGCCCGACGCCACCGACGCCGAGGTGGAGGCGGCGGCACGCGCGGTCGGCGCGCACGAGATGATCGCCACCCTCGACGGCGGCTACCTCCACGAGGTCGCCGAGCGCGGCCGCAACCTCTCCGCCGGCCAGCGCCAGCTGATCGCGCTGGCCCGCGCCGAGCTCGTCGACCCGGACGTCCTGCTCCTCGACGAGGCGACGGCCGCCCTCGACCTGGCCACGGAAGCCCAGGTCAACCGGGCCACGGACCGCCTGACCGGCCGCCGCACCACTCTCGTCGTGGCCCACCGCCTGACCACCGCCGCCCGAGCGGACCGTGTCGTGGTGATGGACCACGGCCGGGTCGTCGAGGACGGCACCCATGACGCCCTCCTGGCCCTGGACGGCAGGTACGCCCGCCTCTGGCGCACCTTCGTCGGCGAGGACGAGCCCGCGGCGGTGTGAGGGCAACCATTCGGCGTGTGTCGTGCGTCCGTACAGCAGTACGGCGATCGTGAGTACGACGGACGTGGGAGGGGCGGGGATCGTGGGCACAGGTGCGAGAAGCGGGACGGCCCGGCGGCTGATGCTCGGGCTGGTCGTGATGATCGTGTCCGGGCTGCTCGCCGTCGCCGCGCCGGGCAGCGCCCGGGCCGCGACCTCCGCGGACTCCTGCCCGGGCCGGAAGGTGCGGACCCTGCCCTTCTCCACCGGCTCCGTGCTGGTCTACAAGGGCAGCGGCTACGTCTGTGCCGTCACCGTCCAGAAGAACCCCGGCACCAGGCGGCTGATCTCGGTGAGCGTGCAGGCACGCGGCCATGTCGCCGTGTCGAAGTCGCGCAAGCACACGCGCAGTTCCCCGCCGGCCAGGGTCTACGCGGGGCACCGGTGCGTGCGGGTGACGGGCGCGGTGGCCGGCGGTTCGTACCGCTCGGGCTGGATCCTCTGCTGAGCGGACCTGCGACGTGACGGCACGGTAGGCCAACCCCCTCTGGTGTGACGGGTGTTGCTCCGATAGCTTCCGGCGACGCACATCTGTCTCACAGGGAGGGTGCACGCGCATGCGCAAGGCGCTCAGATGGCTGCTGGCGCTCACGGTGCTCATAGGCACCTTGAGCACGGCGGCCACGGCAGGGGCGGCCACCGCCGCCGAGCCCAAGGCCACCGCCGGCACGGACATCAAGGACCGGCTCCTCGCCGTACCCGGCATGAGCCTGGTCGAGGAGAAGCCGTACCCCGGCTACCGCTACTTCGTCCTGAACTACACCCAGCCGGTGGACCACCGGCACCCCGACAAGGGCACGTTCCAGCAGCGGATCACCGTGCTGCACAAGGACACCGCGCGCCCCACGGTCTTCTACACCGGCGGCTACAGCGTCTCCACCAACCCCAGCCGCCGCGAGCCCACCCAGATCGTGGACGGCAACCAGGTCTCCATGGAGTACCGCTTCTTCACGCCTTCCCGCCCCGACCCGGCCGACTGGTCCAAGCTGGACATCTGGCAGGCGGCGAGCGACCAGCACCGCATCTTCAAGGCGCTGAAGAAGATCTACGCCAAGAACTGGATCTCCACGGGCGGCTCCAAGGGCGGCATGACGGCGACGTACTACGAGCGCTTCTACCCCAGGGACATGGACGGCGTGGTGGCCTACGTGGCCCCGAACGACGTCGTCAACGACGAGGACTCCGCCTACGACCGCTTCTTCGCGGGCGTCGGCACCGAGGAGTGCCGCGACCGCCTGAACGCCGTCCAGCGTGAGGCGCTGGTGCGCCGGGAGCCGCTGGAGAAGAAGTACGCGGACTACGCGGCCGCGGAGGGCTTCACCTTCACCACCATCGGCAGCCTGGACCGCGCCTACGAGGCCGTCGTCCTCGACTACGTCTGGGGTTTCTGGCAGTACAGCCTGCTGTCCGACTGCGAGTCGATCCCGGCGAACGCGGCCACGGCGACGGACGACGAGATCTGGACGTCGATCGACACGATCTCCGGCTTCTCGTTCTACACGGACCAGGGCCTGTCCCCGTACACCCCGTACTACTACCAGGCGGGCACCCAACTGGGCGCCCCCACCATCCACTTCCCGTCCATCGAGAAGAAGTACATCCGCTACGGCTACCAGCCCCCGCGGAACTTCGTCCCGCGTGACATCGCCATGAAGTTCCAGCCGTCGGCGATGCGCGACGTCGACACCTGGGTGAAGCACAACGCCCATCACATGCTCTTCGTCTACGGCCAGAACGACCCGTGGGGCGCGGAACGCTTCCGGCTCGGCAAGGGCGCGCAGGACAGCTATGTCCTCACGGCCCCCGGCCTGAACCACGGCGCGAACGTCGCCGGCCTGGTCGCCGACCAGAAGGAGCTGGCCACGGCCCGCATCCTGGCCTGGGCGGGCGTCGCGCCGACCGCCGTCTCGCAGGCCCGGCCGCTGGCGAGGTTCGACGCGAAGCTGGACGTCCGGGACGTGGAGCGGGAGCCCGCGCTGCGCCCCTGAGCGTGACCGGCCCCGGCCGCGCGCATCCCACCGGATCCGCGCCCGCGCCGAGCCGGAGACAACGGGCCGTGGACGCCGGGCACTTCGCCCGGTCGTCCACGGCCCGCGCCGCCCGGGGCCGCCCGGGGCCGCCCGCGCAACCGTGCTCGGCGGTCGGCGTGCGCCTAGTGCGTCAGGCCGTGCCCGATCGGAAACAGCACCTGCGTCGGATCGTCCGCCCGCCGTACGGGCACCGGCAGCTTCCCGCGCGGCCCGACCACCCCGGCGATCACCCGGGCGGCGGCCCGCAGTTCGACGTCGGTCCAGGAATAGGTGGCCAAGCAGGCGCGTACGAACGGGAGTTGGGCCACGTCGTATGGATTGCGGACGGCCACCGCCACCACCGGCCGTCCGGCCGCCGCCAGTTGTCGCACCAGCGTGCGCTGCGCGTCGGCCGCCGTTACGTTGTAGGTCACGACCACCACGGCGTCCGCCCCGCCCGCGGCCGTCACCGCCCCGGCGATCGTCTCGGCGGACGGGGCCATGCCCGTGGCCAGGGCCGTCGCCCTGAACCCCAGTGCGGTGAGGGCGGCGGCCAGGACGCCGGTGGGCGGGCCCGTGGTGCCGGTGGGGGAGGCCGGGTCGGCGCCGACCACCAGCAGCCGGGGGTGGGTCCGGGGCGAGAGCGGCAGCAGCGGTCCCTCGTTGACCAGCAGCGTCGTGGTCCGCTCGGCGATCCGGTCGGCCGCGGCGAGGTGCTCCGGCGCCCCGACCGTCCGCCCCACGTCGGCCGGGCCGACGTACGGCTCGTCGAACAGACCCAGCCGTGCCTTCAGCCGCAGGATCCGCAGGACCGACGCGTCGAGCCGCCGCTCCGGGAGCTCTCCGTCCTGGACGGCCTTCAGGACGGCGTTCCAGGCCACGTCCAGGTCCGGCGGGTTGAGGAGCTGGTCGACACCGGCCTTCAGCGCGAGCACCGGCACCCGGTCGTCGCCGTACTTCGTGCGCACGCCCGCCATGTCGAGGGCGTCGGTGACCACGACCCCGTCGTAGCCGAGCTTCTCGCGCAGGATGCCGGTGACGATCGGACGGGAGAGGGTGGCGGGGTCGCCGGAGTCGTCGAGGGCGGGCACCAGGATGTGCGCGGTCATGAGGGAGTCGGCGCCGGCCGCGATCGCCGCCCGGAAGGGCACCGCGTCCAGCGTCTCCCACTCCTCGCGCGAGTGGGTGATGACGGGAAAGCCGGTGTGGCTGTCGACGGCGGTGTCGCCGTGCCCGGGGAAGTGCTTGGCGGTCGCCGCCACTCCCGCCGCCCGGTAGCCCTCGGCCTCCGCCGCGACCAGGGCGGCCACCGCGGCCGGGTCGGCGCCGAAGGAACGGACGCCGATGACCGGATTGGCCGGGTTCACGTTGACGTCGGCGACGGGGGAGTAGTCCTGCCGGATGCCCATCGCCCGCAGCTCACGGCCGGCGAGGCGGCCGAGGGTACGGGCGTCGGCGCGGCTGCCCCCGGCGCCGATCGCCATGGCGCCCGGGAAGAGGGTGGCGGGGCGGCCCACCCGGCAGACGGCACCGTACTCCTGGTCGGTGGAGATCAGCACCGGCAGGCCGCCCGGCTGCTGGAGGGAGGCCCGCTGGATGCCGTCGGAGAGGTCCGCGATCTGCCGCGGGTCGCGGGTGTTGTGCGCCCAGGCGAAGTAGATGATCCCGCCGAGCCGGTAGCGGGCGAGCAGCTCGGCGGCCGTGCGTACGCCGAGTTCGCCGAGGTTGGCGTCGATGTCGGCCCGGTCGGGCGCGGTCGCCGAGTGGCCGTACACCCGCGAGACGAAGACCTGGCCGACCTTCTCCTGCAGGGTCATACGGGCGAGGAGTTCGTCGGGACGACGGTCGTCCGCGTGCGCCGGACCGCCGACGGCGAGGGCCGCGGTGACGCCCGCGCCGGCGGCGAGGACGGTGCGTCTGGAGGGCATGTGCGCTCCTTCCGGTGGGGGGGCCGGTGGCGCACGCTACCTGCGGAAGGCGCCGCCATCGGCGCATTGGAGGGGGGCGCGCCGATGACGGCTCGGCTGCTGGGCCGCGGTGCGGCGGAGAGGGTGGGTCAGCGATCGCAGCCAGCAGCGAGGGCCGACACCGCACCGAGGTGACTCGTCCGACAGCCTGGAAGTTGGACGAGTGGAGTTCGGGCAGGGTTCCCGGTCGCACCCCGTTTCGCGGAAGTCGGGACGGGCGCGGCAGGAGGGACCGACGGGACGGCCGTCCGGGGCCGGACCGTCGACACCGGACCGTCGACGCACCTGCTGCGCAGCCGTGAGCGGCTGATGTCCGCCTTCGAGGCGGACGACGACCGGGCGCGCGGAGAGGCCATGCCCTCGGACGAGCGCCTCCTGACCGGCAAGGGCCCCCCGCCGCGTTTCCGTCAAGCGTCGGTCCTGGCTTCGCGGGCCGCGAAGGCGGCCGGGGTGAGGCCGGTGCGGTCGCGGAAGAAGCGGCCGAAGTTCGCGGGATCGGTGAAGCCGAGGTGGACGGCCACGGCCCGGGCGTCCCATCGGGCCCCTCCCAGCAGGCGCCGGGCTTCGAGGAGGCGGCGTTCGTCGATGAGTTCGCGTACCCCCTTGCCGGTGGCGTCCCGGGCGGCGCGGCTGAGGGTGCGGACCGAGCAGCCGAGCAGCTCGGCGTAGTCCGCGGCTTGGTGCAGTTCGCGGAAGTGCAGCTCCAGGGCGTCCAGGAAGCGTCCGTACCTGTCGGCGCGGCCGGTGCCGGCCGTGGCCGTGCCGGTGGGGGCGATGCCCGGGGAGTTGGCCAGGCGCAGCAGCAGCGATTCGAGCAGGCTGCGTCGCAGGGCGTGGTGGACGTCGAGGGGGCGGCGCCCCAGGGCACGGTGTTCGTCCAGGAGCTGGAGCGCCGTCTGCCGGAGCCAGGCGGCGTCGTCGGCGTGCGGGCTCAGCACGGCAGGGGCGTCGTGCGCGGTGAGCGGGGCCAGCAGACGGGCGATGTCGGGCCGCAGTACATCCGGTTCGAAGAGGATGAACGGGCCGCGGGCGGAGCCGGGAGGGTGCCAGCACAGCGTGTGTCCGGGACGCACCCAGAGCCACTGGCCGGGGGCGACGGTCCGCGTGACGTGGTCGACGTCGTGCCGCAGCTCGCCCTCGGTGACCGCGATGAGGTAGTGGAAGGTGGCGCGGCCCGGACGGGGCGGGCTCCACGGCCAGTCGTCGTGCTGGACGAAGAAATCCTCGATGGTGTTCACCTCCAGGCCGTACGGAGTACCGACCGGGGGCTGGAAACCGTACAGCGGAACCGCGGCCGGTACGGCCTGTCCGCCCGGCCTGAGGTGTCGCTTGTCGACCATCACGTGTCCGCAGCCTACCGCCCTTCTTGTCGGCGTCGAGGGAAGGATGGGACGTGCCGCCGCGACCGCGCGGCGCGCCCCCCGCCTCCTTCGACGCCGTAACAAGACCTCCCTGGACCGACGGACGGACGCAGCCGGCATCCGCCGTCGCCGAACAGTTCCTCGGCATGATCTGCGGCCAGCTCCTGTGGCCCCAACTCGTACGGACCGACTTCGTCCCGCCCGACCCCACCGACACCACGGTGGTGGACGAAGCCGTCGCCCTCATGCGCACCCGCTATCGCGCCCGATCCTGAACTCCGGACGCGTTGGCTGCACACGCGCGCCACCCCTCCCCGTTCAGCCCCCGGTCCACGAAGTCGTCGCGGTTCTCGACGCCCCTGTGGGCCCGGGGCCGCCGATGGCGCGTGGCCCGACGGCCGTGGGCCCCGGGTGGTCAGTGCGCCGATGCCCTCGGCCACTCCTCCCGCAGTACCCGCACCGCCTCCGCGATCGCCGGGCGCCGGGCCGCCCCCGTGCGCCACAGTGCGTACAGCCGTCGTACGGGCGTCGGGTCGAGCGGGACCTCCACGACCCCGGCGGGCAGCGGGCCGCGTCCGAGGCGGGGGATGAGCGCGACCCCCAGACCGGCGGCCACCAGGGCGACGAGGGTCGGATTCTCCTCGGCCGTGTGGACGAGGTCGGGCTCGTGCCCCGCCGCCCGCAGCGTGCGCACCAGCCAGTCGTGACAGACCCGGCCCGGCGGCTGGCAGATCCACCGCTCACCGCCCAGCTCCTCCCGCCGTACACCCGTCCGCCCCGCGAAGGGGTGCCCCTCGGGCACCAGCAGATCGCAGGCGTCGTCGCCGATCACCGCGTGCTCGACCCCCGCCGGGGCGGGCAGCGGCGCGATGTCCCAGTCGTGCGCGACGGCGAGGTCGACGGCCCCCTTCGCCACCAGGTCCACGGACAGGTGCGGGTCGACCTCGGTGAGCCGGGCGTCCAGTGCCGGGTGCCGACGGGCCAGGTCGGCGAGGACGGAAGGCAGCAGTCCGCGCGCCGCCGAGGCGAACGCGGCGATGGTCAACCGCCCGGCCGGCACCCCGCGCCGCTCCTCGAGCCCGGTCTCGGCCCGCTCGACGATTGCCAGCAACTCCTTCGCCGTGGCCGCGAGTTGGAGCGCCTCGTCGGTGAGCCGGATGCCGCGCCCCGCCCGCTCCAGCAGAACCGTGCGGGTCTCCCGTTCCAGCTTGGTGATCTGCTGGGAGACCGCCGACGGGGTGTAGCCGAGGGCGGCGGCCGCGGCGCCCACGGTGCCGTGGACGGAGACGGCGTGCAGGGCGCGCAGGCGCTGGAGATCGAGCACCGGGAGTCCAATCGGTAGCGTTCCTTCATCCCACCATGCAGCAATCATCGCTGGTGCTTCACGGTCCTGGCGGGTGATCCTCGGCGCATGCGCCCCGCCCACCTCGCCCTCGCCGTCCTCGTCGCCGCCGTCTGGGGCGTGAACTTCGCCGTCGTCGAGATCGGCCTCGGTCACTTCCCGCCGCTGCTCTTCTCGGCCCTGCGCTTCCTGGTGGCGGCCCTGCCCGCCGTGTTCTTCGTGGGCCGCCCCAAGGTGGCCTGGAAGTGGATCGTGGCGGTGGGCCTGGTGCTCGGGGTGGCGAAGTTCGGGCTGCTGTTCGTCGGCATGGACGCGGGCATGCCGGCCGGCCTGTCGTCGCTGGTCCTCCAGATCCAGTCGGTGTTCACGGCCGTCATCGCGTTCGCGGTGCTCGGCGAGCGCCCGACCCGGGTCCGGCTGCTGGGCATGGCCGTGGCTCTCGCCGGGATCGGGGTGGCCGCGGCCGACGAGGGCGCCTCCGGTTCGCTCGGCGCGTTCGCGCTGGTCGTCGCGGCGGCGGCCTGCTGGGGCGCGTCGAACGTCCTCACCCGCAAGGCCTCCCCGCCGGACCCGCTGAACTTCATGGTGTGGGTGAGCACGGTCCCGGTGCTGCCCCTGCTCGCCCTCTCCCTGCTGACCGAGGGCCCGTCGCGGGACCTGGCCGCGCTGCGCGCGCTGGACTGGCAGGGCGCGGGCACGGTCGGCTACGTCGCCTGGGTCACGACGGTCTTCGGCTTCGGTGCCTGGGGCTGGCTGCTGCACCGCCATCCGGCGTCCACGGTGGCCCCCTTCTCCCTCCTGGTCCCCGTCTTCGGCATGACGTCGGCCGCCCTGTTCCTCGGCGAGCCGGTGAGCGGCCTGCGCTGGTGCGCGGCGGCGCTGCTGGTGGGCGGGGTGGCACTGACCTCGCTCGCACCCGCGGGGAGAGCTGCCCGGCAGGCCGCAGGGGAGGCCGCCCGGCCCACTCCCGAACCCGCCGTTCAGCCGGAGGGAACCGTCCCGACTCCCGTCCATCTCGTGGACGTACCGGCAGTGGAGCGGACTCGCGCGGGATCATGAGGGGCATGGCCCTCGTCGACATCCCCGGTTCCAAGTCCCTCACCGCCCGCGCCCTGTTCCTGGCGGCGGCAGCCGACGGCGTCACCACCCTGCAGCGTCCCCTTCGCTCCGACGACACCGAGGGCTTCGCCGAGGGCCTGACCCGGCTCGGCTACCGGGTGGGACGGACACCGGGCGCCTGGCAGGTCGACGGCCGCCCGCAGGGCCCGGCGCTCGCCGAGGCCGACGTCTACTGCCGGGACGGCGCGACCACGGCACGCTTCCTGCCGACCCTCGCCGCCGCGGGCCACGGCACGTACCGCTTCGACGCCTCCCCGCAGATGCGCCGCCGCCCCCTCCTCCCGCTCACCCGCGCCCTGCGCGACCTGGGCGTGGACCTGCGGCACGAGGAGGCGGAGGGCCACCACCCGCTGACCGTGCGGGCGGCCGGTGTCGAGGGCGGGGACGTGGTGCTGGACGCCGGTCAGTCCTCCCAGTACCTGACCGCCCTCCTCCTGCTCGGCCCGCTCACCCGCACCGGCCTGCGTATCACGGTCACCGACCTGGTCTCGGTGCCGTACGTCGAGATCACGATCGCGATGATGCGGGCGTTCGGGGCGGAGGTGGGGCGCGAGGGGAACACCTATGTCGTCCCGCCGGGCGGCTACCGGGCCACGACCTACGCGATCGAGCCCGACGCCTCCACCGCGAGCTACTTCTTCGCGGCGGCCGCGGTGACCGGCGGCGAGGTGACCGTGCCGGGCCTCGGCGAGCGCGCGCTCCAGGGCGATCTGGGATTCGTGGACGTACTGCGGCGGATGGGCGCCCGGGTGGACGTCGGCGCGGACCGTACGACCGTGTCCGGGACCGGTGAACTCCACGGCGTCACGGTCAACATGCGGGATATCTCCGACACCATGCCGACCCTCGCCGCGATCGCCCCCTTCGCCTCCGGACCCGTCCGCATCGAGGACGTGGCGAACACGCGGGTGAAGGAGTGCGACCGCCTGGAAGCCTGCGCGGAGAACCTCCGGCGGCTGGGCGCCGAGGTGGCGACCGGCCCCGACTGGATCGAGATCAGGCCCGGCGCGGCCGGTTCCCGTGCGGGCGGTTCCCTCACCGGCGCCGACATCAAGACCTACGGCGACCACCGCATCGTCATGTCCTTCGCGGTGACCGGACTGCGCGTCCCCGGAATCTCGTTCGACGACCCCGGCTGTGTCCGCAAGACTTTCCCCGGATTCCACGAGGCGTTCGCGGAACTGGCGAAGGTACTGCGGAAGGACAGCGACGGGTGAGTTTCAAGCTGGAGGGACCGGTCCTCGAAGGCGCGCTGGTGCGCCTGGAACCGCTGGAGCACCGGCACACGGCCGAGTTGGCGGTGGCGGCGGAGGAGAACCGGCAGACGTACGACTTCACCTGGGTGCCGAGGGCGCACGAGGTCGGTGAGTACGTCGACGCCCAGCTCGCCCGCGCGGCGACCGGCAGACTCGCGCCCTACGCCCAGATCTCCCTCGCCTCCGGCCGGGCGGTCGGCGCGACCTCGTACTGGGAGCCGCGTTCCTGGCGGAGCGACGAGCAACTGGACGCCGTCGAGGTCGGGTTCACCTGGCTGGCCGGTTCCGCCCAGGGCACCGGCATCAACGCCGAGGCCAAGCTCCTCCTCTTCCGGCACGCCTTCGCACGGTGGCGCGTCTCCCGGGTGGACCTGAAGACGGACGCCCGCAACACCCGCTCCCGTGCGGCCATCGCGAGCGTCGGCGCCCGCTTCGAGGGTGTCCTGCGCAACTGGTCCCGCTCCTGGGCGCCGGGTGAGGACGACCGCCTGCGCGACTCCGCGATCTTCTCGATCACGGCGGAGGAATGGCCGCGGTGCGAGCGGCGGCTGGTGGAACGGGTGGAGGGATACCTGCCGCGCGCGCGGTGAGTGCCGCCAGGAACGCGGCACGGCGGTTCGTCCGGCCGGGGGAGATGCTGTCCTCGGCGCTGGAAACCGTCGTCACGGCCGGCAGCGCGCTCCTCTGGTACGCCCTCGCCGTGCTCCTGTACCTGGAGAACCAGGCGCGGGAGCCCTGGGACCCGGACCTTCCCCGCGAAGGCCCCTTCTTCCTGCTGGCCCACGTGGCCGGCGCGTCGCTGCTGCTCACCCGGGCGCTGCGCGCCCTGCCGGCCGGCCGCACCGGTCGGCTGGGCGGCGTCCTCGACCGGGTGGCCCTGGCCCGGGGGGCCGCGGTGGCCGTGATCTGGGTGACGCTGGTCGTCATCGCCGTCGTCATCTGACCCGAGCCCCCGGGGGTCATGCCGGCGGGCGGGCGGCAGCCCTACGCAGTTCCTCCCGCACCGCCGCGACCACCGGATCCCGCTCCGCCCCGGCCCGTACGGCGACGAAGACGTTCCGGGACGGCGGCTCGCCCTGCGCCGGGCGCAGCACCAGTTCCCGGTGGGCGTACAGCGACCGCACCAGCCGGGGCACCAGCGCCACGCCCTGCCCCGCCTCCACCAGACCCGCCAGCGCGGCCCAGTCGTTCACGTCGTGCCGGATGTCGGGCGTGAACCCGGCCGCCGCACACACCGAACGGGTCACCGCCCCGCAGCAGCTGAGGGCGTTGCCGACGATCCAGACGTCCGTGGCCAGCTCCCGCAACGGCACCTCGGCGCGCTCCGCGAGGGGGTGGTCGGGCGGGAGGGCGATGTCCAGGACGTCCGTCAGCAGGTCCTCGCGGGTGTAACGGCGGTCGGTGTGCGGGGGAGCGGCCGCGAAGTCGACGGCGACGGCCACGTCGACCTGCCCGCCGTCGAGCGCGGTGAACAGATCCGGCGGCTCCGCCTCCACGACGTCCACGCGCAGGTGCGGAAGCCGGTTCCGCAGCCCTCGCAGCGCGGCCGGCAGCAGCCCCAGGATGCCGCTGGAGAAACAGCCGACGGTGACCGAACCCCGCCCGCCCTCCCCGTACACCGCCAGGTCGGCGCGGGCCCGCTCCAGTTGGGCGGCGATGACCTCGGCGTGCGCGAGCAGGACTCGGGCCTGACCGGTGAGGCGTACGCCCCTGCCGTCCCGTTCCGTGAGCGGTACGTCCAGATCGCGGGCGAGGGCGGCGAGCTGCTGGGAGACGGCCGAGGGGGTGAGATGCAGGGCCTCGGCCGTCCGCGCGAGGCTGCCCCGGCGCTCCAGCTCGCGCAGGACGGTCAGGCGGCGCAGGTCGATGGAGAACGCGGCCTCCAGCGGCCGGCCCACCGGCTGACTCGCGGCCCGGCCCGAGGGCGGGCTCGCCGACGGACTGGACGGCGCGTGCGACGGCGGGGTCGAAGGCGGGCTCGACGGCTGGATTAAGGGCTGGCTTACGGGTTCCACCGGGAAAGATTAACTGGACCTTGTGGGACAGGGTCGTAAATCATCGGACCCATGACCACAGGCCTGACCACGCGTTCCTTTCTCATCCTCCACGGCTGGCAGAACCACCGTCCCGAGGGCCACTGGCAGCACTGGCTCGCGGCCCGCCTCGGCGAACTCGGCCACGAGGTCGTCCACCCGCAGCTGCCCGACCCGGACGACCCCGACCTGGAGGTGTGGCTGACCGAGCTGGTCCGTCACCTCGACGGGCTCGCCGCGGGCTCCGAGCGGGTGGTCGTCGCCCACAGCCTCTCGGTCCTCCTGTGGCTGCATGCCGTCGCCCGCGACCTGCCGGGGCTCGCGGGCGTCGACCGGGTGCTGCTGGTGGCGCCGCCGTCCGGCTCGGTCCTCGCGCGTCATCCGGAGGTCGAGGGGTTCGCGTTCGCCGAGGGCGCCCTCGAACGGTGGTTGGACGGCCGCACGCTCCCGCACCCCGCCCGGCTCGTCGCGGGGGACGACGACCCCTACCTCCCGGAAGGCGTGCAGGCGGCCTACGGCGATGTGCTGGGCCTCACCGCCGAACTCCTCCCGGGCGCCGCCCACCTCGACCTGGACGCCGGATACGGCTCCTGGCCGTCGGTGCTGGAGTGGTGCCTGGACGGAGCGGCGAAGCTCACGGTGCGGTAGCGGGCGGCGCGGTGGAAGGCGGCGCGCCGGCCGGTGGGGTGGTGGCAGCCGGCGTGGCGGGAGGGGCGGCAGGTGGCGGGGCGGGGGCGGCGGCCTGCCGGTCCGGGGGCTGCGGGTCGGTGCCGCCCGTGCGGCGGCTCCGCAGCTCCGGGGTCGTCGTCCCCACCGCGGTGACCGCCGCCAGGCACATCAGCCCGCCGGTGATCAGCGCGGTCGTGCCCGAGGTCCAGCCGGCCACCACACCGCCGCGCAGGTTGCCGAGGTTGGGCCCCGCCTGGCCGACGATCGTCTCGGCCGCCGTCACCCGGCCCAGCAGGGCGTCCGGGGTACGGGTCTGCACGATCGTGGCCCGGGACAGCACCGCCACCGAGTCCGCCGCACCGGCCACCGCCAGCATCCCCAGGCCCGGCCAGGCGCTGGTCGTCAGGCCGAAGAGGGCGAGGGCCGCGCCCCAGACGCCCGCGGCGCAGAGCATCACCGGGCCGGGGCGGGCGAGCCGGGTGACCGGTCCGGAGAGGGCGGTCGCCGCCACTCCTCCCACGGCGAGCGCGGACAGGAACAGACCGAGCGTGCGCGGGTCACCGCCGAAACGTTCCTCGTTGACGAGCGGGAACAGGCTGGCCGGCATCGCCAGCACGGTGGCGGCCAGGTCGACCAGCAGCGCGCCGCGCACCGCCCGGTGACCGGTCAGGAAGCGCAGGCCGTCCAGGACGCCATGGACGCCGGGGCGGGACTTCTCGCCCTCGGGCGGCAGCGCGGGCAGGCCGTAGGCGCCGTAGAAGGCCATGCCGAAGGTGAGGGCGTCCACCAGGTAGCACACGCCGACGCCCCACCAGCCGAGCACGACACCGGCGACGGCCGGGCCGAGCAGCATCATCGCCTGGCCGGTGACCTGGTTCAGGGCGAGACCGGCGGCGACCTGGTCCTTGGGCAGCAGCCGGGGCAGGAACACGCCCGCCGCGGGCGCGCCGATCGCCCCGAACGACGACTGCACCGCCACCAGGGCCAGCACGACGGCCACCGGCACCTGCCCGGTGAAGCCCTGCACGGCCAGCAGGACGGAACAGCCCGCCGAGCCGACGGTGCTCAGCAGATACGCGCGGCGCCGGTCGGCCCGGTCCACCCAGGCGCCCGCGAACAGCCCGACGCCGATCAGCGGCAGCGCCTGAGCGAGCCCGACCGCGCCGCTCCAGACCGAGCTGTGGGTCGTGTCCCAGACCTGGTACATGACGGTGACCATGGTCATGAAGGCACCGAGCGTGGACACCGTGCGCCCGATCAGCAGCCGCCGGAAGACGGGGGAGGAGCGCAGCGGACGAACGTCGACCAGGGCCCGGGACAGAAGACTCATGACGGAACGACGGCGCCGCACGCCGCTGGCTGCTGATTCACGGCGCGGAGGCTAACCCGCACACCGCCCGAAGTGCCACCCGATTACCCGGCCCCACCTGCCCCACCTGCCCCACCTGCCCCACCTGCCCCACCTGCCCCACCTGCCCCGCCTGCCCCGCCTGCCCCGCGGGGCAGGCGCGTCGGCCGCTGACCTCGTCGTCGGGCCGCTCCCCTGCCGGGAGCCGGCCGCATGCGGGCCGGATGCGGGCCGCCCTACTGCCGAACGCCCGGCGGATGCCCTCCGGGTGCCGGCCGGATCCCAGGCCGTGCACCCTGTCGCCCGTGCTCTGCCGGGTGCCGGCCGGATCCCAGGCCGTGCACCCTGTCGCCCGTGCTCTGCCCGGGACCGGGTCACACACCCTGCCGAGCGCCCGGCGTATGCCCTGACCGGCCTCGGCCCGAAGGCCCGACTCTCACGCGGAGTCGTTCAGGAGCCGTCCGAGATGTTCGCGCCCGGCGGTCAGCAGTGGGGGCAGTGGCTCGGCGTTCTCGTACCAGCGCCGCTCGTACTCCCAGCACAGCCATCCGTCCCAGCCGTGCCGGGTCAGGACCTCGACGCAGTCGGCGAGCGGCAGCACCCCGGCGCCGAGGGCCAGCGGGGTGCGGTCCTCGGCCGAGGCGATGTCCTTGACCTGCACGTATCCGAGATACGGCGAGAGCGCCGCGTAGGTCTCCTGCGGCTGCTCGCCGCCCAGCCAGGTGTGCATGACGTCCCACAGCGCACCCACCTGCCGATGTCCGACCAGGCCGAGCACGCGGATGGCGTCCGCGCCGGTGCGGTGCGAGTCGTGGGTCTCCAGCAGGATGCGTACGCCGAGGTCGGCCGCGTACTCGGCGGCGGTGCCGAGCCGCCGGGCGGCGATGGCGTCGGCCTGCTCGTCCTCGCCGCCGGGGAAGACCCGGACGAAGGGCGCCCCGAGGTCGCGGGCGAGGTCGACGAGCCCCCGGATCTCCTCGATCACGGGCTCGTCGTCGCCCGGTGCGGCGACCCGTGGGTAGCCCGCGAGCCCCAGGATCTCGACGCCGGCCGCCTTGAACGCGGCGGCGGCGTCAACCCGTTCGTCCGGACTCAGCCCCGGATGGACCGGCTCCTCCGGATGGGCGCGCAGCTCCACGCCGTGATACCCGTGCGCGACCGCGAGCCGCAGCACCTCGGGCAGGGGAACACCGGGAACACCGAGGGTGGAGAAGGCGAGCTTCATGGTCACCACTGTCACCCCGGTACGGGGTTCGGGTCCAGTGGGGGCCGCCGAAGACTCACCCGGGGGCGCAGGCGCGGAACCGGCGCAGCAGCTCCCGTCCGGCCGGGCTCTCCGCCTCGAAGTCCTGGTGCCGCTGCTCCTCCGTGACGTCACGCCCCCAGACGCGGGCTCCGTTGCACCGGAAGCAGAACGCGATCTCGAAGAGCGGCTCGGGATCGGTGTCGTCGTAGGCGCGGATGCCCCAGCCGGGGAGGAAGCAGCGGTACTTCGGGCTGTCCGGAAGTTCTCCGACCAGGTGCAGGAGCTGCCGTACCTCCTCCCCTGCCCAGACCTCGACGACGTCACCGGCCAGATCCCGCGAGGTGAGGTGCCTGGCGGGATCGCCGATCCGGACGACCTCGATCAGCTCGGCCCGGTCGTGCGCGAGGGGCAGCCTCACTCCCGCGGCACTCCGGAGGACCCCCGCACCATCAACTCACCGCGTACCGTGGCGATCCCGCCGGGCGGCGGCTCCTCGCGGCCCATGGCGATGCGCCCCGCCCGCGCTCCCGCCTCGGCCAGCGGCAGCCGCACCGTCGTGAGGGAGGGCACCACGTCGATGCTGAAGGGGAGGTCGTCGAAGCCGGCGACCGAGACGTCGTCCGGGATCCGCAGGCCGGAGTCGCGCAGCGCCGCGCAGGCGCCCAGGGCGACGGAGTCGTTGGCGGCGACGACCGCCGTCAGGGAGGGGTCCCGGCGCAGCAGTTCCAGCGTCGCCTCGTAGCCGGCCCGGCGGTCGTACCGTCCGTGCACGGTCCAGCGGGGGTCCTCCTCGATGCCGGCCGCGGCCAGCGCCGCCCGGTGGCCCTCCAGCCGGTGCCGGGTGGTCGTCCGCTCCTCCGGGCCCGCGATGTAGCCGAGCCGCCGGTGCCCGAGTCCGATCAGATGCTCGGTCAGTTCCCGTCCGCCCCCGCGGTTGTCGAAGGTCAGCGCGATGGCCGTGGTCTCCGGGGCCAGCGGCCGGCCGCACAGCACGATCCGCGTCCCGGCCTCGCCGAGTCTGCGCAGTTTCGCCGCGACCGCCGCCGCGTGCGGCTCGTTCTCCATGGCTCCGCCGGTCAGCACCACGGCCGCGGCGCGCTGCCGCTGAAGGAGCGTCAGGTAGGTCAGCTCGCGCTCCGGCGAGCCCCCGGTGTTGCAGACCACCGCGAGCCGTTCGCCGCCGGCCCGTCCGCCCGGCCCCCCGATCTCCGACTGGATCGCACTCGCCATGATCCCGAAGAAGGGGTCGGCGATGTCGTTCACCAGGATGCCGACCAGGTCGGACGTCGCCGCGGCCAGCGCGCTCGCCGGCCCGTTCAGCACGTAGTCCAGCTCGTCGACCGCCCGCAGCACCCGCTCCCTGGTGGTAGCGGCCACGGGGTAGTTCCCGTTCAGCACGCGCGACACTGTTGCGGGCGAGACCTGCGCGCGGGCCGCCACGTCCGCCAGGGTCACCGTCATCTCGTCTGTCCTCCGGTCACGCATCTCGTCGTACGTCGTCGTACGCCCTGGTAGACAGCTGCCTCGATGGCTTGGTTCCGGGCGTGTCGAGCAGACCTTACGGCCCAGGACCCCCGCTGTTCGCCCCCTCGAACAACTCGAGATGGACACGGTCTTGTCCGGACCGCTGGTCAGAGGCTAGCTTCTCCTTGTATAGAAAGCGCTTGCTGTCACGCTGATCAGGAAGAGGCGTACGCGGCGCGCACAACCGCGTACAACGCCTACGAAGGGACCGATGTGACACGCAAGACGGTGCGTATCGCCATGAACGGCGTGACGGGGCGCATGGGCTACCGCCAGCACCTCGTCCGCTCCATCCTGGCCCTGCGCGAACAGGGCGGGCTCGACCTCGGCGACGGCACCGTGCTGTGGCCGGAACCGATCCTCGTCGGCCGCCGCGAGCACGCGCTGAAGACGCTGGCCGAGCGGCACGGCCTCGACCCGGAGAACGTCTCCACCGACGTCGACGCGGTCCTCGCCGACCCCACCGTCGACATCTACTTCGACGCCCAGGTCACCTCCGCGCGCGAGGAGGCCATCAAGAAGGCGATCGCCGCGGGCAAGCACATCTACACCGAGAAGCCGACGGCCACCGGCCTCGACGGCGCCCTCGAACTCGCCCGCCTCGCCACCGCCGCGGGCATCAAGCACGGCGTCGTCCAGGACAAGCTGTTCCTGCCGGGTCTGCTGAAGCTCAAGCGCCTCATCGACGGCGGCTTCTTCGGCCGGATCCTCTCCATCCGCGGCGAGTTCGGCTACTGGGTCTTCGAGGGCGACTGGCAGGCCGCCCAGCGCCCGTCCTGGAACTACCGCGCCGAGGACGGCGGCGGCATCGTCGTCGACATGTTCCCGCACTGGGAGTACGTCCTGCACGAGTTGTTCGGCCGGGTGAAGTCCGTCCAGGCCATCGCCACCACCCACATCCCGCAGCGCTGGGACGAGAACGGCAAGCCCTACGACGCCACGGCCGACGACGCCGCCTACGGCATCTTCGAACTCGACGGCGGCGCCATCGCCCAGATCAACTCCTCCTGGGCGGTCCGCGTCAACCGCGACGAGCTCGTGGAGTTCCAGGTCGACGGCACGGAGGGCTCGGCGGTCGCCGGCCTGCGCGACTGCCGCGTCCAGCACCGCAGCGCGACCCCCAAGCCGGTCTGGAACCCGGACATCCCCGCCACCGAGGTCTTCCGCGACCAGTGGCAGGAAGTGCCTGACAACGGCGAGTTCGACAACGGCTTCAAGGCCCAGTGGGAGCTGTTCCTCAAGCACGTCTACGCCGACGCCCCCTACCACTGGGACCTGCTGGCCGGCGCCCGTGGCGTCCAGCTCGCCGAACTGGGCCTGAAGTCCTCCTCGGAGGGCCTCCGTCTGGACGTCCCGGAGGTCACGCTGTGACGATCCAGCTCCCCGGCGCCGACGGGGCCCTGCGGATCTACGAGCCCCGCAGCGAGCCCCTCGCGCTCACCACCGGCGCGCCCCTCACCTCCCGTACGGTCTTCTCGGCCGCGCACGTCGTCGCGGACCCGTTCGCGGACACCACGCCCGACTCGGCCGCCGCGCTCGACTGGGACGCCACCCTCGCCTTCCGCCGTCATCTGTGGTCCCACGGGCTCGGCGTCGCCGAGGCGATGGACACCGCCCAGCGCGGCATGGGCCTGGACTGGGCGGGCGCGGCCGAACTGATCCGCCGGTCGGCCGCCGAGGCCAAGGCGGTGGGCGGCCTCATCGCCTGCGGCGTCGGCACCGACCAGCTCACCGGCCCGGCGACCCTCGCCGAGGTCCGCGCCGCCTACGAGGAGCAGCTCGCCCTCGTCGAGGCCTCCGGCGCCCGGTCCATCCTGATGGCGTCCCGAGCCCTGGCGGCGGCCGCGTCGGGCCCCGAGGACTACCTCGACGTCTACGGTCACCTCCTGCGCCAGTCCTCGGAGCCGGTGGTCCTGCACTGGCTGGGCCCGATGTTCGACCCGGCCCTGGAGGGCTACTGGGGGACGAGCGACCTCGACGCGGCCACCGACACCTTCCTGGAGGTCATCGCCGCCCACCCCGACAAGGTGGAGGGCATCAAGGTCTCGCTGTTGGACGCCCAGCGGGAGATCGACATCCGCCGCAGGCTGCCGCAGGGCGTACGCTGCTACACGGGCGACGACTTCAACTACCCCGAACTGATCGCCGGCGACGAGAAGGGCTTCAGTCACGCCCTCCTCGGCATCTTCGACCCGCTGGGCCCGCTGGCGGCGGAGGCGGTCCGGGTCCTCGACACGGGGAACACGGCCGGCTTCCGTGAACTCCTCGACCCCACCGTCGAGTTGTCCCGCCACCTGTTCCAGGCTCCCACCCGCTTCTACAAGACGGGCGTGGTGTTCCTGGCCTGGCTGGCCGGCCACCAGTCGCACTTCACGATGGTCGGCGGCCTCCAGTCGGCCCGTTCCCTCCCGCACTTCGCCCGTGCCTACGAACTCGCCGACGGCCTGGGCCTGTTCCCCGACCCCAAGCTGGCCGAGGAACGGATGAAGAACCTGCTCGCCCTGTACGGAGTGACCCAGTGAGCAACCCGGACCTGACCCGCTTCTCCGTCAACCAGATGACGGTGAAGCAGCTGTCGCTGCCCGAACTGGTCGCCGCCTGCGGTGACCTGGGCGTGACGAACGTCGGCCTGTGGCGCGAACCGGTGCAGACGTACGGCGTGGAGCGGACCGCCAAGCTGGTTCGCGACGCGGGTCTGACGGTGACGACGCTGTGCCGCGGCGGCTTCCTCACGGCGCTCGACCCGGACGGACGGGCGGCCGCCCTGGCCGACAACCGCCGGGCCGTGGACGAGGCGGCGACGCTCGGTACCGAGGTGCTGGTCCTGGTCTCCGGCGGCCTGCCGACCGGCTCCAAGGACCTGCACGGCGCCCGCGAGCGCATCGCCGACGCCCTCTCCGTCCTCGGCCCCTACGCCGAGGAGCACGGGGTGAAGCTGGCCATCGAGCCCCTGCACCCCATGTTCGCCTCCGACCGCTGCGTGGTCTCGACCCTCACGCAGGCCCTGGACCTCGCGGAACGCTTCCCGGCCCACCAGGTCGGCGTCACCGTCGACACGTACCACATCTGGTGGGACGACCAGGCCCCCGCCCAGATCGCCCGGGCGGGCGCGGGCGGCCGTATCCACACCTTCCAGCTAGCCGACTGGACGACCCCCCTCCCGGAGGGCGTGCTGAACGGCCGCGGCCAGATCGGCGACGGCGCGATCGACATGCGCGAGTGGCTGGGCTACGTGACGGCGGCCGGATACACGGGCGCGATCGAGGTCGAGCTGTTCAACGACGACCTGTGGGCGAGGGACGGCAGGGAGGTGCTCGCCGAGACCGCCGAACGCTTCGTGACGCACACGGCGGCCCGTTGACGGCTCCGGGCCGCCCGTCCGCTCCGCCGGCCGTCGGACTGCTGCCGACGGCCGGCAGCCGGTCGCCCCCCTGCGTCAGCGCTCCCTGTCCGCCGCCATGACGCCGACGCATTCCTCGAGCGCCGCGTGCAGCGACGGTACGAAGGCGGCGAGTTCGGTGTCCGACGCCCTGCCTCCGTCCAGTACGGCCCCCACGACCGTCACCAGGACGGCGGCGGCCTTCAGCGCGTGCGCGTCGGCCAGCTCCTCCAGGACCCCGCCGGGACGCGCGACCACGAACGCCTCCTTCCCGGTGGCGGGGTCGACGCCGAGGCTGCGGAACCGCCTGGCGCTCACGCGGCGACCTCCGCCGGGACGTAGTCCTGACCCAGGGTGGCCAGGACCGCCGCCCGCCGCCGCTCCCGCTGGAGGTGCCTGCGGTCCAGGGCGTCGCGTTCGCGTTCCCAGACGGCGAGGTACGGCCTGACCAGCGGCAGACCGTCGGCGAGGACCACGTCCGCGGGGCACGGTCGCGTCCGGCGCGGGGGAACGCACGGGGAGGCGGTCGGGAACGCCGGTACGCCGGGGGAGCGGTGCGCTCCGCGAGGCGGCAGAAAAAGGCTCAGGATCGCGGCCAGTAGGCTGCGCACAGGTCGACTCCAGTTCAGTCGGCTCAGCCCCGGTACGGAAGCTTGCACCTTCCCGCCGGGGCGCTTTCGTTTCTCCGGACTGTACCGGGCAAACGGTAGTGGTAGGTAGTGGTTGGTAGTAGTACTAAGTAATGCGCGGTGGAAGGTAGCGGCATACGGTCAACGGGTGGACAAGATCAGCCCCGATTCGCCGCAGTACGTCTATGAACAGCTCGCCGCGATCATCGAACGGAAGATCCGCTCCGGTGCGTACCCGCCGGGCACGAGACTGCCGGGTGAACTGACCATGACGCACGAGCACAAAGTCGGTCCGGGCACGGTCCGCCGCGCTCTGGACATCCTTCGGGACCGGGGGTTGGTGGTGACCGTACGGGCCCGGGGTTCGTTCGTCTCCGACCCCCTGCCACCGGCCCCCGAGACACCCGAGGCGCCTGCCTAGTACCGCCGGATCGGGGAGCGACGAAGGGGCCGCCCTCCGCCAGGTGTGAGCGGATGGGCGGCCCCGGTGCTGCTGGGCGGGACGCTGCGGGTCAGTCGGGCAGGCGCTCCAGCAGCCAGGTGCACAGCTCGGCGGTGATCCCGGTGTGCGGCGTGGTCGTCGGCGAGCAGACGAAGTCGTCCAACTCGCTCTCGTCCGGGGACATGTCGTTGATCTTCGCGTACAGGTCGGCCTGTGCCTCGATGTCGCGGACGGCGACCGCGCTCACCGACGGCACGAAGCACACGTCCTCGTGCCGCAGCTCGACCGTGCCGCCGAGCTTCTTCATCGCGTCGGCGAGGATCTTGTACGTGTGCAGGGTGCCGCCCGGCGCGCCGTCCAGCTCCGGGAAGCCGTCGGTGGTGATGGTCTCCTCGGCCGGGGGGAACCGCCGGTTCAGGTAGGCGACCGTCACGTCGTCGCCCTGGGCCTGGGTGTAGAAGGTGGTGCCGGGGTAGATCCGGTCGATGCTCAGCGCGACGTCACCCGGCGTGACGTCCGGCAGGCCGATCCCGTCGCCGCGGCCGTTGGCGATGCCGACCTTCATCGGGATCTGCGGCCAGTAGCCGACGCGGTTCAGCGCCTCCAGGAACTCGACGCGCTCCGGGGCGACCCCGATCTTCCCGGTGTCCTTGTCGTAGTGCCGCCACAGCATCTGACGGGCCGCCGGGCTGTCCATCTGCTTCGCGAAGTCGTTCGCGAACGGAATGAAGTACGAGAACGCCTGCACGCCGACGGGGATGGAGGCGCCCCGGTGCGGGCTGTCGTACGAGAAGTACAGCGCGGTCTGGTGGTGCATCCGCTGCCGCTCCAGCTTGGCCAGCGCGTATCGGGTGACGATGCCGCCCATGCTGAACCCGCCGACGACCAAGGGGGCGTCGCCCCGCTTCTCGGCGTTGGCCCGCATGACGGCGGCCACGGCGGCTTCCGCGTTGTCCAGGATCGACGCGCTGCGCTCCTCGAACCCGAGCAGGATCACGTCCCTGCCGCGTCCGCGCAGCTCGCTGATGAACGGGAAGCCGGTCTCCAGCCCCTGGTAGAGCTTGTCGAGCTCGCTGCGGCCGAGGTTGAAGCCGTCGGCCATGATCACGGGGTGGACGAGGCTGCCGGGGGTGGTGTTGCCCTCGCCCCGGAAGATCCAGGCGAAGCCGTTCGGCAGGGGCCATTCCTCGTGGTCCGGGACCTCGACCGGGGTGGGGGGTTCGACGGTGACGGCGGCACCGAGGGTGAAGGTGCCGACGTTGGGCTCGGCTGTTTCCGACATGGGCGTGCTCCTTGTGGGAGGCGGTGGGAACGACCACATCATGGGGGGCGATTTGCCCGCATCACCCGTTTGACCTGCGCGGTTCACCACAACTGATGCAATGCGGCCGGGAGGTGTTTGATGCGCCCGGCATGTGCCAATGGCTTGTTTCCATCGCACCGCCGTCCGCACCGGCATCCGGCCTGCCGTGCGCGCCGAACGGCCCGTCAGAAATTTCCGGAAGCCGTGCAACCCTTCCGCACCTCCGCGTGTCGTACGTGGCATCAGGGCTTCTGGAGGGGGATCCGGGGGGATCGCGAGGGTTCTGGTACGGAGGGGAAAAGCCGAGGGGGCCCGGTCGACGGACCGGGCCCCCTCGAGACTTTTCAGCCGCGGTCGGTGGACCTCAGAAGAACACCCCACACCGGAGCAGGACGTTCGCGTACGGCCGCGCCTCGCCGGTGCGCACCACCAGCCGCGCCCCCGCCGACAGCCTCTTCAGCTCCTCGTGCGGGACCAGGGCCAGCCCGGGGAAGTGCCCGTCCAGCAGCCCGGCCGCCGCCGGATTCGCCTCGCGGACCTCGCTCGCCGCCGTGGCGCCCTCCACGACCAGCTCGGCGAGCAGCCCGTCGACCACCTCGGCGAACGACGGCACCCCCGCCAGGAACGCGAGGTCGACCACCCGGGGCCCGTCCGGTATCGGCATACCGGCGTCACACACCAGCACCCCGTCCCCGTGCCCCAACTCGGCCAGTGCCCCGGCCAGATGACGGTTGAGGATCCCGGCCTTCTTCACAGGGCCTCGACTTCCTGAGCTGTAGGGAACGACTCCTGCGCGCCCCGCCGGGTCACGGCGACCGCCCCGACCCGCGCCGCGTAGGCCGCCGCCTCGGCCAGGCCGTGACCCGTCCCCAGCCGCCAGGCCAGCGCCGCCGTGAAGGAGTCGCCCGCGCCCGTCGTGTCCACCGCCGCCACCTTCACCGACGGCACCCGGGAGACGCCGTCCGCCGACGCCACCAGCGCACCCTCCCCGCCCAGCGTCACGACCACCGACTTCGGCCCCTTCGCGAGCAGCAGCCGCGCCCAGTCCTCGGGCTCCTCGCTCCCGCCCGCGTCGCCGAGGATCACCTTCGCCTCGTGCTCGTTGACGATCAGCGGGTCGCAGGCCGCCAGCACCTCGGCGGGCAACGGGCGCGGCGGTGACGGGTTCAGCACGAAGCGGCTGCCCGGCGCCAGGTTCCGCACCACCTCCACGACCGTCTCCAGCGGGATCTCCAGCTGCGCCGACACCACCCGGGAGGCGTGCAGCAGGCCGTCGGCCGCGAGGACGTCCGCCGGGGTCAGCCGCCCGTTCGCCCCCGGTGACACCACGATGCTGTTGTCGCCCGACGGGTCCACGGTGATCAGCGCGACGCCCGTGGGCGCCCCGCCCACCAGGACGCCGGCCGTGTCGACCCCGGCCGCCCGCTGCGAGTCGAGCAGCAGCCGCCCGTACGCGTCGTCGCCGACCCGGGCCAGCAGGGCCGTACGGGCCCCGAGCCGGGCGGCCGCGACGGCCTGGTTCGCGCCCTTGCCGCCGGGGTGGACCGCCAGGTCCGAACCGAGCACCGTCTCACCGGCGGCGGGCCTGCGCTCGACGTCGATCACCAGGTCGGCGTTGGCCGACCCTACGACCAGAAGGTCGTGGTCGTACATGAAGTGACTCCCCTGATACGTGACTCGGGGCGGACGGTCACCGGAGGTGTTCCCCCCGGTGCCCGTCCGCCCGTTCGCCGAATGTCAGCCGCTGAAGCCGGCCACGTTCTCCTTCGTGACCACCTTCACCGGCACCTTCACCGTCTTCTCGACCTTCTTGCCCTGCAGCGCCTTCAACGCGTTGTCCACCGCGATCTTGCCCAGCTGGGACGGCTGCTGCGCCACGGACGCGTACAGCGTGCCGTTCTCGACGGCGGTCAGCCCGTCCGGGGTGCCGTCGAAGCCGACCACCTGGACCGACTTGCCGGCCTTGGAGCCGAGCGCCTTGATCGCGCCGAGCGCCATCTCGTCGTTGGCGGCGATGACGCCCTGGACGTCCGGGTGCGCCTGGAGCAGGTTCGACATCACGTCGAGGCCCTTGGTGCGGTCGAAGTCGGCCGGCTGCTGGGCCAGCACCTGGATGCCGGGGTAGGCCTTCAGCCCCTTGGCGAAACCTTCCGCCCGCTCCCGCGCCGCGGAGGTGCCCGCCTGGCCCTGGAGGATCACGATCTTGCCGGTGCCGCCCAGCTTCTCGGCGACCGTCTTGGCGGCCAGCTCACCGCCGGCCACGTTGTCGGAGGCGACGAGCGCGTCCACCGTGGCCTTGTTGACGCCCCGGTCGACCGCGATCACCGGGATCTTCGCCTTGTCGGCGGCCTTCACCGAGTTGCTCGCCGCGTCCGAGTCCACCGGGTTGACGATGATCGAGTCGAGACCGGAACTGGTGAAGTTCTGGAGCTGGTTGGCCTGCTGCGAGGCGTCGTTCTGCGCGTCGGTGACCGTCAGGTCCACGCCCAGCTTCTTCGCCTCGGCCTTCGCGCCCGACTGGATCTGCACGAAGAAGGGGTTGTTGAGCGTGGACAGCGCCAGGCCGACCTTCGGGTTCGTGCTCGCCCCGTTCCCGCCGTGCAGGAAGGAGGTCGCGCCGACGATCGCCACGGTGACCACGGCCGCGAGACCGTACGTCGCCGCCTGCCGGCCCTTGCCGCCGCCGCTGCCCGTCCCGGCCGCCATCGGGGTCGCCCCCGCCTTGCGGCGCACCGTGTCGAGAAGCACCGCCAGCGCGATGACGACACCGATGACGACCTGCTGCCAGAAGGCGGACACGGACAGCAGGTTCAGACCGTTCCTCAGCACCGCCAGGATCAGCGCGCCGATCAGGGTGCCCGAGGCCTTGCCGGTACCGCCGGCGAGGGAGGCGCCGCCGATGACGACCGCGGCGATCGCGTCCAGCTCGTAGCCGTCGGCGGCCTGCGGCTGCGCCGAGGACAGCCGGGAGGCGAGCACGACGCCCGCCGCGGCCGCGAACACACCGGACAGCGCGTAGATCGCGAGCTTCTGCTTCTTCACCCGCAGGCCGGAGAGGCGCGCCGCCTCCTCGTTGCCGCCGATGGCGTACATCGAACGGCCGATGTAGGTCCGGCCGAGCACGAACGCGGCGATCAGCCCCATCACGATCATCACGAGCACCGGCACCGGCAGCCAACCGCCGAGCGTGTCACCGAGGTGCGAGACCGAGTCGGGGAAGGCGATCGGCGAGCCCTCGGAGATCACCAGCGACAGACCGCGCGCCACCGAGAGCATCGCGAGCGTCGCGATGAACGGCGGCAGCTTGCCGTAGGCGATGAGGAAACCGTTCACCAGGCCGGCCGCGATACCGGTCGCGACGGCCAGGACCACCGCGAGCACCACCGGCACACCGTGCTGCGTGGCGCTCCAGGCCAGCACGGTGGCCGACAGGGCCGCCACCGAGCCGACCGACAGGTCGATGCCCGCCGAGACGATCACGAAGGTCACGCCGAAGGCGAGAATGGCGGTCACGGCCGCCTGGACACCCACGTTGAGCAGGTTGTCCGTGGTCAGGAAGTCACCCGACAGCGCCGACATGGCGATGACGAGGACGATCAGCGCGGTCAGCGCGCCGTTGTCGAGGAGCAGACGGCGGACCGCCGAGGCGCCCCCGGCGCCCGCCCCGCTCTTGAGCGTCTCAGCGGCCACGGCCGGCCTCCATTTCTTCGTTTGCGTCGTTTGCGTCGTGCGTGGTGGTGGTGCTGACGGCGAGCGCCATGACCGAGTCCTGGGTCGCCTCGTCCGCCGACAGTTCGCCGGCGATCCGGCCCTGGGCCATCACCAGCACCCGGTCGCTCATGCCGAGCACCTCGGGCAGATCGCTGGAGATCATCAGGACGGCGGCACCGGCGGCCGTCAGCTCGTTGATGAGCTGGTAGATCTCGACCTTGGCGCCGACGTCGATCCCGCGCGTCGGCTCGTCGAGGATCAGCACCTTGGTGTCGGCCAGCAGCCATTTGCCGATGACGACCTTTTGCTGGTTGCCGCCGGAGAGCGTGCGCACCTGCTGGCCGAGGCCCGCCATCCGCACGCCCAGCTGCTCCGCGATCCGCGCCGCCGCCTCGTGCTGGCTCTTCAGGTCCACCAGCCCGCCACGGGTCGCGGCCCGCATGGTGACGAGCCCGAGGTTCTCCTCGACCGACTGGTCGAGCACCAGCCCCTGGCCCTTGCGGTCCTCGGGCACGAGCCCGATCCCGGCCGCCATCGCGGCGGTCACGTCGTACCCGGGGAGATGCGCGCCGCCGACCCGGACGGCTCCGCGGTCGTACGGGTCCGCCCCGAAGACGGCCCGTACGACCTCGGTACGACCGGCGCCGACGAGCCCGGCGACACCGACGACCTCACCGGCGTGCACCTCGAAGCTGACGTCGTGGAAGACGCCGTCCCGCGTGAGTCCTTCGACGGACAGCAGCGCGGCGCCCGTCTCGGCACGCTCCCTGGGGTACTGCTGCTCGATGGAGCGGCCCACCATCAGCCGCACCAGCTCGTCCTCGGGCGTGGTGGCCGGGACCTGCCCGACGCTCCTGCCGTCCCGGATGACCGTGACCCGGTCGCCGAGGGCGGCGATCTCCTCCAGGTGGTGCGTGATGAACACGATGCCGACGCCGTCCTCGCGCAGCCTGCGCACGATGGCGAAGAGCTTCTCGACCTCCTCGGAGGTCAGCACGGCGGTCGGCTCGTCCATGATCAGCACGCGCGCGTCCAGGCTGAGCGCCTTGGCGATCTCGACCATCTGAAGGCGGGCGATGCCGAGTTCACGCACGCGCGTGCGGGGCGAGACGTTCACTCCCACCCGCTCCAGCAGGGCGGCCGCCTCGGTCTCCATCCGCTTCCGGTCGATCATCCCGAAGCGGCGCGGCTGCCGTCCCAGGAAGATGTTCTCGGCGACGGTGAGATCGGGTACGAGGTTGAACTCCTGGTAGATGGTGGCGATCCCGAGGCGCTCGGAGTCCTGCGCGCCATGGATGCGCACCTCCTCGCCGCCGGCCAGGATCCGCCCGGCGTCGGGCCGGTAGGCGCCGGAGAGCATCTTGATGAGGGTGCTCTTGCCCGCGCCGTTCTCACCGAGCAGCACATGCACCTCGCCCCGGCGCAGGTCGAAGTCGACGCTGTCGAGCGCGACCACACCGGGGAAGGTCTTGCGTATGCCTTCGATGCGCAGCAACTCGTCCGCGTTGCTCACGTCTGGCTCCTGTTCGTTACGGGGGACGGCTCCGGAGAGGCGGGGAACTCCTTGGGAGCGGGCGGCTCTTGGGGGGCCGGCTCGCCGCACGAACGGCGGACGACGAGCCGGGCCGGGAGGGTGACGGACTGCGGGGGCCGGCCCTCGATGCGGTCGACGAGCGCGCGCACGGCGGCCCGGCCCAGCTCACCCGTCGGCTGGGCGATCGCGGTGATCGGCGGGTCGGTGTGCACGAACCAGCGGATGTCGTCGAACGCGGCCAGCGCGATGTCCTGCGGAACCCGCAGCCCACGCGCGCGTACGGCGTCCAGCGCGCCCAGTGCCATCAGGTTGTCGGCGGCGAACACGACCTCGGGCGGTTCGGGCAGGTCGAGGAAGCCCTCGGTGACCCGCCGGCCGCTCTCGGCCTGGAAGTCGCCCTGGCCGATGTAGGCGTCCGGGAGGGCGAGCCCGTACTCGGCCAGGGCGGTCCGGAAGGCCTCGACGCGCTCGCTGCCGGTGGTGGTGGCGGCGGGGCCCGCGATGATGGCGAGCCTGCGGTGCCCCAGCCCGTGCAGATGCGCGACGAGGTCGCGCACGGCCGCGCGGCCGTCCGACCGCACCACCGGCACGTCGACGCCCGGGATCCACCGGTCGACGAACACCATCGGCGTTCCCCCGCGCGCGGCGTCGAGGATCAGCGGCGAGCCGCCGTCGGTCGGGGAGACGAGGAGGCCGTCGATCCGGCGGTCCAGCAGGGTCCGTACGTGGTGGTCCTGGAGGTCGGGCCGCTCGTCGGCGTTGCCGATGATGACGCTGTAGCCGAGCGCGCGGGCCTCCTCCTCGACGGAGCGGGCCAGCTCGGTGAAGTACGGGTTGAGCACGTCGCTGATGACCAGGCCGAGGGTGCGGGTCTGGTCGGTGCGCAGCGACCGGGCGACGGCGTTCGGGCGGTAGCCCAGCGCTTCGACGGCGGCCAGTACACGCGTGCGTGCGTCCTCGCTGACCGACGGATGGTCGTTCAGGACGCGCGACACCGTGGCGACGGAGACCCCCGCCTCGGCCGCGACGTCCTTGATGCTCGCCATCGCCGCCCCACCTCCTTGTGGACTCGGTTCATGAACGTCGAGGTGATGGAATCGATTACATCGACGTGTATGGAGGATTGGAATCGATTACACGGGGGTTAATCAAGCCCTCGAGGGCATCCCGAAACCTGATCGTGATGAACGGAGCCCGGCGGACGACCGACGGTCGCCCCCGGAGGACTGTCGGTGGCGGGCGGTAACGTCGGATCATGACCGATCAGGCGGGGGCCGCCCAGGCGGGAGAGCGGCGTACGGCCACGCTGGAAGGCGTGCTCGAGCGCATCACGTACGCGAACGAGGAGAACGGCTACACGGTCGCCCGTGTCGACACCGGCAGAGGCGGCGGCGACCTCCTCACGGTCGTCGGCGCGCTGCTCGGCGCCCAGGTCGGCGAGTCCCTGCGCATGGAGGGCCGCTGGGGCTCCCACCCGCAGTACGGCAAGCAGTTCACCGTCGAGAACTACACGACCGTCCTGCCCGCCACGGTCCAGGGCATCCGCCGCTACCTCGGCTCGGGGCTGGTCAAGGGCATCGGCCCGGTCTTCGCCGACCGCATCACCCAGCACTTCGGCATGGACACCCTGCGGATCATCGAGGAGGAGCCGAAGCGGCTCATCGAGGTCCCCGGCCTCGGCCCGAAACGCACCAAGAAGATCGCCGACGCGTGGGAGGAACAGAAGGCGATCAAGGAGGTCATGCTCTTCCTCCAGACCGTCGAGGTGTCCACCTCCATCGCGGTCCGCATCTACAAGAAGTACGGCGACGCCTCCATCTCGGTCGTGAAGAACCAGCCCTACCGGCTCGCCGCGGACGTCTGGGGCATCGGCTTCCTCACCGCCGACAAGATCGCCCAGTCCGTCGGCATCCCGCACGACAGCCCGGAGCGCGTCAAGGCGGGCCTCCAGTACGCGCTGTCCCAGGCCACCGACCAGGGCCACTGCTACCTCCCCGAGGAGCGGCTGATCGCCGACGCGGTGAAGCTGCTCCAGGTCGACACCGGCCTGGTCATCGAGTGCCTCGCCGAACTCGCGGCGCCGCCGGAGGAGGGCGAGGACCCCGGAGTCGTACGCGAGAAGGTGCCGGCGGCCGACGGGGGAGAGCCGGTCACCGCCGTCTATCTGGTCCCCTTCCACCGCGCCGAACTCTCCCTCTCCGCCCAGCTGTTGCGCCTGCTGCGCACCGGCGAGGACCGGATGCCGGCCTTCCGTGACGTGGCCTGGGACAAGGCGCTGGCCTGGCTGAAGTCCCGCACCGAGGCCGCACTCGCGCCCGAACAGGAGGCGGCCGTCCGGCTCGCGCTGACCGAGAAGGTCGCCGTGCTCACCGGCGGCCCCGGCTGCGGCAAGTCCTTCACCGTCCGCTCGATCGTGGAGCTGGCCCGCGCCAGGAAGGCCAAGGTCGTGCTGGCCGCCCCCACCGGCCGCGCCGCCAAGCGCCTGGCCGAGCTGACCGGCGCCGAGGCCTCCACCGTCCACCGTCTGCTGGAGCTCAAGCCCGGCGGCGACGCGGCCTACGACCGGGACCGCCCGCTGGACGCCGACCTGGTGGTGGTCGACGAGGCGTCGATGCTGGATCTGCTCCTCGCCAACAAGCTGGTCAAGGCCGTACCCCCGGGCGCCCACCTGCTCTTCGTGGGGGATGTCGACCAGTTGCCCAGTGTCGGCGCGGGCGAGGTGCTGCGCGATCTGCTGGCCGACGACAGCCCGGTGCCCGCCGTGCGCCTCACGCGCGTGTTCCGCCAGGCCCAGCAGTCCGGCGTGGTGACCAACGCGCACCGGATCAACGCCGGACAGCATCCGGTCACCGACGGCATGAAGGACTTCTTCCTCTTCGTCGAGGACGACACGGAGGAGGCCGGCCGTCTCACGGTGGACGTGGCCGCCCGGCGCATTCCGGCGAAGTTCGGCCTGGACCCGCGCCGGGACGTGCAGGTGCTCGCGCCCATGCACCGCGGCCCGGCCGGCGCGGGCGCCCTCAACGGCCTGCTCCAGCAGGCCGTCACCCCCGGCCGCCCCGACGTGCCCGAGAAGCGGTTCGGCGGCCGGGTCTTCCGCGTCGGCGACAAGGTCACCCAGATCCGCAACAATTACGACAAGGGGAAGAACGGTGTCTTCAACGGCACCGTGGGTGTGGTGACCTCGCTCGATCCGGTCGACCAGCGGCTCACGGTGCTGACCGACGAGGACGAGGAGGTGCCGTACGAGTTCGACGAACTGGACGAGCTGGCCCACGCGTACGCGGTCACCATTCACCGTTCACAGGGAAGTGAATATCCCGCTGTGGTGATCCCCGTCACCACGGGAGCATGGATGATGCTTCAGCGGAACCTCTTGTATACGGCCGTGACGCGCGCCAAGAGGCTGGTCGTCCTCGTCGGCTCCCGCAAGGCGATCGGTCAGGCGGTGCGCACGGTGTCGGCGGGCCGTCGCTGCACGGCCCTTGACCACCGGCTGGCGGGTCGCTGACGGCCGGTTCGTGCGGGATCGTCGGAACATCACAAAAAATGATCGATCAAATGAGTCGTGAAGGTCACAGAGCACTTCCCCAAGCGTGACGAAGGCGGCAGGATGAGCTGGTTGGCGGCACTGAGTGCCGCCGATAAGCCCAATGGTCGACCCCGAGTGCACTCTCGTGCGCCAAATGGGGGATGGTTAGAGACAGTCAGGGCAACCTCGAAGAAGAGGCACAACGTCGGTGAGGGATGACGTGAGCGAGCACACCAACAACGCTGTAGTACTGCGGTTCGGCGATGGCGAGTACACCTACCCGGTGATCGACAGCACCGTCGGCGACAAGGGCTTCGACATCGGGAAGCTTCGCGCCCAGACCGGTCTGGTGACCCTGGACAGCGGCTACGGCAACACCGCCGCCTATAAATCCGCCATCACCTACCTTGACGGCGAGCAGGGCATCCTCCGGTACCGCGGCTACCCGATCGAGCAGCTGGCCGAGCGGTCGACCTTCCTCGAGGTCGCCTACCTGTTGATCAACGGCGAGCTGCCGACCGTCGACGAGCTCTCCGTCTTCAAGAGCGACATCACCCAGCACACGCTGCTGCACGAGGACGTCAAGAACTTCTACCGCGGCTTCCCGCGCGACGCCCACCCGATGGCCATGCTGTCGTCGGTGGTCTCCGCGCTGTCCACGTTCTACCAGGACAGCCACAACCCGTTCGACGAGAAGCAGCGCAACCTCTCCACGATCCGGCTGCTCGCCAAGCTTCCGACGATCGCGGCGTACGCCTACAAGAAGTCGATCGGTCACCCGTTCGTCTACCCGCGCAACGACCTCGGCTACGTCGAGAACTTCCTGCGCATGACGTTCTCGGTGCCGGCGCAGGAGTACGAGCTCGACCCGGTCGTCGTCTCCGCGCTCGACAAGCTGCTGATCCTGCACGCGGACCACGAGCAGAACTGTTCGACGTCCACGGTCCGCCTGGTCGGCTCCTCGCAGGCGAACATGTTCGCCTCGATCTCGGCCGGCATCTCCGCGCTGTGGGGCCCGCTGCACGGCGGCGCCAACCAGTCCGTGCTGGAGATGCTCGAGGGCATCCAGGCCAACGGCGGCGACGTCGACTCCTTCATCCGCAAGGTGAAGAACAAGGAGGACGGCGTCCGCCTGATGGGCTTCGGCCACCGGGTGTACAAGTCCTTCGACCCGCGCGCGAAGATCATCAAGGCGGCGGCGCACGACGTCCTCTCGGCCCTCGGCAAGTCCGACGAGCTGCTGGACATCGCGCTGAAGCTGGAGGAGCACGCGCTCTCCGACGACTACTTCGTCTCGCGCAACCTCTACCCGAACGTCGACTTCTACACCGGCCTGATCTACCGGGCCATGGGCTTCCCGACCGAGATGTTCACGGTCCTGTTCGCCCTGGGCCGCCTCCCGGGCTGGATCGCCCAGTGGCACGAGATGATCAAGGAGCCCGGCTCCCGCATCGGCCGTCCGCGCCAGATCTACACGGGTGTCGTCGAGCGCGACTTCGTCCCCGTCGAGGAGCGCTGACACCTGCCGGTGGGGGCGCCGTCGTTCGGGGGTGCCCCGTCACTGGGTCGGGTTCTCCTGGCTTCGCCGGGGTGTCGGGCGGGTCGCCTGGTCACGGGGGCGAGGTGGGTTCGCAGTCGCGGCCGGGGGTCCGGGGGTTGTCCCCCGGGTGGAACGGCCACGGGTGTCGTCGAGCGCGACTTCGTCCCCGTCGAGGAGCGCTGACACCTGCCGGTGGGGGCGCCGCCGAACCGGGCGCCCCGTCACTGGTGAATTTCCTGACTGCCCGGGACCGATGTCCCGGGCAGTGGTGTGTGCGGCGCCGGGCGGCGGTGTGACCCGGCAGCCGTGAGTTCCGGTGGCCGCGGGGCCCGGCAGCCGTGAGTTCCGGTGGAGGCGGGGCCGGGCATCGGGTGTCCGGCGGCCATGTGCACAGGGCATACGGAAGGCGCCCCGGCGCCAGTCCCCCCACGGGCCGACGACCAGGGCGCCTTCCCATGTCCCGGTGCGGATTCCCCCCACGGGATCCGGCCGGGCGTTGTGAGAACAGCGCCTGAATTCGCTGTTTGTAACCATCTTCGGTTGTCGTGCCTGCGGTTGAGCAGAACGAGCAGAACTCGTCCCACCACCGCCGTGTGCGATCTGCCGGGACAGCGCACGCTGGGAGGGCCGCTCAAAGCTTCCCGGTGTACGTGCCCCGGCAACGCATCTCTGAGGAAGTCCCCCAAGACATCCTCAGACGTCAGGTCACGCCCCCCAAGACGCTTCCTGACATCGTCAACTTAGACCTTCGAACCCCTTCGATGGTTACGTTCACATCACTGTGATCTGTGTCTCTTGCATATGTCCGTTAGATGCGCAAGAGACCGGATACGGCGATCGGGGCCCAAGCGTAAGGATGATGCGCGAGCCTTGTGAAGAGCTTATGTGAGGCTCGCGCAGGACTCCAGGGGTCTCCCTGATCGGCAACGACCTACTCGGCGGTATTACTTGAAGGCGCGCAGCCGCAGGCTGTTCGTCACGACGAACACCGACGAGAACGCCATCGCCGCCCCCGCGATCATCGGGTTCAGCAGCCCGGCGGCGGCCAGCGGCAGCGCGGCCACGTTGTAGCCGAAGGCCCACACCAGGTTGCCCTTGATCGTCGCCAGGGTCCGCCGGGACAGCCGGATGGCGTCCGCGGCCACCCGCAGATCCCCCCGCACCAGCGTCAGGTCGCTCGCCTCGATCGCCGCGTCCGTGCCCGTCCCCATGGCCAGCCCCAGATCGGCGGTGGCGAGCGCGGCCGCGTCGTTGACACCGTCCCCGACCATGGCGACGACCCGCCCCTCGTCCTGCAGCCGCCGTACGACGTCGACCTTGTCCTCGGGCAGCACCTCGGCGATCACCCGGTCGATCCCGACCGCTTCCGCGACCGCCTCCGCGACCGCCCGGTTGTCCCCGGTCAGCAGCACCGGGGTGAGCCCCAGCGCCCGCAGCTCCCGTACCGCCTCGGCGCTGGTCTCCTTGACCGCGTCCGCGACCGCGAGCACCCCGCGCGCCACGCCGTCCCACCCCACGACGACGGCCGTGCGGCCACCCCGCTCGGCCTCCTCCTTCGCCCGGGCCACGTCGTCCGGGACCGTCTCGAAGAGGCGCCCCACGGCCACCTCGTGGCCCTCCACCCGCCCGCGCACGCCACGACCGGGCACGTTCTCGAACCGCTCGGCCGCCGGCAGCTCCCCCGCCCTCTCCTCGGCGCCCGCCGCCACCGCCCGGGCGACCGGGTGCTCGGAGGCGTGCTCCAGGGCGCCCGCGAGCCGCAGCAGCTGCCGCTCCTCGGTGCCGTCGACGACGTACACGTCCTGAAGGGTCATCCGGCCGGTGGTGACGGTCCCGGTCTTGTCCAGTACGACGGTGTCGACGCGGCGCGTGGACTCCAGGACCTCCGGGCCCTTGATGAGGATGCCGAGCTGGGCGCCGCGCCCGGTGCCGACCATGAGCGCGGTCGGCGTGGCGAGCCCGAGCGCGCACGGGCAGGCGATGATCAGGACCGCGACGGCCGCCGTGAACGCAGCGACCGTGTCACCCGTCGCGCCGAGCCAGCCGCCGAAGGTGGCGAGCGCGATCAGCAGCACCACCGGTACGAAGATCCCGGAGATCCGGTCGGCCAGCCGCTGCACCTCGGCCTTGCCGGTCTGTGCGGCTTCGACCAGCTGCGCCATGCGCGCGAGCCGGGTGTCCGCGCCGATCCGGCCGGCCTCGACGACCAGCCGGCCGCCGGCGTTCACGGTCGCGCCGGTGACGGCGTCGCCGGGCCCGACGTCCACCGGGACCGACTCACCGGTCAGCATCGAGGCGTCCACGGCGGACGTGCCCTCCACGACCGTCCCGTCGGTGGCGACCTTCTCCCCGGGCCGTACGACGAACCGGTCCCCGACGGCCAGCAGGTCGACCGGGATCCGCACTTCCCGCCCGTCCCGCAGCACGGCCACGTCCTTCGCGCCCAGCTCCATGAGCGCCCGCAGCGCCGCCCCCGCGCGCCGCTTGGAGCGGGCCTCCAGGTAGCGGCCGAGCAGGATGAAGGCGGTGACGCCGGCGGCGACCTCCAGATAGATCGTCGAGGCGCCGTCCGCACGGGAGACGGTGAGTTCGAAGGGGTGCCGCATGCCGGGCATGCCCGCGTCGCCGAAGAACAGCGCCCACAGCGACCAGCCGAGCGCGGCCAGCGTGCCGACCGAGACCAGCGTGTCCATGGTGGCCGCGCCGTGCCGCAGGTTCGTCCAGGCGGCCTGGTGCAGCGGGCCGCCGCCCCAGACGACCACGGGCGCGGCGAGCGTCAGCGAGAGCCACTGCCAGTTGTCGAACTGGAGCGACGGGACCATCGCGAGCAGGACGACGGGCGCGGCGAGCAGTACGGAGACGAGGAGCCGGTGCCGCAGGTCCGCGAGCTCGGGGTCCTGGGGGGTGTCCTCCTGGGCCGGCTCCGGCGCGGGCACGGGTTCCTCGGCCGTGTACCCGGTCTTCACCACGGTCGCGATCAGATCGGCGACCTGGGTCCCGGCCGGATAGCTGACCTTGGCCTTCTCCGTCGCGTAGTTGACCGTCGCGACGACGCCGTCCATGCGGTTGAGTTTCTTCTCGACGCGGGCCGCGCAGGAGGCGCAGGTCATCCCGCCGATGAGCAGTTCGACCTCGGCGGTAGGCGCGGGTGGTTCGGCTATCGGCGTTTCCGTGGTGGTGCTGGTCATGTCCGTGCTCCAGGAAGCGGACCGGGCCGTACGGAACCAGTATCAGCTGGTCGGCACGGCCCGGTGGTGGAGTGAGGGGTGTCGAGGGGAGGTGCGGAGGCGCGGGTGCCTCAGCGGGTGCCTCAGGCCTGGCCGACCAGTTCGAAGCCCGCCTCGTCGACGGCGGCCCGTACGGCCTCCTCGTCGAGCGCGGCGGCGGAGACGACCGTGACCTCACCGGTCGAGGCGACGGCCTTCACCGAGGTGACACCGGCCAGCTCGGAGAGCTCGCCGGAGACGGCGCCCTCGCAGTGGCCGCAGCTCATGCCGCTCACCTTGTAGACGGTGGTGACGGAGTCCGTGGTGTCGGTTTGAGCGGTCATGTCGTTCTCCTCGTGGAGGCAGGTGGGGCGGGCGGGGCCGCGAGAGGTCTCCCGTCAACTGAGACTATACCCCTAGGGGGTATGAATCAAAGAAACGGGACCCGCCGCGCGGAGGGTGTGCGGATGCTTCCGGCAGAGGAGGCGGGTACCCGGACTACCGGGCCGTAGTGACCTCGGCGCCGCCGCCCTCGACGCGGCCCAGCCGATCGCCCACCAGTGGCTCCAGATAGCGGATCAGTACGTGCTTCAGCTCCCGCACGTACGCGTCGCGCTCGGCGCCCTCGTGGCCCAGGACCAGCTCCAGGCCCGCCTTGTACAGCCCCAGGCACATGTGTGCGGTGCGGGTGAGGTCGGCGGGCGGTGAGTCCGGCAGCAGGGAGGAGAGCAGGCCCTCGATGCGGGCGAGCAGGGTGGCGTGCAGCGCGTCGTGCTCCTCGGCGATGTGGCCGGGGATGTCGGGTCCGTGCATTAGGGCGAAGAACACCGGATGGTCGCAGTTGAAGGCGATGAACCGGTCCACGGCGGTACCGACGGCCTCCGCCAGCGGGGTGGCGGGGTCGACCGGGGCGAGCGCCTCGCCGAAGGTGTCGCGCATCTCGTGCATGAGGCGGTCGCCCAGCTCGATCGCGATCGCTTCCTTGTTCGGGAAGAACTGGTAGAGCGTGCCGGGTGAGACGCCGGCCTCGCGGGCGATGGCGTTGGTGCTGGCGGCCGTGTAGCCGGTCGTGCAGAAGACGCTGGCCGCGGCCTCGAGCAGCTGTGCGATACGCCGCTCGCCGCGCGCCTGGCGCCGGCGCGGCTGTTCCTTCTCCTGGCTCTCGGCCACGCGTTTTCCCCAGCTTTCCCGGACCCGATTGACAAACGCGAGTGGTCGCTCGCATTCTGGGATTCAGAAACGCGAGCGCTCTCTCGTGTTTGCCATTTTACGGCTTGCACGACTGCTTGCAGGGTGAAGGGGACACCGCACGATGACCGAAGTCAACAGCCCACCCCGTCCCGGAGGCTGGACCCGCTTCGTGACCGCCCGGCCCAGGCTGTCGCTGCTCGCGGCCCTGGTGCTCACCGTGCTCGCGGTGCTGGCCGGCAGCGGGGTCGCCGAGCGGTTGGGCAGCGGCGGCTGGGAGGATCCGGGCGCGCAGTCCACGTACGCGACCAAGGCCCTGGAGCGAGAGTTCCCCGGCTCCCAGCCCAACCTTCTGCTGCTGGTCGACGCGGGCGAGGCCTCCGTGGACGACCCGGCGGTCGTCGCCGAGGCGAACCGGCTCACCGCGAGCCTGGCCGCCGAGAAGGGCGTCGTCGGCGTCGGCTCCTACTGGCAGGCCGAGGCGGGGGCGGCCCCCGCCCTGCGCGCGAAGGACGGCCGTGAAGCGCTGATAGCCGCCCGCATCACGGGCGACGAGAAGGCGATGGGGGAGACCCTCGACCGCATCGCCCCCGCCCTGCGCGGCACGCACGGGCCGGTGGAGGTGCGGATCGGCGGCGGCGTCGCCGTGCGGCACGAGATGCAGACCATCATCCAGGAGGACCTGACCCGCGCCGAGATGATCGCCCTGCCGATCACCCTGGTGCTGCTGGTGATGGTCTTCGGCAGCGCGATCGCCGCCCTGCTGCCGCTCGGCATCGGCATCGTCGCGATCCTCGGCACCAACGCCGTCCTCAGCGGCCTCACGCGGTTCACCGACGTCTCCATCTTCGCGATGAACCTCACCACGGCCCTGGGCCTCGGCCTCGCCATCGACTACGCCCTGTTCATCGTCCGCCGCTTCCGCGAGGAACTCGCCGCCGGCGCCGACCCCTCGACGGCCATCGGCACCACCCTGCGCACGGCCGGCCGCACGGTCCTGTTCTCCGCGCTCACGGTCGCGGTGTCGCTGGCGGCGATGCTCCTCTTCCCCCAGTACTTCCTGCGCTCCTTCGCCTACGCCGGCATGGCCGTGGTCCTGCTGGCCGCCGCGGCCGCCCTGATCCTGCTCCCGGCGGCGCTGATCCTGCTGGGCGACCGGGTCAACTCCCTCGACCTGCGCCGCCTGTTCCGCCGGGGCCGGCCCGCGCCTGCGCCCGGCGACGAGGGCGGCAGGGCCTGGGGCCGCACGGCGAGCCTGGTCATGCGCCGCGCCCCCTTCTTCGCCCTGGCCACCACGGCCGCCCTCGTTCTCCTCGGACTGCCCTTCCTCGGCGTGAAGTTCGGCACGGCCGACGACCGCCAGCTGCCCTCCTCGGCCGAGTCCCACGTCGTGCAGCAGCACATCAGGGACGGCTTCCCGGGCAGTCCCGGCGGCGGCCTCGAGGTCCTCGCCGAGGGCAGGGCGACCGGGGCCCAGTACGCGGCCTACAAGGAGCGCGTGGCCGCGCTGCCGGAAGTGGCCCGGGTGGACGGCCCGTTGGTGAACGGCGACGCGGCGTACTTCACGGTGCTGCCCAAGGGCGAGGCCGTCGACGACGCGGCCCAGGCCCTGGTGGGTGAGCTGCGCGCAACATCCGCTCCCTTCGAGACCTCCGTGACCGGCACGGCGGCCGTCCTGGTCGACTCCAAGCACGCGATCGGCGCCCAACTGCCCTGGGCGGTCGCCTTCATCGCCATCGTCACCCTGCTCCTGGTCTTCCTGCTGACCGGCAGCGTGCTGATCCCGCTCCAGGCGGTGCTGCTGAACGCGCTCAGCCTGACGGCGATGTTCGGCGCGGTGGTCTGGGTCTTCCAGGACGGCCACCTCTCCGGCCTGCTCGGCTTCACCAGCCCCGGATCCATAGAGACCACCCTCCCGGTCCTGATGTTCTGCGTGGCCTTCGGCCTCTCGATGGACTACGGCGTCTTTCTGCTCTCCCGCATCAAGGAGGAGTACGACCGCACCGGCGACCACGAAGGGGCGGTCGCGCTGGGCCTGCGGCGCACCGGCGGCCTGATCACGGCGGCGGCGGTCATCCTGGCGGTGGTGATGGTCGCGATCGGCACCTCACGCGTCACCAACACCAAGATGCTCGGCCTGGGCATCGCCCTGGCGGTCCTGATGGACGCGATGGTAGTGCGCAGCCTCCTGGTCCCGGCCATCATGCGCCTCACCGGCAGGGCCACCTGGTGGGCACCGGCACCGCTGCGCAGGTTCCACCAGCGGTTCGGCCTGAGCGAGGGGGAGCCGGCCCGGCAGACACCGGCCGCCGCGTCCGCGTCAGCGCCGGACGAACCCACGCCGGACGAACCCACGCCGGACGAACCCGGGCGGGACAAGGTCGACGCGCACGGCTAGCGTTCGCGGAGGTCCATGGTGGACGGAGATCCAGCGTGGACGGAGATCCGGTGGACGCAGGTCCGGTGGACGGAGGTCCGCGGGTCACCGTGGGTTTCCGCGGGCGAAGGCGAGGGTGAAGACACATGCGGGCTGTGGTGTTCGAGCGGTACGGGGAGCCGGCCGAGGTACGTGAACTGGCCGACCCCCGGCCGGCCCCCCACGGAGTGACCGTGCGTGTCGAGGCCACCGGCCTGTGCCGCAGCGACTGGCACGGCTGGATGGGCCACGACCCGGACATCACCCTGCCGCACGTGCCCGGGCATGAACTCGCCGGTGTGGTGCAGGAGGTCGGTGCCCGGGTCACCGGGTGGCGGGCGGGCGACCGGGTCACCGTCCCCTTCGTGTGCGGCTGCGGCAGCTGCCCGTCCTGCGCGGCCGGCGACCAACAGGTGTGCGAGCGGCAGACCCAGCCCGGCTTCACGCACTGGGGCTCCTTCGCCCAGTACGTGGCCCTGGAGCACGCCGACGTGAACCTGGTCGCGATCCCCGACGACCTGTCGTACGCCACCGCCGCCTCGCTCGGCTGCCGGTTCGCCACCGCGTTCCGGGCCGTGGTGCAGCAGGGCCGCGTCGCGGCGGGGGAGTGGGTGGCGGTGCACGGCTGCGGAGGGGTGGGCCTCTCGGCGGTGATGATCGCGGCGGCGAGCGGGGCACGGGTGGTGGCGGTGGACGTCTCCCCGAAGGCCCTGGACCTGGCGCGGAAGTTCGGCGCGGCGGAGTGCGTGGACGCACGGGGGGTGCCGGACACGGCGGAGGCGGTCCGTGAGCTGACCGGGGGCGGCGCCCACCTCTCCCTCGACGCGCTCGGTTCCCCCGCCACCTGCGCCGCCTCGGTGAACGGGCTGCGCCGCCGGGGCCGCCACGTCCAGGTCGGCCTGCTCCCCTCGGCGGACGGCACGACCCCCGTCCCGCTGGCCCGCGCCATCGCCCTGGAGCTGGAGATCCTGGGCAGTCACGGCATGGCCGCGCACACCTACCCGCAGATGCTGGAGCTGGTCCGTGCGGGGGTGTTGCGTCCCGATCTGCTGGTGACGTCGACGATCACCCTGGACGAGACCCCGGCCGCCCTGTCCGCGCTGGGCACCGCCCCGGGCGCGGGGGTGACGGTCATCGATCCGTGGGCCCGAGCGCGGCCCACTCCCGGTCCAGTATCGCCATGAGCACCTCGTCCACCCACACCCCGTTGCGCAGCGCGGCCTCCCGCCGCACCCCCTCGACCACGAACCCGACCTTCTCGTAGACGCGGCGGGCCCGTTCGTTGTCGCCGTACAGCTCCAGCTGGACGCGGTGCAGGCCCAGTCGCTCGAAGCCGTGGCCGACGATGAGCCGGGTCGCCTCGGTGCCGAGCCCGCGGCCCCGGCCCCGGGGTCCGATCAGCGTGCGGAAGGTGCAACTGCGGGCGTCCGGATCCCACTCGTGCAGGACCACCTCGCCCACGAGTTCGCCGGTGTCGCGGTCGGTGACGGCGAGGTCCAGCCGGTCGGGCTGCTCGGCACGGGAGCCGTACCAGGAACGCACCCGCTCCGGGGTGAGGTCGCTGTTCGGCGGGAAGGTGAAGCGGACGACCTCGGGGTCGCCGATGATCTCCCACATGGTGTCGGCGTCGGCCTCGGTGAAGGGCCGCAGGACGGTCTTCGGGCCGCGGAGCTGGGGCTTGACGGAGAAGTTCACCCGCAGCACTGTGCCCCACGCGTCCGCGGAGCACAGCCGGTTTTCCTCCGACGTCGGGTCAGTCCAGAGCGCGCCCCCGGTTGCCCGGCCGGGAGGCGACCCAGGCGCGCACGGTGTCGGCGTACCAGAAGGGCTTGCCGCCCTCGACATGGTCGGGCTGGGGCAGCAGTCCGTGCTTGCGGTAGGACCGTACGGTGTCCGGCTGCACCTTGATGTGCGCCGCGATCTCCTTGTAGGACCAGAGCCTTCGGTCGGTCATGAGTTGCACCTCCCTGCGCGCGCGGGGGTCGGCGGCCGGGAGGCCGCCCGGGGGAGCCCGGCACTGCGCTGGCGATCACCAAGCCTGTGCCCGGTGAACGACGCTCGGTGACCGTGAGGAAGCGGCTGTTGACCTCGTGTGACACAAGACCCGCGTACGCGCGACATGCGTGACAGAAAGGGGGAGTTTGTGACACAGGTGAAGCAGAGAAGTGTGCGGGGCTCCTGGGAGAGGCGCATTGACAACCGCCCCGAGGCCGCCGACAGGAGGCGGGCCGGGCCCGCTGCGACAGGCCCGACCCGTTCCCGCTCCCCGCCATCCCCCCGGAACGACCAGAACGACCGAAGAGCCCGGAGTGCTCAAAGCACCGGAAGACTCGAAGCACCCGGAACGGCCGGAAATCGCCGGATCAACTGGCAGACCCCCAGCCTGTATTCAGCCAATGCGGCGGGTCTTGGAAAAATGCGCACCCGGTCCGGACCAATCGTCCGGTCGGGCCGGCAGGACCAGGCTCGTCGCCTCCCCGCTCAGCCGGTCCGCGGCCGGCGACACCTGCGTCGGAAGCCGCCTGGCCTGCGTGAACTCCCTCGGCGTGCACCCCGTCATCGCCTTGAACTCACCGCTGAGATGGGCCTGGTCGTAGAAACCGCAGAGGGCGGCGGTCTCCGCCGCGCTCCGCCCCTCCGCCAGCAGCCGACGGGCCCACTGCAGCCGCAGCACGCGGGCCGCCGCCTTGGGGCCGAGCCCGATCTGCTCACGGAACCGGTTCTCCAGGTGCCGTACGCTCCAGCCGACCTCCTCGGCCAGCCGGGGCACCGGTATCGCGCCGCCCGTCCGCACCAGCAGCGACCAGGCCCGCGCCACCCGCTCCGAACTCGGCGTACCGGCCTCCCGCCACCGGGAACCTCGTCGAGCAGCTCGAACCGGTCCGCCCAGCCGGGTAACGCGGCCAGCGCGGCGGCGAGTTCACCGAGGGGCGACCCCAGGGAGTGCGGCAGCTCGTCGGGGTCGACGGTGCGGTTGACGAGCTCGTGCTGGGGCGTGCCGAAGAGGGTGAACGCGGCCCAGGGCGTCAGGAGCACCTCGATGCCCGAGAACCGCCCGCCGTGCTCCCCTACGGCGGGCGTGGTCGTGGGCCCGCAGTACACGGACACGAGCGTGTCCGGCGTCCGCCCGGCCCGCGAGATCCGCACGGGCTGCTCGAACCCCAGCAGCAGGGTCGAGGCCCCGATGGGCGTCTCGAGCCGCCGCCGGGGCCGAGTCATGGCGAGCCGGATCCCGCGATAGCTCATCACTCCGGGCCGCAGCCGCGGATGGGGCCCGGCGAGAGCGAACTCCCATGATCCGCCGGGCCCTTCACCGGATCGGGTGCGTACGGGACTCCCAGCCATGGGTGCTTATGGTGCTACGGCAGGGGCAACGCCGTTAAGGGGCGCGGGGCTGTATCCGTATGCGGCTCCGCCGCGTGGGCGCGACAAGCCACACACGACCTGCACTCGCGCGAACACGGAACCTGGCACCCCGGTGGGCGCGTCTACGCCCCGCACGACCTCAAAAACGCCCGCGTACGCTGCGCGATGGGCAAGGGGGCGTCCGGCGCACACGGATACATGTCCTGCTCGACGATCGCGAAGAGGTCGACGTCCAGCTTCTGCGCGGCCTCCAGCACCGGCCCCAGCGCGGGCACACCGGTGGGCGGCTCGCACATCACGCCCCGCGCGACGGCCGGCCCGAACGGCACCTGGTTGGCCCGTACGTCGGCGAGGATCTCCGGGTCGACCTGCTTGAGGTGCAGGTATCCGATCCGCTCGCCGTAGGTCTCGATCAGCTTGACGCTGTCGCCGCCGCAGTACGCGTAGTGCCCGGTGTCCAGGCACAGCGACACCAGGTCGGAGTCGGTGCCGTCCAGGAAGCGGACCACGTTCTCCTCGCTGTCGATGTGGGTGTCGGCGTGCGGGTGGACGACGATCTGCAGGCCGTACCGCTCCCGCACCTCCTTGCCGAGCCGCTCGGTCAGCGAGGTGAGGTTGCGCCACTGCTCGGGCGTGAGGGTGTCCGGCTCCAGTACCTCGCCGCTCTTGTCGTCCCGCCAGAAGGACGGGATGACGACCAGGTGCTTCGCGCCCATCGCCTGGGCGAGCACCGCGTTGTCCGCGACATGCGCCCAGGTCTTCTCCCAGACGGCCTCGCCGTGGTGCAGGCCGGTGAAGACCGTGCCCGCCGACACCTTCAGGCCACGCTTGGTCGTCTCCTCGGTGAGGAGTGCGGGATCGGTCGGCAGGTACCCGTAGGGGCCGAGCTCGATCCATTCGTAGCCGGACTGCGCGACCTCGTCGAGGAAGCGCTGCCAGGGGACCTGGGCGGGATCGTCCGGGAACCAGACGCCCCAGCTGTCGGGGGCGGAACCGACACGGATGCGGGAAACACCGGAAACTGGTGACTGAGGTGACAACGACGTCATGGGCGTCAGCGTGCTGTCTCACCGAAGGGGGTGTCAAGGGCTGGTCCGAATGTCTGGACAAAACATTGACAGGGCCCGCCGCGCGGGGCTACAAAGCCGTGAGAGCCGATACGGGGACGTGCCGGGGACGTGCCACGAGCGGTCTCACGGGGACGAGCAGATACGAAGGGAACTCGATGGCGTACGACCTGATCACCATGGGGCGGATAGGGGTGGACCTCTATCCGCTACAGACGGGCGTCCCACTCCCGCAGGTCACGTCCTTCGGGAAGTTCCTGGGGGGATCCGCGACCAACGTCGCGGTCGCCGCAGCCCGCCTCGGCCGCGAGACGGCGGTGATCTCCCGCACCGGTGACGACCCCTTCGGCACCTATCTGCACGAGGCCCTGCGCGGCTTCGGCGTCGACGACCGCTGGGTCACCGCCGTGCCCGGACTGCCGACGCCCGTCACCTTCTGCGAGGTCTTCCCGCCGGACGACTTCCCGCTGTACTTCTACCGGCAGCCCAAGGCGCCGGACCTGGAGATCGACGCCCACGAACTCGACCTCGACGCCGTCCGCGAGACCCGCATCTTCTGGGTCACCGGCACCGGCCTGAGCGAGGAACCCAGCCGTACGGCGACCCTCGCCGCGCTGGCCCACCGGGCCAAGGCCGGCACCACGGTCTTCGACCTCGACTGGCGCCCGATGTTCTGGAGCCACCCCGACACCGCCCGCCCGTTCTACGTCGAGGCCCTCAAGCACACCACCGTCGCCGTGGGCAACCTCGACGAGGTGGAGGTCGCCACCGGAGTGCGCGAACCCCGGGCCGCGGCCCAGGCGCTGCTGGACGCCGGTGTCGAACTCGCGGTGGTCAAGCAGGGCCCCAAGGGTGTTCTCGCCGTCAACAGCAAGGGCGAGTCCGCCGAGGTCCCGCCGCTCCCGGTGAGCGTCCTGAATGGCCTCGGCGCCGGTGACGCCTTCGGCGGCTCCCTCTGCCACGGTCTGCTCGCGGGCTGGGACCTGGAGAAGATCATGCGGCACGCCAACGCCGCGGGCGCCATCGTCGCCTCCCGGCTGGAGTGCTCCTCCGCGATGCCGACACCCGACGAAGTGGAAGCCGCGCTCAAGGCGGGGGCCGTCCTGTGACGACCGTCGACATCTCCGAACTCGTCCGCCTGCGCACGCAGCACCCCGAGGCGATCGCCGAGGCGGCAGCCCGCCGCCCGCGCAGAGCGCTGCTGGGCGACTCCGGTCGCCTGATGATCGTCGCCGCCGACCACCCGGCCCGTGGCGCGCTCGGCGTCGGCGGCGACAGGCTCGCCATGGCCAACCGGGCCGGGCTGCTCGAGCGCCTGTGCCTGGCCCTCTCCCGGCCCGGCGTCGACGGTGTGCTCGCGACCGCCGACATCCTGGACGACCTGCTCCTGCTCGGCGCCCTCGACGGCAAGGTCGTCATGGGTTCGCTGAACCGCGGCGGCCTCCAGGGGTCCGTCTTCGAGCTCGACGACCGCTTCACCGGTCACCGCCCCGAGGACGTCGAGCGGATGGGCTTCGACGCGGGCAAGCTGCTCGTCCGCATCGACTACGACGACCCGGGCTCGCTCACCACCCTGGAGTCCACGGCCCGCGCCATCGACGACATGGCCGCCCGTAAGCTCCCCCTCTTCGTCGAGCCGTTCATCAGCCGCCGCACCCCCGACGGCAAGGTGGGCAACGACCTCTCCGCCGAGGCCGTCACCAAGTCGATCGCCATCGCGTCGGGCCTGGGCGGCACCTCGGCCTACACCTGGCTGAAGCTCCCGGTCACCGAGAACCCCGACGACATGGCCGAGGTCATGCAGACGTCCACGCTGCCCGCCGTCCTGCTGGGCGGCGAGGTCGGCGAGGACCAGGACGGCGCGTACGAGAAGTGGCGCGGGGCGCTCCAGCTCCCCACCGTCCGGGGCCTGGTGGTCGGCCGTTCGCTGCTCTACCCGGCGGACGGGGATGTCGCCGCCGCCGTGGACACCGCCGTAGGACTGCTGTGAGGGCCGCATGACACACACCGAGCCGCACCACGACCTGTATCTCCCGCACGGCACCACGGCCGGCGCCGACTACACGCTCGACATCGATCCGAAACGAGCCGGCTGGGGTTACTGCAGTCTGCGGATCGTCGAGCTGGAGCCGGGTGGCACCCACCTCTTCACCACGGGTGACAGTGAGTGGATCGTGCTTCCGCTGAAAGGCGGATGTACCGTGCAAACAGCCGGTGAAGAGTTCCAACTCCTGGGCAGGGAGAGCGTTTTCGCGTCGGTAACCGACTTCGCGTACGTTCCCCGTGACGCCCGGGTCCAGATCGCCTCCGGCGCGGGAGGCCGCTTCGCCCTGGCAGGAGCGAAGTGCGAGCGACAACTCCCCGCCCGCTACGGCCCCGCGCCGGAGGTCCCCGTCGAAGAGCGCGGCAGCGGCAACTGCGCCCGTCTGGTGCGCAACTTCGCCTCCGCCGACGCCTTCGACTGCGACAAGCTGATCGCCGTCGAGGTGATCACCCCTGGCGGCAACTGGTCCTCGTACCCGCCGCACAAGCACGACGAGCACCGGCCGGGCGAGGAGGCCGAACTCGAGGAGATCTACTACTTCGAGATCGACGGCCCGAACGGTTTCGGCTATCAGCGCGTATCCCCTTCACGCGAAGGCGGATCCGACGTCCTCGCGGAGGTCCGCTCCGGCGACGCCGTGCTCGTCCCCGACGGCTGGCACGGCCCGGCCATCGCCCAGCCCGGCCACGCCATGTACTACCTGAACGTCATGGCGGGACCGGGCGAGACACGGGAGTGGCGGATCTGCTTCCACCCGGACCACGTAGAGAGCACAGGGGGTTACCGATGACGGCGCAGACCTCGACGACGAGGCTGACGGTCGCCCAGGCACTCGTCCGCTTCCTCGCCGCCCAGTACACGGAGCGCGACGGCGTACGGCAGCGGCTGATCGGCGCGACCTGGGGCATCTTCGGCCACGGCAACGTCGCCGGCCTCGGGCAGGCGCTGGTCGAGTACGGCGACGACATGCCGTTCCACCAGGGCCGCAACGAGCAGTCGATGGTCCACGCGGCCGTCGGCTACGCCCGCCAGTCGAACCGCCTGTCCACCCACGCGGTGACGACGTCGATCGGCCCCGGCGCGACCAATTTGGTCACCGGCGCAGCCCTGGCGACCGTCAACCACCTTCCGGTCCTGCTGCTGCCCGGCGACATCTTCGCGACCCGCGTCGCCGACCCGGTGCTCCAGCAGCTCGAGGTCCCCTACGCGGGCGACGTGTCGGTCAACGACACGCTGCGCCCGGTGTCGAGGTACTTCGACCGCGTCACCCGCCCCGAGGCCCTGATCCCGGCGGCCCTGCAGGCGATGCGTGTCCTGACCGACCCGGTGGAGACGGGCGCGGTCACCCTCGCGCTGCCCCAGGACGTCCAGGCCGAGGCCTACGACTGGCCCGACGAGTTCTTCGCCGAGCGCACCTGGGCCGTACGCCGTCCGGGTGCGGACCCGACCGAACTCGCGGAGGCGGTCCGCGCGATCCGGGCCGCCCGACGCCCGCTGATCGTCGCCGGCGGCGGGGTCCACCACAGCCGCGCCGAAGAGGCCCTCGCCGAGTTCGCCGAGGCCACCGGCATTCCGGTCGCCTCCACCCAGGCCGGCAAGGGCTCGCTGCGCTACGACCACCCCCAGGACGTGGGCGGCGTGGGCCACACCGGCACGGCGACGGCGGACGAACTCGCCCGCACGGCGGACCTGGTGATAGGCGTGGGCACCCGGTACACGGACTTCACCACCGCCTCGAACACCCTGTTCGCGGCCGACGGCGTCCGCTTCCTCAACCTCAACATCGCGCCCTACGACGGCCACAAGCTCGCCGGTCAGCCGCTCGTGGCGGACGCCCGCAGCGGCCTCGGCGAGCTGACCGCGGCCCTCCAGACGCACGGCCACCGGGTCACGGACGCCTATGTCACCGAGTACGCGGAGGACAAGGAGCGCTGGGAGCAGCGCGTCGACGCCTGCTACGAGGCGGAGGAGCCGGACGTACGGCCGACCCAGCCGCAGGTGCTCGGCGCCCTGGACGCCCTCGCCGACGAGTCGGACGTGATCATCAACGCGGCCGGTTCGCTCCCCGGTGACCTGCACAAACTCTGGCGGGCGCGCTCCCGGGACCAGTACCACCTGGAGTACGGCTACTCCTGCATGGGGTACGAGATCCCGGCGGCGATCGGCGTGAAGCTGGCCGCTCCCGAGCGCAACGTCTGGGCCCTGGTCGGCGACGGCACGTACCTGATGATGCCCACGGAGATCGTGACGGCCGTGCAGGAGGGGATCGCGATCAAGCTCCTCCTCGTGCAGAACCACGGCTACGCCTCGATCGGCGGTCTGTCGGAGTCGGTGGGCGGCGAGCGGTTCGGCACCGCGTACCGCTACACCTCGGACGACGGCACCTTCACCGGGGCCCCGCTGCCCGTCGACCTGGCCGCCAACGTGGCCAGCCTCGGCATGCGCGTGCTGCGCGCGAAGACCGTCCGCGAACTGCGCGAGGCCCTCGCCGAGGCGCGCCGCGCCGACACTCCCACATGTGTCTACGTCGAGACGGAAACGGCCGACACTGTGTCGGGGCCGCCGCCCGCGCAGGCCTGGTGGGATGTACCTGTGGCCGAGACCGCGACCCGGTCGTCCGCGGTCAAGGCACGTGAGCTGTACGAACGGCACGTCTCCACCCGACGCCGCCATCTGTGAAGGAGCACTCGGTCATGACGAAGATCGTCAACCACTGGATCGGCGGCAAGACCGTCGAAGGCGCGTCGGGTACGTACGGGCCGGTCACCGACCCGGCGACCGGCGCCGTCACCACGAAGGTCGCGTTCGCGACCGTCGAGGAGGTCGACGCGGCGGTCGCCGCCGCCAAGGACGCCTACGCCACCTGGGGCCAGTCCTCGCTGGCCAAGCGCACCACGATTCTCTTCAAGTTCCGCGCCCTGCTGGACGCGCACCGGGACGAGATCGCCGAACTGATCACCGCCGAGCACGGCAAGGTGCACAGCGACGCGCTGGGCGAGGTCGCGCGCGGCCTGGAGATCGTGGACCTGGCATGCGGGATCACCGTGCAGCTGAAGGGTGAGCTGTCGACCGAGGTGGCCTCCCGGGTCGACGTGTCGTCGATCCGCCAGCCGCTGGGCGTCGTCGCGGGCATCACGCCGTTCAACTTCCCGGCGATGGTCCCGATGTGGATGTTCCCGATCGCCATCGCGACCGGCAACACCTTCGTGCTCAAGCCGTCCGAGAAGGACCCGTCGGCCTCCCTGAAGATCGCCGAGCTGCTGGCCGAGGCCGGGCTGCCGGACGGCGTCTTCAACGTCGTCAACGGTGACAAGGTCGCGGTCGACCGCCTCCTGGAGCACCCGGACGTCAAGGCCGTGTCCTTCGTCGGCTCGACCCCGATCGCCCGGTACATCCACACCACCGCCGCCGCGAACCACAAGCGCGTCCAGGCCCTGGGCGGCGCCAAGAACCACATGCTGGTCCTCCCGGACGCCGACCTCGACGCGGCGGCGGACGCGGCCGTCTCGGCGGCCTACGGCTCGGCGGGCGAGCGCTGCATGGCGATCTCCGCGGTCGTGGCCGTCGGCGCGATCGGCGACGAGCTGGTGCAGAAGATCCGCGAGCGCGCCGAGAAGATCAAGATCGGTCCCGGCAACGACCCCACCTCCGAGATGGGCCCGCTCATCACGAAGGTCCACCGCGACAAGGTGGCGTCCTACGTCACGGGCGCGGCGGCCGAGGGCGCGGAGGTCGTCCTGGACGGCTCCGGCTACACCGTCGAGGGCTTCGAGGACGGTCACTGGATCGGCATCTCGCTGCTCGACAAGGTCCCGACGACCGCGAAGGCCTACCAGGACGAGATCTTCGGCCCGGTGCTGTGCGTGCTGCGCGTGGACACCTACGACGAGGGCGTGGCCCTCATCAACAGCTCGCCGTTCGGCAACGGCACGGCGATCTTCACCCGGGACGGCGGCGCGGCCCGTCGCTTCCAGCTGGAGATCGAGGCCGGCATGGTCGGCGTGAACGTCCCGATCCCGGTCCCCGTGGGCTACCACAGCTTCGGCGGCTGGAAGGACTCGCTCTTCGGCGACCACCACATCTACGGCAACGACGGCACCCACTTCTACACCCGCGGCAAGGTCGTCACGACCCGCTGGCCGGACCCGGCCGACGGCCCCGGCGGCGTGGACCTGGGCTTCCCGCGCAACCACTGAGGCGGCGCCCGCACGGCGCCCCGTCGTCCCCGGTGAGGGGAGGGCGGGGCGCCGTCGTGCGCGGGGCCTACTGCACGCCGGCTTCCTTGATCGCCTCGGTGAGGTCACCGGTCTGCGCGGCCGGCGGGGCCTTCACCTCGGTCGTGGCGCCGAACTTCTCGAAGTCCATGGTGACCTTCATGGTGCCGATCTCCTGGATCATGCGTACCGGCAGGTCCTTGGCTCCGACCCAGACATCCATGGTGATCGAGGTCGCGCCGCCGGTGAGCGAGCCGAAGAGGTTGTCCTCGTTGCCGTAGGCCTCCTTGTACTTGCCCATGGCCTTCTGGTCGACGACGGCCCGGTAGTGGGTCGTGGCCTTGCCGTTCACCGTCTCCGCGCCCAGGTCCTCGACGTTGTCGGCGTACTTCAGGCCCTTCATGGACGCCGACGGGCTGCCGCCGCTGCTGCCGCTGAGCGCCTGCGCGCCCTGCCGGCCGAAGACGGCCGAGCCGTCGATCTTCATCCACTCCTTGCCCTCGAGCGGACCCGAGGCCTGCGGGTCGACGTCGTAGTAGTACGCGCCGTCCACGAAGAGCATGCGCATCTGCGGATCGTCCTGCATCTGCTGCATCTGCGCGGCCGCGGTGTCCATCAGGACGTCGAAGGCGAATCCGTCGCCCCAGGAGTAGGTGCCGTCCATGGTGACCGGGGTGCCGGCGCCCATGGAGGTGGTCATCTTCACCTCCGCCGAGCCCAGCTGCTCGGTCCGGTCGGTCGCCCTGCCGAGCGCCGCCATGATCGCGTCGGTGCCGTCCACGGCCTCGGCCGTCCCCTCGGCCGTCCCCTCGGCGGCCTCGGTGCCGCACCCGGCTGTCGTGATCAGCGCCGCCGCCGTGACCGCCGTCCAGGCGGCCGCGTACTTCAGCTTCATGAGTCCCCACCCCTGTGCATCGTCTGTGATCCCCGAATCCCGACAGGACACACTGACACGTCCGTATACCGAACGTCGCCCCACTTTTTTGCCGCCCGCCCTGCGGTTCCCGCACGCCCCGAAGGGGCAGTGCCGTCCGACCGAAATTGCCATATCCGTGGTCCAGGGCCGCTCTTCGCAACGGATTCCGTAGGTGAACACCTATTGACGCACCGGTTTCCGTCGGGATTCCATGCAGCCGCCGGGAGCGGACGAACGACGTACGACCAAAGCCGCCGGAGGCGATAGCGCTCCCGCCTCACCCCCGCCGCACGAGTCGATCGGAATCGCCGCATGACCGACACGCTCCCCCCTGTCGAGGCCGCCGCCCCTCAGGCGCACGCACCCGACAGCCCCCAGCAGCTCAAGCGCTCCATCGGAGTCGTCGGCGGCACCCTCCTCACCCTCTCCTGCGTCACCCCCGCCTCCACCCTCTTCGTCGTCGTCCCGGACCTCTTCGGCTCGCTCGGCACCGCGACCGCCCTCACGATCGCGATCGGCTCGCTGCTCTGTATCGCCGTGGCGTTCTGCTACTCGGAGCTGGGCACCCTCATCCCCAGCGCGGGCGGCGAGTACGCCATGGTGTCGACGCTGGCCGGGCGGCTCGCCGGCTGGCTGGTCTTCGTCCTCTCCCTGCTCGTCGTCATGATCGTCCCGCCGGTGATCGCGATGGGCACGGCCGACTACCTGGCCCCGGTCGTCCACCTGGACCCCTCGCTCGCGGGCGCCGCCGTCATGCTGCTCGCCACCCTCGCCGGCCTGCTCGACCTGCGCGCCAACGCCTGGATCACCGGGGTCTTCCTGGTCCTGGAGGTCATCGCGGCGGCCGTCGTCGCGGTGCTGGGCTTCGCCCACGGCCACCGCGGCGCGGGCAGCCTCGTCTCGATGCAGGTCGCCGGCACCGACGGCCACACCGACACCGTCACCGGCATGCTGGTCGTCTCCGGCCTCGCCATCGCGCTCTTCGTCACCCAGGGCTTCTCGACCGCCGTCTACCTCTCCGAGGAGCTGGAGAACCCGCGCCGCAACGTCGCCCGCACGGTCCTCGCCACCCTCGCCATCTCCTCCGTGATCATCCTGGTCCCGGTCGTCGCCATCACCTTCGGCGCCTCCGACCTCACCGAGCTCACCGGCGGCGACATCGGCGCCATGGTCACGGCCTGGTCCAACTCCGCCGTCGGCACCTTCGTCAGCCTCTGCGTGGCGCTCGCGATCATCAACGCCGGCATCGTGATGGTCATCCAGAACTCCCGCGTCCTGTTCGCCTCCGCCCGCGACAAGGCCTGGCCCCGGCCGGTCAACGACCTCTTCGCCAAGCTCGGCCGGTTCGGCTCCCCCTGGGTCGCCACCCTCGCCGTCGGCGTCCCCGGCGCGCTGCTCTGCTTCGTGAACCTGGACACCCTGTACGGCGTCACCGGCGTCTCCGTGACCGGCATGTACCTGCTCATCGCGGTCGCCGCCCTGCTCTCCCGCCGCGGCCGGCACAAGGACACCCACGCCTGGCGCATGCCCCTGTGGCCGGTGCTGCCGCTCCTGCTGATCGTCGTCCTCGGCTACATCCTCACCCAGCAGGAGACGGCCTACCTCGTATGGACCGGCGGCATCACCGCCGCCGCCACCCTCTACTGGGCCCTCTACCTCCGCCCCCACCGCGACACCCGCTGGCTGGTGTCGCTCCCGGAGGACGTCCAGGACAGGCCGGTCTGAGTACCGCGTCTGGTGTAGGGCGCGACGGCTGCGTACGCCGCCGGGATGGCGACGAGTTCGGTCTCCGGTCGACAACTCCACGACAGGTTGACCCCGTACGGTTGAAGCATGGATCTTCGACTGCCCGGTCTGCGAGGACCACGGCGGCCACGACGGATCGTCTCCGCCGTGGCCGCCGTGGTCGTACTCGCCGGTGCCGGTACCTGGACGGCCGTCGCCTCCGACGACGACACGCCCTCGGTGCACCACACCGACCGGGTCATGGCGGTGGACGGCGTACGCCTGGACACCTCCTACTTCACCTCCGGCGCTGCCGGCCGCCGCCCCGCCGTCCTCCTCGGACACGGCTTCGGCGGCAGCAAGGACGACGTACGCCGGCAGGCCGAGCAGCTGGCCCGCGACGGATACGCGGTGCTCACCTGGTCGGCGCGCGGCTTCGGCAAGTCCACCGGCAAGATCGGGCTGAACGACCCGAAGGGCGAGGTCGCCGACGTCTCCAAGCTGATCGACTGGCTCGCGAAACAGCCCCAGGTGCGGCTCGACAAGTCCGGCGACCCCCGGGTGGGCGTCGCCGGCGCCTCCTACGGCGGCGCGATCTCCCTGCTCGCCGCCGGCTACGACGACCGCGTCGACGCCATCGCCCCCGCGATCACCTACTGGAACCTCGCGGACGCCCTGTTCCCCGACGGCGTGTTCAAGAAGCTGTGGGCCGGCATCTTCGTCAACACCGGCGGCGGCTCCGCCCGCTTCGAACCCGCGCTGGCCGCGATGTACGACCGCGTCGCCGAGTCCGGCACCCCCGACACCGCCGCCCGCGAGATCCTCGAACAGCGCTCGCCGTCCGCCGTCGCCGACCGCATCAAGGTCCCCACCCTGCTCATCCAGGGCCAGACCGACTCCCTCTTCACTCTCGCCCAGTCCGACGCGGCCGAGAAGGCGATCCGCGCCAACGGCGCCCCCGTCGACGTCGACTGGATCGCGGGCGGCCACGACGGCGGCGACCTGGAGGGCGAGCGCGTCCAGACCCGCGTGCGTGCCTGGTTCGACCGCTACCTCAAGGACGACAAGGCCGCCGACACCGGCCCCGCCTTCCGCGTCACCCGCACCGGAGGCGTCGACTCCACCGACGGCGCCGCCCAGCTCAGGGGCGCGAGCGCGGACAGCTACCCCGGCCTGGAGAGCGGCGAGCGCGCGTTCCCGCTGACCGGCCGCCGTGAGGAGCAGTCCTTCGCCAACCCGCCGGGCGCCGGCCCGCCCGCCGTCTCGGCCCTGCCGGGACTCGGCGGCGGAGGCCTCTCCCAGCTCTCCTCGCTCGGCGTCGGCGTCTCCCTGGACTTCCCCGGCCAGTACGCCGCCTTCGACTCCGCCCCGGTCACCGGCGACCTGCGGGTCACCGGTTCCCCGACGGTCACCGTCCACGTGAAGTCGACGTCCGACACCGCCGTCCTCTTCGCCAAGGTCTACGACGTCAGCGGCCGCGGCAGCGGCAGCCAGGTGCTGCCCTCCCAGCTCGTCACCCCGGTCCGTGTCGAGGGCGCCGAGGCCGGCAAGGACGTCACGATCACGCTCCCGGCGATCGACCACAAGGTCGAGGAGGGCCACCGGCTGCGCCTGGTCCTCGCCTCCACCGACCTCGGCTACGCCTCCCCGATGACCCCGGCGACGTACACCGTCTCGGTGAAGGGCGACCTGAAGGTCCCGACCGCCCCCGCCGTGACGACCGCGGCCGCCCCGCTCCCGTCCTGGGTCTGGTGGCTGCCCCTCGCGGGCGCGGCGATCGCGCTCGCCCTGCTGCTGACGGCCCGCCGCCGCACCACGGGCCCCGCCCCCGACCCCGCGCTCGCCGAGGTCCCGCTCCAGATCACCGACCTGAGCAAGAAGTACGCGAACGGCGACCGCTACAGCGTCCGCGACCTGTCCTTCCGCGTCGAGAAGGGCCAGGTCCTCGGTCTCCTCGGTCCGAACGGCGCGGGCAAGACGACGACCCTGCGCATGCTGATGGGCCTGATCAGCCCCGACGGCGGCGAGATCCGGGTCTTCGGCCACGCCATCCGCCCGGGCGCGCCCGTACTCTCCCGCGTCGGCTCCTTCGTCGAGGGCGCCGGCTTCCTCCCGCACCTGTCCGGCCGGGAGAACCTGGAGCTGTACTGGCAGGCCACCGGCCGCCCCGCCGGGGACGCCCATCTGGCGGAGGCCCTGGAGATCGCCGGCCTCGGCGACGCCCTCGCCCGCGCCGTACGCACGTATTCGCAGGGCATGCGCCAGCGCCTCGCCATCGCCCAGGCCATGCTCGGCCTCCCGGACCTGCTCATCCTCGACGAGCCGACCAACGGTCTCGACCCGCCGCAGATCCGCGAGATGCGCGAGGTGATGATCCGGTACGCGGCGGCCGGCCGCACGGTCATCGTCTCCAGCCACCTCCTGTCCGAGGTCGAGCAGTCCTGTACGCACCTCGTGGTCATGGACCGGGGCCGGCTGGTCCAGGCGGGCCCGGTCGCCGAGATCGTCGGCTCCGGCGACACCCTCCTCGTGGGCACGGCCACCCCCGTGGAGGAGCCGGTCGTGGAGAAGATCGCCGCGCTGCCGGGGGTGGCCTCCGCGGTCCCCGCCGCCGAGGGCCTGCTGGTCCGGCTGGACGCCGACGGCAGCGCCCAGCGCCTGGTCGCCGACCTGGTCCGGCTCGACGTGCCCGTCCAGGCCGTCGGCCCGCACCGCCGCCTGGAGGACGCCTTCCTCACCCTGATCGGGGGTTCCGCATGAGCACGCTCACCGAGGTCGCCTCCGGCTACCAGGCGGGCCGCACGCTGCCGCTGCGCGTCGAGCTGGTCCGCCAGCTCAAGCGCCGCCGCACGCTGGTCATGGGCGGCATCCTCGCCGCCCTGCCGTTCGTCCTGCTCATCGCCTTCGCGATCGGCGGCGAGCCCGGCGGCCGCAACAACCAGGTGAGCCTGATGGACACGGCGACGGCGTCCGGCGCCAACTTCGCCGCCGTCAACCTGTTCGTGTCCGCCGGCTTCCTCCTGGTCATCCCGGTCGCCCTGTTCTGCGGGGACACGGTCGCCTCGGAGGCCGGCTGGTCCTCGCTGCGCTACCTCCTCGCCGCCCCCGTGCCCCGGGCCCGCCTGCTGTGGTCCAAGCTCGTCGTCGGCCTCGGCCTCAGCCTGGCCGCGATGGTCCTGCTGCCCGTCGTCGCCCTCGCCGTCGGCTCCGCGGCCTACGGCTGGGGCCCCCTGGAGCTGCCCACCGGCGGCGCGCTCGACTCCGGTACGGCGGCCCAGCGGCTGGTGATCGTGGTCGGGTACGTCTTCGTCTCCCAACTGGTCACCGCCGGACTCGCGTTCTGGCTCTCGACGAAGACCGACGCCCCGCTCGGCGCGGTCGGCGGCGCGGTCGGCCTGACCATCGTCGGCAACGTCCTGGACGCCGTCACCGCCCTCGGCGACTGGCGCGACTTCCTGCCCGCGCACTGGCAGTTCGCCTGGGCCGACGCCGTCCAGCCCACCCCCGAGTGGTCCGGCATGATCCAGGGCACCGCCGTCTCCGTGACCTACGCCCTGGTCCTGTTCGCCCTGGCCTTCCGGGGTTTCGCCCGCAAGGACGTGGTGTCCTAGGTCACCGGAGGGTCACCCACCGGTCTCGGAGGACCGTCCTCGTGCCCGGTTCGAGACGGATCCGCAACACCCCGTGTCGCACGTTCCGGCCCCCTGTCCCGTCACAGTCACAGACGTCGACGGACACAGGGGGCACGGCACATGAAGACACTTCGAACCCACCGGCTAGCACGACTGTTCGCCACCGCGGCGGCCACCGCACTGCTGCTCACCGGCTGCGGCGCGGGCGGCTCCGACAGCGGTGAGGCCTCGGACGGGGCGGCCCGCGGCAGCGAGGCCTTCCCCGCGCCGAGCGCACCCCGCGCACACGAGAGCGCCGAGGACGCCCAGGACGGCAGGAAGGCCGCCCCCGACCACCTCTCCACCTTCGCCCTCGACGTCGACACCGCGTCGTACGGCTACGCCCGCCGCACCCTCACCGAGGGACAGCGCCCGGACCCCTCGACGGTCCGCCCCGAGGAGTTCGTCAACAGCTTCCGCCAGGACTACGAACGCCCCGACGGCAACGGCTTCTCGGTCACCGTCGACGGCGCCCGCACCGGCGAGGACGACTGGTCCCTGGTCCGCGTGGGCCTCGCCACCCGCACGGCCGAGCAGCAGGGCGAACGCCCGCCCGCCGCCCTCACCTTCGTCATCGACGTCTCCGGCTCGATGGCCGAACCCGGCCGCCTGGACCTGGCCAGGTCCGCCCTCGGCACGATGACCGACCGCCTCCGCGACGACGACTCCGTCGCCCTCGTCACCTTCAGCGGCGAGGCCGAGACCGTACTGCCGATGACCCGCCTCGGCGACCACCGCGACCGCGTCCACCAGGCCATCAGCGGCCTGGAACCCACCGACTCCACCAACCTCGGCGCCGGTGTCGAGACCGGCTACGCCACCGCCGTCGAGGGCCTGCGCGAGGGCGCCACCAACCGGGTCGTCCTGGTCTCCGACGCCCTCGCCAACACCGGGGACACGGACGCCGACTCCATCCTGGAACGCATCTCCACCGCCCGCCACGAACACGGCATCACCCTCTTCGGCGTCGGCGTCGGCAGCGACTACGGCGACGCCCTGATGGAACGCCTCGCCGACAAGGGCGACGGCCACACCACCTATGTCTCGACCGAGGACGAGGCCCGCGAGGTCTTCGCCACCGACCTCCCGCGGAACATCGACCTGACCGCCCGCGACGCCAAGGCCCAGGTCGCCTTCGACCCCGAGACCGTCGCCGAGTTCCGTCTCCTCGGCTACGACGACCGCCGGGTCGCCGACGACGACTTCCGCGACGACCGCGTCGACGGCGGCGAGGTCGGCCCCGGCCACACCGTCACCGCCCTCTACGCAGTCCGCACCGAGCCGGGCGCCGACGGCCACCTCGCCACCGCCACCGTCCGCTGGCTCGACCCCGACACCCGCACCCCGCACGAGAACTCCGGCCGGCTGGAGACCGGCGCCCTGCACGACCGGCTCACCGACGCGCCCGTCCGCTTCCAGGTCACGACGACCGCCGCCTACTTCGCCGACGCCCTGCGCCGACCGGAGATCCCCCTGCCGGACGCCCCCAGCCTGGGCGAACTCCGGGAAACCGCCGAAACGTTGGCGGACAGGACCGAGGACAAGGACGTCCGCGGACTCGCCGACGCGATCGACACCGCAAGCCGGCTCGACCTCTAGAGCGGGACCTTGCGCACCAGGACCGGTACCGCACGTGACACCGCGAGGCGTCCGCGGGTGAGCACACGAAACGGCGGGCCACCGGAGAACCGGTGACCCGCCGTAGCGGTACGTCAGGCTGTTGCTCAGCCGTTGCCCGCGCCGTTGCCGGCCAGGACCGAGATGTCGTCCAGGATGTGCGACAGCGGCTCGTCGCCCTTGGCCTGGGTGCTGTTCTCGACACACTGCTGGTTCTGCGGGGCCGACAGGATCGGGATGTCCTGCACGCCGATGTTCAGAGCCGCGATGAGCGACTGGACGTTGAGCTTCGCCGGCAGGCCGATGCACGGCTTGTTCAGCGAACCCTGGACCAGCGAAAGCTGCGGGCTCATGTCGCCGAAGGTGGCCGAGTTGCCGAACTCCGACGAGGCGCCGTTGCCACTGGCCGACGTGGTGCCGCTGTCGTCACCGATGGCGAGGGCCTGCGGGGCGCTCATCGCCGCAAGACCGGCGACGGAGGCGGCGAGGGCCGCGGTCGCCCACAGCTTCTTCATGTTCGTTCCCTTCGAAAAGGCGGACTCCGGGGGAGGAGCTGCGTGATCAACAACGCCTCGGACCCGCCCGGGGTTGCGCGCTGTGCCCCGATCGGCGTAGCGCATCGCGCACGACGACCGTGCGCCCCTCAGTGGCACGCGTACGTGCTCCCCCGCACCGGAACCGGCTTGCCGAGGATGTCCGGTGGGTCCTTCGGCTTCGGGTCCGCACCCCGCTCGAGCAGCGGCCGGTCGTCCCGCACGTTCGTGAAGAGCGTGTCCGCCTCCTTCGGGTCCCAGGCCAGCGCCGCGCCGATGCCCAGGCGGGCCGGGGCGAACCCGGCGATCGGCACGGTCGTGAACTCCGTCGCCGAGTCCGGCAGCCGGTGCAGCGCGGCCGCCAGTTCGACGAGCTCGCCGGCCGAGAAGCCCTGCCGCTTGGACCCGAGCAACATCTCCACCAGGTGCGTCATCCGCCGCGGGTGGGTGAGCAGCTTCCGTTCCCTCACCTCCCGCCAGGCCTGGACGAGGAAGCGCTGCTGACGCTGGATCCGGCCGAGGTCGGCGCTGCCGTCGACATGTCGTGAGCGGACGTACTGCAACGCCTGCCCGCCGCCGAGCCGGTGCTTGCCGGGCTTGAGGTCGAGCCTGGTCGCCGAGTCCTTCAGCCGCCGCGGTGTGCACACCTCGACGCCCCCGACCTCGTCGACGCTGTTCATGAAGCGCCGGAAGTCCACCTGGAGGAACCGGTCGATGTTCAGTTTGGCCATCGACTCCACGGTCCGGATCATGAGTTCCGGACCGCCCTCCTGGTAGGCCGCGTTGAGCTTCGCCGGATGCGGCGGGCGTTCCCTGGCGCCGGGCTTCGCCCGGTACGGCGGGATCTCCGCGTAGGAGTCCCGGGGCATGCCGATCACACTGACGCGGTCCCGGTGGGCCGACACGTGGATCAGCATCATGACGTCCGAGCAGCCGCAGGGTTTTCCACCGGCGTGGAACTTCTGCTTCTGCTTGGCGGTGAGGGTGTCCCGTTCGTCGGTGCCCATCAGCAGGATGTTGAGCCCGCGCGGGGCGTGTTCCCGGCCGGCGAGTCCGGGGAGTCCGGACAGTGAGGGGAGGGCGGAACTGCCGAGCAGCGCGCCCGTGGCGGCCAGGACGATTCCGGGAATCGCCAGGCGGCGTGGCCAAAGGTTTCTCTTCATCGTCACGCGGCGCACGCTAGAACAGCGGGCCGCCGATGATCCGGCGGCCCGCTGTCCGGGCCGATAATCCACCCCGGGGCTCAGGAAATGAACCCGTTCACCACGTCGGACTCAGTGGTTGGCGGCGCCGTTGCCGGCCAGGACCGAGATGTCGTCCAGGATGTGCGACAGCGGCTCGTCGCCCTTGGCCTGGGTGCTGTTCTCGACACACTGCTGGTTCTGCGGGGCCGACAGGATCGGGATGTCCTGCACGCCGATGTTGACCAGGGCGAGGATGGACTGGGCGTTGAGCTTCGCCGGCAGACCGATACAGGGCTTGTTGAAGGAGCCCTGGATGAGCGCCATCTGGGGGCTCATGTTGCCGAAGGTGGCCGAGTTGCCGAACGACTGGCTGGCGCCGTTGCCGCTGGCGGACGTGGTGCCGCTGTCGTTGCCGATGGCGAGGGCCGGGGCTGCCGCGGCGGCGGAGACGCCGACGACGGAAGCGGCGACCGCGGCGGTGGCCAGTACCTTCTTGATCACTTGTGAGTCCCTTCGGTGAGAAGCCCCGTCCACCGGAGCATTCGGATTAACGCCACCTGACCTGTTTGGTTGCTCCGGTTCACTCCGATGGCCTATTGCGGCGAACTCCGGCTACCGGAACGGAAAAACCGATCGGGTGACTGGCCGCAACCAAACACGGCGCTTCCGGTTGGTTCGGTGGCAGGCACATGGTCCTGACCAGGGGTCAGGACAGGGAAAGGAATAGCGAAATGCTCAAGAAGGCAATGGCCGCGGCGGCGGTCGCCGCTTCCGTCGTCGGTATGTCCGCGGCGGTCGCCCCCCAGGCGCTTGCCATCGGGGACGACGCCGGCACCACCTCCGCCAGTGGCAACGGCGCGCACGAGGCGTTCGGGAACTCGGTGACCAAGGGCGACATGAGCCCCCAGGCCACCCTGGTGCAGGGCACCGCCAACAAGCTCTGTGTGGGCCTGCCGGTCAAGGCTGACGTGCAGTCCGTTCTCGCCCTCATCGCCAACGTCGGCGTCCAGGACATCCCGATCCTGTCGGCCCCGCAGAACCAGCAGTGCGCCGAGAACAGCACCCAGGCCAAGGGCGACGAGCCGCTGTCGCACATCCTGGACGACATCTCCGCGCTCTCGGGCAACGGCGTGGCCAACCACTGACGTCCCCGGCACTGCCCGCCGGGCGGCCCGTTCTGTTCCCGGCGGGCCGTCCGGCCACCGACGTTCCGCTGACTTCCTGTCATTCTCCTCTCGATCGAGGCGAATCGTTTCCTCGTTAATGGGCCGTTCGAGTCCATTACCTGAAGGCGTTCGAGTGAATTCCGGGGCGATACGCGTTTCTTAGTTTCTTCGGCTGTCTATCCCTCGTTTGCAGCTTGCGGGTCATGGTGCGAGCCGTTCCAGTTGCGCTCGCTCGGTTTCGACCGTCATCTGGGCATGACCGCAGAGAAGGGAAACTCATGAAGAAGAGCGCTGCTGTTGTCGCGGGTCTGATCCTGGCCCTCGGCGGGGCTGCCCCCGCCTTCGCCGACGCTGGTGCCAACGGTGCGGCCATCGGCTCGCCGGGCGTCCTGTCGGGCAACGTCGTCCAGGTTCCGATCCACATCCCGATCAACGTGTGCGGCAACACCATCAACATCATCGCCGCGTTGAACCCGGCCGGCGGCAACGTCTGCATCAACGACTGACGACGCGACACACCAGCTCTACCGCTGGATCGAGGCCGGCCCTGGACGACATACCCGTGGTCCAGGGCCGGCTTTTCCCACTTCTTCAAGTAGGAAGACAACGAGATTGCGACAGACCCTGAGCAGGGGAATGGTCGCGGCCGCCGCCGCGACGGGCATTCTGTCCCTGTGCGCGGGCGGCAACGCCCTCGCCGACTCAACAGCCCAAGGAGCCGCCAAGGGTTCGCCCGGGGTCCTGTCGGGCAACGCCGTCCAGGCCCCGGTGCACATCCCGGTGAACGCGTGCGGCAACTCGATCGACGTCATCGCAGCCCTCAACCCGGCGTTCGGCAACTCCTGTGCCAACCTCTCGGAGGCGCACGGACATCGCTCACATGGCGTACCGAACGGTGACGTCGAGTCCCGCGACGGCGACTCCGGTTACGGCGACTCCGGTTACGGGGATTCGGGCTACGGGGATTCGGGCTACGGCGACTCCGGTTACGGGGACTCCGGCAACTCCGGATACGGGGATTCCGGTTACGGCGGCTCCGGCTACGGGGATGCCGGTTACGGGGATGCCGGGCACGAGGAGCATGGCCCCGGGGACGACTGCGGGGGCTACGGCGACACCTGCGGCGGTGGCGGTCACACGACCCCGCCTCCCGGAGGGGGTCACACGACTCCGCCTGGTGGCGGTCACACGACTCCGCCTCCATACGGTGGTGGAAGTACTCCGCCCGGCGGGGGTCACTCCACTCCGCCTCCGTACGGTGGTGGAAGTACTCCGCCCGGCGGGGGTCACTCCACTCCGCCTCCGTACGGTGGTGGAAGTACTCCGCCCGGTGGCGGTCACTCCACTCCGCCTCCGCACGGCGGTGGCAGCACCCCGCCCGGTGGCGGTCACACGACTCCGCCTCCCCACGGTGGTGGCGGCAGCACCCCGCCTGGCGGCGGTCACACGACTCCGCCTCCGCACGGTGGTGGAAGTACTCCGCCCGGCGGGGGTCACTCCACTCCGCCTCCGCACGGCGGCGGCAGCACCCCGCCCGGTGGGGGCCACTCGACCCCGCCTCCGCACGGCGGTCACTCGACCCCGCCCCCGCACGGTGGCGGCGGCGGTCAGCCTCCGCACGGCGGGCACACCGCGCCTCCGGAGGGCGGCGGGGAGCACAGCTCGCCGCCGCAGCTGCCGCACACCGGCAGTGACCGCGCCGCTCTGCTGGCCGCCTCCGGCGTCAGCGCGGCGCTCATCGCGGGCGGCGCCGTCCTGTACCGGCGAGGCCGAGCCGCGTCCCGTAGGTGAAGGCACCGGGTGCCGGACGCCCTCGCGCCCGGCACCCACGCCCCACCCGGCTCAACGCCGTACGGTCTCCGGCGCCCCGTGCCGACCCGGTGCCGGGATCGCCCCGCTCGGCACGCCCATGTGCAGCCGGCGCCGTACGCCCCGGACGAGGGTTCCCGCCGTGAAGGTCGCGCCGTACACGAAGCGCATCGCCGGGCCGAAGCCGGCCGCCGTCACCAGCCCGGCCAGGAAGAGGCCGGGGTGGGACGACTCGAAGTCACGGCCCACCTCGGGGGAACCGTCGGACACCGCGGCCAGCGCACCGCGCAGTTCGCCGGAGAGCAGTCCGAGCCGGTCACGGGTCGCCTTGAAACCGGTGGCCGCGATCACGTGCTCGGTCTCGAAGGATTCCCCTCCGGCCACCTCCAGCCGTACCCCGCCCGGGACCGCTCGCGCCGCCGTCACCTCGTGGTCGAGACGTACCCGCACGGAGCTCTCCAGCCGGTCCCGCAACCACCAGGCGCCGGCCGGCCCGAGCGCCGTCGCCGCGATGCGTGCCCGGGTCGGTTCCGGGAGCCGGCGGTAGACGCCGGGGCGTTCGGCGTAGAACCAGTTGCGCCAGCCGCAGCCGAGCCCGCTCTGCGGGGAGCGGACCGACTGCCACCACGGGCGTTCCCACGGCGCCGGCACATCGTTCCAGCGCAGCCGGTCGGCGCGAGCCAACACCCTTACCCGGGAGCCCTGTTCGGCGAGCAGGGCGGCCGTCTCCAGAGCCGCCTGGCCGCCGCCGATCACGGTGACGTCCCGGCCGCGGAAGCGGTCGAGGTCACCGTGGTGGCTGCTGTGCGAGACCAGGTCGGGGGAGAGTCCGCGCAGGGCGGCCGGGATCTCGACGAACGGCATGACGCCCACGGCGAGGGCGACCGTCCGGGCCCGCACGGTCTCGCCGTCCGCGGTGACCGCCTCGAAGCCGCCCGGCCGGGACACGATCCGGGTCACCGTGCGCTCGTCGACCTCGGGGACGGCGTTGTGGGCGAACCACAGCCCGTACCGGGCGAACATCTCCACCGGGATCGGCTCCCCGTGCCGGGCCGTCACGCCCTGGGTCGCGCAGTACGCGTCGAGCCGCCAGCGGGCCGCGGGGTCGGAGAGGTTGGAGGCCCACGGCTCGGACTTCAGGAACATCCCGCCCGGCATGTTGTCGCGCCAGGAGGCCATCGGCCGGCCGAAGACGCGCAGCTTCAGCCCGGCGGCCGCGGCGTGCGCCGCGATGGACAGGCCGTACGGGCCCGCGCCCACCACCAGCAGGTCGTACATCAGCAGCTGCTCGCTTTCTCGTCGTCGGTCGGTGCGGCCGGGCCGGGCGCGGTCGGGGCCGGTGCGCCCGGCGGCGGTTCGGTCAGGTCCGTCAGATCCGTCAGATCCGTCAGGGACGGCGTGGGCGGCGTCGCCTGACGGACCACGCGGGGGCGGGCCCCGGCCGCGCCCGAGGCACCGGCCCGGCGTAGCCGGTCGAGCAGCCGACGGGCGACATGGGCGCCCCACAGGCCCCACATGGCCCGGCCGGGAGCAGTGTCGTCGCCCGCGTGCCAGGCCAGCTCACGGCCGCGGCGGGCCGGTCGCAGCGCGGCCAGCGGCGCGTAGTTCTCCACCACGAACGCCCGCCCCGGCAGCGGCACCCCGGCCGGCAGCGGACGGTGGGTCAGATCGAGGTGCTGGGCGCGGACGACGTCGAGTCCGGCGCCGTCGGCGAAGAGCCGGAACTGGGCGCCGGGGCGCGGGTTGAAGTCGAGCAGGTGGTAGTCGCCCGTCGCGCCGCAGCGGCGGAAGTCGAGGTCGAAGATGCCCCGGTAGCCGAGTTCGTCGGTGAGCCGCTGGGCGAGCGTCCGCACCTGCGGGTTCTCGGTCCACTCGCCGACCGCCGTGAGTCCCGCGCCGCGGGGCCAGGCGCACAGTTTGCGGCCGGAGCCGCCGCCGCCGACCGTGCCGGAGCGGTCGGCGTAGCCGTGGAAGAACCAGTCGCGGTCCTGGCCCGGCGGCAGGAAGGCCTGGAGCAGCAGGTGGCAGCCGGCCTCGGGGGTGCGCAGGTACAGGTCGCGCGCCTCCTGGGTGGAGCGCACCACGACCGTGCTGCGCAGCCCCGAATCGGTGGGCAGAAGCCAGGGCCGGCTCCACTTCGCCACCACCGGCAGACCGAGCCGCCAGGCGGCGGAGGCGGCCTGGGCCGGGCTGTCCGGGATCACGGTGAGCGGGTGCGGCACGTCCGCCGCCGCGCACAGCCTGGTCAGTTCCGCCTTGTCGGCGACCCGTTCGGGCACCGGGCCGGGCTGTTGCGGCAGCAGGTAGGCGGGCGCCAGTTCCTCGCGCAGGCGGCTCACCGCGACCGCGCCGGCGTCGTCCATCGGGATCAGCACGGCGGGCCGTTCGATGCGGGCGGCCACCCGCAGCAGCGTGGCGGCGATGTCGGCGAGGGTGGCGCCGGGCGGCGGCGGGGGATGCAACTGGCGTACGAATCGGGACTTGCGTACGGGGCTTCCCGTGGAGTCGGCGACCACGTGTACGTCGATTCCGGCTCTGCCGAGAGAGCGCACGGCACCCAGCGTTCCGTGGTGAAAGGGATTCCGGTCGATCCGCAGAAGAACGGCGGGGACGCGGGTGTCGAGCAGCGACTCGGGCATTTTTTCCGGGTCCTTCGGTTCAGTTCACCGGTATGGGCGATCGAGGCACTCGAAAGCCGTAACGGCGGTGGCGTAATTCCTTTTCGTGTGACTTTCATATGACTGAGTGTCAGTAACGTGCGGTCCTTGCGCGTTACGTGAGAGTGGAGAAAGGAGCAGGCATGGCTCCACAGCAGCGACGCGCGCGGTCCCGGCGGTTGGCTGTCGTCGCGGCAGCGGTCGCGGCGTCGGCCGCCTTGGCGTCCGGACCTGGATTTGCCGCGGGCGCGGGGGTGGTGCGGGTCGCCGATCCTCCCGCTCCCACCCCGACCGTCCCGACGGCCGCGGCGACCCTCCCCGCCCCCACCGAGCCCGGCCCGGTCGTACCCGTCCCGGGCGCCACCCCGGCGGCACCGGTGACGCCCGAGGTACCGGTGACACCCGCAACCCCGCTGACCCCCGCAACCCCGCTGACCCCCGAGACACCGGTGACCCCCGAGACACCGGTGACTCCGGTGACTCCGGTGACTCCGGCGGAGACCGGCACCCCGTCCACCCCGGCCGTGCCGGCCGTCCCGCCGGCGAAGAGCGCCCCCGCGTTCGGCGCCTACCTCGACTACGGCGCCCGGGGTGTGGCCAGGATCGCCGAGCTCAGCGAGTGGCTGGACGGCGCGGAACTGCGCGTCGGCCACACCTACCTGCCGGGGGACCTGTGGCACAACATCGAGGGCCCGCCCGGCTTCCTCGACGTGTGGGCGGACTGGAGGCTGGAGAAGGACGACCGCATGCTCGTCCTCAACGTGCCCATGATGGAGCGCAACGAGGAGGGGGTGTCCGACGAGGAGGTGCGCGGGCTCCTGCGCCAGGGTGCGGCCGGGGAGTTCGATCACCACTTCAGGGCTCTCGCCGAGCGGCTGGTCGCGCTGAAGGTGCCGGACACGGTGATCGTGCTCGGCTGGGAGATGAACGGCATCACGTACACCCATCGGTGCGGGCCGGACCCGGAGGCCTGGAAGAAGTACTGGAACAGGATCGTCTCCACCATGCGCTCGGTGCCGGGCCAGAAATTCAGGTTCGACTTCACGCCGACCCGCGGCAAGGACGCCGTTCCGTGGACCGAGTGCTATCCGGGGGACGACACCGTCGACATCCTCGGAATGGACTCCTACGACCAGCCGACCGGCCTGTCCTTCGACGAGCAGGTGAAGGAACCCTACGGGCTCCAGGCGCACGTGGACTTCGCCAAAATCCATGGCAAGCCCATTTCCTATCCCGAATGGGGACTCTTCCGCAACGGTGACAACGCCGAATACATGCGGCGCATGCTCGCCTGGATGGACGAGCACAAACCGCTGTACAACACGGTGACGGACTACTGCCCGCACGGTGTGTGGCAGTGCGGGCAGAACCCGCAGTCCTCCGCCGTCTACCGCTCGTTGCTGTCCGGCCGCACCGACGAGCCGAGCACGCCACCGACGAGTCCGGCGCCCTCCGTCGAGCCCTCCGTGGAGCCGTCGCCCCCGGCGCCCTCGACGGATCCCACGACCGAGCCTCCCGTCGAACCCACGGTGAACTGCACTCCGATGGACCTGGGCGACTGGGTCGAGTACTGGATCGGCGGCAAGCTGTGCTTCCGGCTGGACTGGTGGTCGGACGACGACTGAACCGCGGTGCGGTGGCGGCAGGCCCGCGTCAGGACCTGCCGCCACCGTCACGCTCCCTCCGCTGCTCCAGCCGGAGCAGCAACTCCTTGCCCCGCCGTCGCGCGGCCACGTCGCACACGACCGCCGACAGCAGCGGCGCGGTACGCCGGCGAGCCAGCAGCAGCCGCTGGTTGACGACCGGTTCGGGTCGCCAGTGGTGCTTGTAGGGTTCGTTGCCGCGCAGCAGGCTGAGCGCGGCGCGGCCCCCGCTCCGGGAGTGCTCGGCACACGCGTCGAGGAGCATCACCGCCACGTCCGCCTTGCGTTCGCGCAGCCGGGGATGGGCGCCGTAGAGGTAGCCACCGGCCAGCCGTCGCGACAGCAGGGTCAGATCGACGGCCACCACGTCGTCGTCGAGCCGGAACTCGGTGACCACCGCGTCCCCGGAGCGCACCATCGGCCCGACCGACCGCACCAGGTGCTCGCAGAAGCGCTCCCGCAGGTGCTCGCCCGTCACCTTCCGCCCCTGCCACTGCAACTGGTGCAGTTCCAGCAGCCGGCGCAGCGCCGAGTCGACCTCCTCCGGGCACACGACCTGACGCTCGACGCCCAGCGCGGTCAGCTTGCGCAGCTTGGCGCGCACCCGCTGGGCCTTCGCCGACGGCAGCCGGGCCACCAGCTCGTCCATCGGCACTGCGGGCAGCTCCAGGCACACCGAGTCGCTCACCCGTCGCCGGGGGCCGCGCCAGCGCTCGTAGACCTGCTCCACCGCACCGCCCGGCCGCACCTCGCGGAAGTCGATCAGCGCGGTGCGGGCGGCCGCCGCCAGGCCCTCGGTGAGCGCGGCGACGGCATGCTCGCCCCGTTCGTCGTCGACGAGGACGTCCCCGTAGTCGGAGATCGCCCCGCCGAGCGGCACGAGCGCCGGCAGCGGTCGGCGTACGGCCATCAGCGGGGCCGCGGCGACGAGTTCACCGCCGTCGCGGACCAGCAGCAGACGCAGCCGGCCGCGCCTGCCGTACGACAGCCACCACGAGTGGAGCCAGGCGTGGCTCTGGAACGGGGTGGCACTCGCGCACCGCTGGTACAGCCGGCCCCAGGCGGGGGCCAGGGCGGCGAAGGCCTGCTCGTCGGTGACGAGTTCGGTGGTGAACGTCGGCTTCACAGCGCTCCGTGGGCGTCGGCGGCGAGGGCCGGGCCGGGGACGGCGGCGGGGCGCGCGGCCTCGTCCTCCCGGCCCCGCTTCGGCCGCGCCAGCAGCAGCAGTCCGCCGAGCAGACCGCCCGCGCTCGCCCCCACCAGACCCGTCACCGCCGGCGACACCGAGGAGGGGCCGGTCGGCCGGACCGCGCGGGCGAACTGCTGGAGCTCCACGTTGGTGGCGGCCCGGGAGCTCTTGGCGTGCTGGGTCAGCGAGCGGGAGACCGCGTTGGCCATGTCGGCGGCCAGGTCGGCCCGCGGGGAGGTCGCCGTGATCGAGACCATCGGCGCGTCCGGCGAGGTCGCTGTCTGCACGCTCTGCTGGAGCGTCTTCACCGGCACGCCGGCCCACACCTGCGCGTCCCCGAGCACCGCCAGCTGCGTGGCGACCCGGCCGTAGGCCTGCGCGAAGCCGAGCGCGGACGCCGGGTCGGACTTCTCGGTGGGGACGGCGACGACATAGGCGGTGGCCGTGTAGGCGGGCGGCTTGAGGACGCCGTACGTGCCGCCGAGCAGTCCGCCGGCGACGGCGCCGACCGCGAGCAGGGACCAGGGCGGGAGCGCCTTGGCGCGGCGCAGGGCGGCGGGGCGGCGGGGGTTCTCGGTCATGGGGAACTGACTCCCTGGGGTGTCGGGGTGGCGGGGGAGAGCAGAGGCGGTCCGGAAACGGTGGCCGCGTACACGTCCATGAGCTGGGCGGCGCTGCGGGTGATGTCGTAGTGGCGGGCGGCTTCGGCGGCGGTGCGCGGGCCGGGGGGCCGCGCGCGCGCCTCGGACAGCGCGCGGACGAACGCCTCGGTGCCGCCGGTCACCCGGCGGGCGCCCCTCGCCCGGGCGGGCAGCTGCTCGATCGCGGGGCAGGAGGCGTAGAGCACGGGCAGGCCGCAGGCCAGCGCCTCGACGACGGCCAGACCGAAGGTCTCCTCGGGGGAGGGGGAGACGAACAGGTCCATGGCGGAGGTGAGGGAGGGCAGGTCGGGGCCGGGGGTGCCGTCGGGGACACAGGGGCGTTCGCCGGTGAACAGGACCCGGTCGGCGACCCCCGCCTCGTACGCGGTGCGGCGCAGCACGTTCTCCTCGGGACCGCCGCCGACCAGCAACAGCCAGTGGTCGGCGGGGAGCCGGGCGAGGGCGTGGATGAGGACGTCGAAGCGTTTGCCCGCCGTGAGGCGGCCGACGCCGCCGACGACATAGGCGTGGTCGGGCAGGCCGAGGCGGCGCCGGGTGTGCCGGCGGGCGTCCGGGTCGAAGCGGAAACGGGCCAGGTCGATGCCGTTGGGGACGACCTCGATCCGGGGGGCGGGGACCCCCCAGCCGCGCAGACGGTCGGCGACCGTGGGGGAGACGGCGACCGTGGTGCGGCCCAGCCGCTCGCTGGCCAGGTAGAGCGCGCGGACCCCGGAGGTCAGTTTCCGCCCCTCCATCTGCGAGTCGCCCAGGGAGTGTTCGGTGGCGACGACCGCGCGGACCCCGGCGAGCCGCGCGGCCAGCCGGCCGTACACGCAGGCCCGGTAGAGGTGGGTGTGGACGAGGTCGTAGCCGCCGGAGCGGATGATCCGGACCAGGCGGGGCAGCGCGGCCAGGTCACGGTTGCCGGCCATGCCGAGGTGGACGACCCGGACCCCGTCGCTCGCCAGCCCGTCGGCCACCGTCCCCGGGTTCGTCAGCGTCACCACCTCGCACTCGACCGGCAGGTGCCGCAGCAGCAGCCGCAGTTGCTGCTCGGCACCCCCGACACCGAGCCCCGTGATGATGTGCAGTGCCTTCACCGCAGCCCCTCGACGGGCTGCCGGCGCAACCGGTGCAGCCGGTACTTCAGATGCATGCGGAGGAAGGTGTCGCCCTGCCCGATGTGCAGCCGGGGGAGGGCGTGGAGCCCGTTCAGCGAGCCGGGGTCGATTGCGCACGCGTAGCGGTAACCGGCTTCGCGAACGGCGTTCATGGCGCGCTGGTCGATCGTCCCGTACGGGTAGCAGAAGCCGTCGATCTCGGTGCCGAGCAACGCGGTGAGGGCCGCGCGGCTCTCGACGGTCTCCGCCTTGAGGGTGAGGTCGTCGGCCTTGGTCAGATCGACGTGGGTGAGGCCGTGCGAGCCGATCTCGACGCCCTCGTTGGCCGCGCGGCAGATGCCGTCGGCGGTCAGCAGCGGTTTGCGCGGGCCCAGCGGGTCCCAGGCGTTGTCGCCGCCGAGCCGTCCGGGCAGCACGAAAAGGGTGGCCGTGCAGCGGTGGCGGCGCAGCACGGGCAGCGCCTCGGTGAGGAAGTCGGCGTACCCGTCGTCGAAGGTGAGACCGACCAGGTTGCGGCCCTCGCCCCGGGCGCGGGCGGCGAGCAGTTCCGCCATGGAGACGCCGCGCAGCCCGCGTCGGCGCAGCCACATCAGCTGCTTCTCCAGCCGCTCGGGGGTGACGGTGATGCGGTACGGATCCTCGGAGCAGTCCCCCACGGAGTGGTACATCGCCACCCACGGGACGGGAGTGCGTCTGCTGTGGTCAGGAGCGGACATGGGAGAACCTTCGGGTCGCGGAACGTACGGAACGGAGTGCGGAGACGATGCCCTGGGAGCCCAGGGCACGGCCGAGCAGCAGGAAGACGACGGTCACGGTGAGCCCCCCGGCGGCCAGGCCGGACAGGGGGTCGGCGAACCGCCCGGCGGCGAACAACCCCGCCAGGGTGGCCACCAGGGCCGCCCGCACCGGCCGGCTCAGTTCGCGCAGCACGCCCCGGACCTCGACCGGAACGCTGCGCGGACCCATCCCGGCCAGCAGGACGAAGGCGGTGACGGTGATGCCGATCGCGTTGGCGGCGGCGATCCCGTACACGCCCCAGGCACCGACGCTCAGCGCGCCGATCCAGGAGGTCGCGACGATCCCGGAGGCCATCGCGGCTACCGGGTACCAGGAGCCTCGACCCGCCGAGAAGTACGAGCGGACCAGCACGCCCACCAGGGTCTGGCCGAGCAGCCCGAGCGCGTACACCCGCATCACGCCGGCCGTCGCCGCCGTGTCCTTCGCGGTGAACGCGCCCCGCTGGAAGAGCAGTTCGATGATCTGCGGCGAGCAGGCCAGCACGGCGGCCGTGCCGAGCAGCACGACACACGCGGCGAGCGCCAGATCCCGCTCCACCCGGGTGCGGGCCCGTTCGGTGTCCCCCTCGGCGAGCGCGCGCGCGACCACCGGGAAGGTGACCGTGCACACCATCACCGAAAGGATCATCGGCATCTGCGCGACCTTCTGCGCGTAGTTCAGGTGCGAGATCGCCCCGGCCGGCAGCTGCGAGGCGAGGAAGCGCTCGATGAGGACCTGGGACTGCCGGCACAGCGCGAACAGGAGCACGGTCGTGAGGAGCAGGGTGTCGAGGGGCCGGGCCTCCTCCGGCGCGGAGGCCTCCTCGGCCACCCCGCGCTTCCTCAGCTGGCCCAGCAGGGAGGGCAGCTGGACGAGGACCATCAGCAGCCCGCCGACAGCGACCCCGGCCGCCGCCGAGCGCACCCCCCAGCGACCGCCGAGCACGAACATCCCGGTGATGATGCCGACGTTGTAGGCCACGTAGATCGCCGCGGGAGCCCCGTACCGCCGGTGCGCGCGCAGGGCGGCGCTGCAGTACCCGGCGAGCCCGAAGCTCACCACGCAGGTGGCGGTGAGCCGGGTGCAGTCGACGGCGAGCGCGGGGTCGGGCAGGCCCGGGGCGAGGACCTCGACCAACTGCGGTGCCAGGCCGATGAACAGGGCGCCCACCGCGACGAAGGCCAGCGACAGGCGGGGCAGCGTGCCCGCGACCAGGGCGCGGACCGGATCGCCGGGGGCGCCCTGGGAGCGGCGGGCCAGCGCCATGCTGAACGCCGGGATCAGCGCGAACGCGAGACCGTCCTCGATGAGCAGCGTGGCCGCGAACTCGGGCACGGTCCACGCCACGAGGAAGGCGTCGGTGTCGCTGCCCGCCCCGAACAACCGGGCCAGCGCCTGGTCCCGCACCAGCCCGAGCAGGGCCCCGGCGACGGAGAGGACGGCGGTGACGAGCGTGGCCCTGGCGAGGAACCGAGCTGAGGCCGGGGGGAGTTCGACACCGCTGCCCTGCTTGCCGCCACCCTCCTGCGCGTCGGCGTCGGGCGCCGTCGCGGCGGTGACGTCGGCAGTCCCGTCGGTTCCGTCGGCCGTCTCCCCGGACCGGGCGGCGGACCGCGCCGACGGCACGGAGGCGGGACCGTCCGTGCGAGGCGTCCGGGGAGGGGTGACCGTCATCGGGCGAGCGCCTCCTCGCGGCCGCTGCCGCCGACCAGCGCCCACCAGGCCACGGCCCCGAAGACGACGGCGGTCAGCACGGTCGACGGACCGCCGATGTCGGCGTACGTGAAGTCCACGAGCTGCCAGATCAGCAGGCCGCAGGCGACGAGCGCACAGTCGAGGCCGGGTCCGGAGTGCCGGACCCGGAACCATCCGCGCAGCCCGCACGTCAGCATCGCCAGCCAGCCGCCCGCGAGGGCGAGCAGCCCGATCAGGCCCTGCTCGCCGAGGATCAGCAGGTACATGTTGTGCGGGGAGAGCAGCGGCTGTTTCACGAATCCGCCGCCCGCCCCGTCGGTGTCGCTGCCGGAGGACAGCGCGAGCGAGGCGTGGCCGTCGCGGTGCTCGGGGAAGCCCTTCAGCCCGACGCCGGTCAGCGGCTGGTCGCGCCACATGCCGACCGCGGCCGCCCACATCGTGTACCGGTCGGTGACCGACTGGTCGGGCGCGTCCCTGATCTGCGTGATGCTGTTGACGCGCTCCTGGAGCATCGCCGAGCCCACCCCGAAGCCGCCCACCAGGATCACCCCGGCCGCGGCCGTCACCGCGCCCACCTTCAGCGCCCGCCGCGGCCCGGCGAGCGCCAGCTGGATCGCGCAGGTCAGCACGGTCGCGATCCAGGCGCCCCGGCTGAAGGAGAGCGCGAGCGGCACCAGCAGCGCGAGCGCCGAGCAGGCGGCGATCACCCGCTGCCGTACCGGGGTCCGGCCGAGTGCCAGCCCGACGGCGCAGATCAGGCCGAACGCCACGACGGTCGCCATGCCCATCACGTCCTGCGGCCCGAAGGTGCCGACCGCCCGGATGTTCTCGCCCTGGTAGGAGGCGCCGGTCCCGGTGACGAACTGGTGGACGCCGACCGCCCCCTGCCACCCCGCGAGCCCGACGAACGACCAGGCCAGCACCCGGAAGTCGGCCCGGTCGCGGACGAGGAGGACGACGGCCGCCGGGACGAGCACGAAGATCTGGAGGTAGCGGCCCAGACCGGAGAGCCCCGCCCCCGGTGAGGACGCGCCCATCGCGGCGAGCGCGAGCCCGACCAGCGGCAGTCCGAGCACCAGGGCGGCCGTACGGGACAGCGGGCGCCGCCGCTGCCGCAGCAGCCGGACCGCGCAGAACAACACGACCAGCGCGGACAGCGCGTCGGCCGGTCCGGCGCCGCCCTCGCCGCCGGGGCCGATCGGAAAGCCGAGCAGGGCGACCACGGCGACCACGGGCAGGACCGGTGACAGCGTCCGGGTGCGGGGCAGGGGCAGGGCGAGGGTCATCGGCGATTCAGCTCCCGGTCGGTCGCACGAGGGCGGCCGCGGTGCGCAGCAGGATGCAGATGTCCTGCCACAGCGACCAGTTGTCGATGTACGCGTTGTCGAAGCGGGCCCGGTCCTCGATCGAGGTGTCGCCGCGCAGCCCCTGGACCTGAGCGAGGCCGGTGATGCCGGTCTGCATCCGGTGGCGGGCCGCGTAGCCGGGGTAGGCCTGGCTGAACTGGCCGACGAAGTAGGGGCGTTCGGGGCGCGGGCCGACCAGGCTCATGTCGCCGCACAGCACGTTCCACAGCTGGAGCAGCTCGTCCAACGAGGTCTGGCGCAGGATGCGGCAGAAGCGGCTCATCTCCCGCTCGCCGGCCACGCTCCACCGGGTCGCGGCCTCGTGCTCGTCGACCGGACGGTGGGTGCGGAACTTCAGCAGCGTGAAGGGCCGGCCGTCCTTGCCGATGCGCTCCTGCCGGAAGACGACCCCGGGCCCGTCGGTCAGCCGCAGCACCACCGCGCACACCGCCAGCAGCGGGCTCAGCAGCAGGAGCAGCGTCCCGGAGGCCGCGATGTCCAGCAGCCGCTTGCCGAGGCTGCCCCGGCGCCGGGCGCCCATGTCGAGACGCCGGCAGGAGAACCCGGCGAGCTGTTCGCGGCTCGCGTACGAGGGGGTGTCGGCGTCGACCTCCCACACCGTGCAGCCCGACTCGGCGAGCGCCCGCAGCAGCGGGCCCTGCACGGTGCGTACGGCGGGGTGGACGCACAGCACGTCCCGGACGCCGTTCTGGATGAGGGCCCGCTGCACCTCCTGACCCGTGGTCAGCACGGGCAGTCCGTCGGCGCCGTCCGGCCGTTCCGCCACGATGCCCACCGGCTGGACCCCGGACCTGGGGTGCCGCAGCACGGCGGCGGCCACCCGCTGCGCGGTCGCGGCGGGGCCGATGACGAGCGCGGCGTGCGGACGGCGCAGCAGCGCCCGGCGGTGCCGCAGGTGTACCAGCGCGCGGCCCGCGCAGCCGGCCGCGGCCTGCGCCGCGAACCCGAGGACCAGCGTGCGGACCGACAGCGCGTGGGCCGGGTTCCATGCCGCGACGAGCGTGCCCAGCGCCAGCCAGGCCACCGCGATCCGGCCGCAGACGGTGGGCAGTTCGTCCAGTACCCCCACCACCGGACGTAGTCGCTGCGGGCGCAGCAATATGGTCGCCGCCACCAGCACGGCCACCAGCAGGGGCCGGCGCTGCGCCCCGGTCAGTGCCAGCGCGCCCACGAAGGTGGCGAGGCCGTCGGTGAACAGCAGCGGCAGCGGCGACGCGGGGCGTGCCGGGGGCCGCCGGGTGGGGAACCGGAATCCCGCTCCGCTCTCCCGTCGCGGAATGACCGAGACGGGCGAGTACCCGGGCTGCGCTCCGGGAGAGGGGACGGTGCTTTCCGCAGTCACGAGTGGATGGACTCCCTGCACTCGGTGGGCGCGACGCGCGCCCCTTGTGTGGTCGTGAGCAGTTCGCGGTACACGCCCGCGACGGCCCCGGCCGTGCGCCGCACGTCGTGCGTGGTCAGAACGTGCCGGCGTCCCTGGTGGCCGAGCGCCTCGCGCAGCAGCGGGTCGAGCAGCAGTCCGGCGACGGCGCCGGCCAGCGCCGCCGGGTTCTCGGCGGGCACCAGACAGCGGGGCGCGAGCGCGGCCGGCAGGCTCTCCCGGGCGCCGTCCACGTCGGTCACCACCACGGGTCGCCCGCAGGCCAGCGCCTCCAGCGGGGCCAGGGCCATGCCCTCCCAGCGCGAGGGCAGCACGACCAGGTCGGCGGCCTGGTACCAGGGCACGGCATCGGCGACGGCCCCGGCGAACAGCACCGACTCCGGTGCACGGGACCGGAGCCGCTCTCCGTCCGGGCCGTCGCCGACCAGGACCAGCCGGGCGCCGGGCACCTTCCGCGCGATGTCCGTCCACGCCGTCAGCAGGACGTCCTGCCCCTTCTGCCGGCACAGCCGCCCCACGCACACCACCAGCGGGGCGGCCGGGTCGAGTTCGGGCAGGAGGGAGGCCCGTACGGTGTCGACGGAGGCCGGGTGGAAGCGCTCGGGATCGATGCCGTTGGGGATGACGCTGACCTGCCCGCCGATCCGGGCCCGCAGGCCGGTGGTGCGCTCCGCCTCGCTCACACACACCAGCCGGTCCGCCCAACGGGCGCCGAACCGCTCCCACTTGAGCGCCAGGGCCGCGGTGGTGCCGCCCACCGCCTCGAAGGACCAGGCGTGCGGCTGGAACACGGTCGGGATCCGCCCGCGTACCGCGAGCCGTCCGGCCAGTCCGGCCTTCGCGCTGTGCGCGTGCACCAGGTCGGGGCGTACCTCGGCGAGCAGGCGTACGAGCCGTCGTACCTCACCGGGGAGCGAGGGACCCGGCGACCGGCTCGCCGCCCAGTGCCGCACGTCCGCGCCCAGGGACCGCAGGTCCCCGGCGAGCCGGCCGGCCGGGCAGGCCACGGTGACGTGCAGGCCGTCCGCGAGCTGAGCCCGCGTCAGATCCGTCACGACCCGGGCGACCCCGCCGTCCACGGGCTGGGTGAGATGCAGGACCCGGGGTCTGACTTCGGGTTCTGGCTGGTGCATTGCGCGGTTTCCTCGCTCACGGTGGCGCTCGGGACGGGCGGGAACGCGCCTACTGCTTCTTCCGTGTGTCGACGGCGACGAAGAGCGCCCCGGCCCACGCCGCGTCCCGGTGGGAAACGAGCCGGACGGTCAGCTGGTCACCGCCGCGCCGCAATCCGCCGCTCAGATCGAACACATCGGAGTCGTAGCCGAGGGTGTTGACGTACGCCGGTACACGCGCCGCCGGAGCCTCCCCCGGCTCGCTGATCGTGGAGTTCAACACATCGTCAGATGGGTTGACCGCATCCGTGAGCGGGACGACCGTTCGGCCACCGGTCGAGAACATGAGCGAATCGCCTGTTCGGCCGCGGTCGCCGTCGTACGCGACGAGCCCGGCCCGGCCGCCCGCGCCCGGCGGAATGGCGAGCCCGCGCAGCCGGATCTCCTTGCCCGCGGACGAGCCGAGGGTGTCGAAGCCGTCCCAGACGGACAGGTCACGCAGCGGCTCCGTCGGGTTCTCGTACGCCACGACCAGCGTCCAGCCGCCCCACGCGCCGGCCGCCGAACGGCCCATGGCCACGTTGATCTGGGCGACCGTGTACAGGCCCTGACCGCTCGCGCGCACCAGCTTCGTGACGTCCGCGGAGGCCTGGAAGGCGTCGGCGCCCTGGGCCACCCGGTGGCCGACGACCGTGTCCGCGAGCACCGCCTTGTACTCACCGCCGGGCTCGGCGATCAGCACCCGCCCGTTGTCCTTCGGCGGCTTCTGCTCGCCGACGCGCAGGTTGCCGCCCCAGTACAGCCGTGCGTACGACACCCGCGCGCCCTGCGGGAGCCGGACCTCGGCGCGGGAGGAGTTGTAGGTGTTCGGGTCGCGGTCCACGTCGACGTAGAACATGTCGAAGGCGTTGTTGACGGCCGCCCCGCCCCGCCGCACGGCGGGACAGGCGGGCGCCGCCCTGCCCGTGGGCGTGGTGGTGGTGCGGCAGCTGATGGCCGCGTTGGCCGCGCGGACGATCCCGCCGTGCTGAGTCGCGTGGTAGCGCTGTGCGAAGGCGAGTTGCTGTGCCTCCACGGCGGGCGGCGCGCCGGCCGCCCGGGCGCCGCCGGGTGCCCAGAGGGCGGTGAGGGCGAGAACGCCGACTGTTGCGCGGCGTAGCAGCGGACCCAGGGATTTACGCATGACCGGCGGTGCCCTTTCGTGCGATTTGCTTGCTATAGGCGTACGTCGGATGGGGCGCAACTCTAACTGCTGTCCGGATTAATCCGCCGAAACCGGACAAGTGTGTCGGAATGGTGAAGCCGAGCCCCGGTGACATCACTCGTTTGGCGGCACAACCCCCGCGAGTCCCGCGCGTTGACTTCAGCGCCGGGCATCCCCGCCCGGGTGTTTGTGTCAAAACCCCAAGGAGCACCTCTCCATGTCGCGTATCGCGAAGGGCCTGGTCCTGACCTCCGTTGCCGCCGCGGCCGTCGCCGGCGCCTCCGGCATCGCCGCCGCCGACAGCGGCGCGAACGGCATCGCCGAACACTCCCCGGGCGTGCTGTCGGGCAACGTCGTCCAGGTTCCCGTGCACATCCCGGTCAACGTCTGCGGCAACACGATCAACGTGATCGGCCTGCTGAACCCGGCGTTCGCCAACACCTGCATCAACGACTGACGTCTTCGCTCCTTCTTTTCGAGGTCACGACACGTCATTCGCCGAACGGCCGCCCTCCTGCCAGGAGGGCGGCCGTTCGCGTTGGCGGGGAGCCGCCGACGGCCTTGCCCCGAATGGGGGGACACTGCCCCGACACGCCCGGTGAGCCTTGACAGGCCCTCTCACCAGGGGTGATGCGAGGGAGCTGGGCGAACGGCCGTCACGCAATGCGATCGAGATGTTGCGGAGGGCGACGGGTCTTTGCACGGTGGGGATAAGACCCGACGCAATCGAAAGGATTTCCCCATGCGTGGCCTGCCCGTACGGCGTATTGCTTCCACCGCACTTTGCGCCACCCTCGTCCTCGGCATCGCCGGACCCGCCGCCATGGCGGCCGACGGAGCCGCTGCCCGTGAGCGCACCGCCGCTGCCTCGAATACGCCCGTCGCCGGCACCGACGCGCTGCTCGCCCAGGCCCAGGGCCTCGGTGAGCTCGGCACTGTCATCACCCCGGTAGCCAACCTCCTCAACGCCGTCCTCAAGGCCGACGACGGCCAGCTCACCGCCGACCAGGCGACCGAGCTCGGCGACGCCGTCAAGGCCGCCGTCGCCAAGATCGCGGCGACGACCCCGACCACCCCGGCGACTCCGGCCGCTCCGGCGACTCCGGCCGACCCCGAGGCGGAGCCGGCCGACCCGGCCGCCGAGGTCCCGGCGAAGCCCGAGGTCCCGGCCGACCCGGCCGCCGAGGTCCCGGCCAAGCCGGCCGACCCGGCTGCCGCGGTCCCCGCCAAGCCCGAGGTGCCCGCCGACCCGGCCGTCGTGCTGCCGGCCAAGCCCGAGGTGCCCGCGGACTCGGCTGTCGTACTGCCGGCCAAGCCCGCGGTGCCCGCCGACGCGGCCGCCGCCCTGCCGGCCAAGCCCGTGCTTAGCAAGGGCGGTGACGACGCCAAGGCGAAGGCCGCCGCCGACCCGGTGTCCGACGCCGTCGCCGCGCTGGACAAGGCGGTCGCCGCACTTCTCGCGGCCGCGACGTCCCTCGACGTCAGCCAGGTCGCCCCGGCGGTGACCGGGGTGGTGTCCGGCCTGCTCGACCTGCTCAGCGCGACGCTGGCCGGCGCCGGTCTGACCCTGCCGACCCTGCCCGTCGAGGCACCGGCCGCGGCCGTGCCGGCGCTGCCCACCAGCTGACGGTCGCTCCCTGATTTCCGCACCCCGGCATTTCGTCGGGGTGCGGAAATTTTTTGCGTACACGGTTTCCGCTCCCGGCGGGGCTCGTTAGGCACGACGTCAGAATTTCCCTGGTGACTTGAGTCGCCGATTCGCCACGTGGTCGAGTCGCCGGGTCGCCGAAGAAAGGAATCCGATGAAGTCCCTGAAGGCTGCCGCTGTCGTTGCCGGATCCATGGTCCTCGCCGGTGCCGCCGCGCCCGCGTTCGCGACCCCCGCCGACCTCACGCCCACCAGCCTCAACGGTGCCGTGGACACCCTCGCCAGGGGGCCCATCAACCTGGAGGACGCGATGCCGGTCCAGCACCAGTCGGACGCGCTCGACACCGAGAACAAGGACTCCGTGCTCAGCACCGTCAAGGGCGCGACGGGTGCCCTCAACACCCACAACGCGCTCCTCGGCGGGCTGCCGCTACAGGGCTGAGTCGCCTTTCCCGAAAGGGCCGGGCCCGTCACCGACGGGACCGGCCCTTTGCGCTGTTCGAGGCGGGTCGAGCGGCGCGTCCCTCGTTCGTGTGGAGCAACGGACCGAGGTCATCCGGTCGGGTGAGAACACGCCCGAACGCCCCCCTGTGCGCCGATATGGTCGCGCGGTGACCTCAACCCCGAGCGCAACCCGTCCCTTCCGCGTGGCCGACCTCGGCACCCTCGTCGTGATGCCGTGGAGCGGCGAGGCCCCCGACGGCAGCGACATGCCCTACCTCCTCGCCTACTCCCTCGGTGACACCGAGGAAGGCCCCGAGGGGACCGCCGTCGCCGTCGCGCGGCTGCTCACCGACAACGGCATGCCCGTCGGCGGGGACGTCGTCGACGGCACCGAGCGGCCCAGCCTGCCGTTCACCCTGCTCGTCCAGTCCGGGGCGGCCGTCCTGAGCATGCCGGGCCTCAACGCCCAGTGCCTCCCGCCGCAGGAGTGGCTCGCGGCCGTCGAGCAGCGCGGCTACGCCTACCTCGTCCTCACCACCCGCGCCTGGCCGGAGGCCGTTCCCGGCCGGGCCGTCACCCCCGACCAGCTGGCCGCGTTCGCGGGCGCCCACGAGACCCTGACGGCCGCGGCGCACATCGTCCTGCCCGCTCGCAGTCTGCGCGGCTGATGCGCCGGCCGCACCCGGCGCCGGCGGGCGGCGGCCGTGCGTACGCCCTGCTGCTCGTCCTCACCGGTGCGGCCGGACTGCTGGCCGCCTGGGTCATCACCCTCGACAAGTTCAAGCTGCTGGAGGACCCCGGCTTCACCCCCGGGTGCAGCCTCAACCCGGTCGTCTCCTGCGGCAGCGTCATGACGAGCGACCAGGCCTCGGCGTTCGGGTTCCCCAACCCGATGCTGGGCCTGGTCGCCTACGGGATCGTCGTGTGCGTCGGCGTGAGCCTGCTGGCCGGTGCCGCCTTCCCGCGCTGGTACTGGCTGACCTTCACCGGCGGCTGTCTCTTCGGCGTCGGGTTCGTGTCCTGGTTGCAGTTCGAGTCCCTGTACCGGATCAACGCGCTGTGTCTGTGGTGCTGTCTGGCCTGGGTCGCCACGATCCTCATGTTCTGGTACACCGTCGCGTTCGACGTACGCCACGCGTTCCTGCCTGCCCCGGCCGGGGTGCGGAACTTCCTTGCCGAATTCACCTGGGTACCGCCGCTGCTGCACATCGGGGTGATCGGCATGCTGATCCTCACCCGATGGTGGGATTTCTGGACGAGCTGACCATCAGTTCGTCATACCGATATGACCTTAGCTCCATATGGCATGAGCAGTAATACGGCACTCGGGGGAATTGTGAACTGATGTCGTTTTCCGGCTCGTTACCCGGTACGGATGCAACGCCCCCCGAACCCCTCCGAAAGGGCCCGTACCCGAGATGAAGTCGACCACCCGAGGAACCCTCGCCGCAGTCATCACGTGTGTGGCGGCCGCCGCCGGTGCCGCCGCCTCCGTGACCCCCGCCGCCGCGATCGGCACGGTGCCCGTTCCCGTACCGCTCGACGGCGTGGAGAAGTCCCTCAACGTGGAACTGCCCACGATCGGCGGCGAGATCCCCCTGCCGACGCCCGGCGCGCCCGAGGGGCCGCGTTTCGTCGAGGGCCGGCTCATCCCGGAGCGGGTCGTTCCGCAGCTGCCGGTCGCCGCGGGGCTGCCCGGTCTGGGGCTGCGCGCCCCCCTCCCGGAGGTCCTGGGGAGCGACTTCAACCACCTCGGCCTCGACGCCCCCGCCTCCGACCTGCGCACGCTGAGCCCGGGCCTGACCCTGGACGCCCCGCTGACCGCGCCCAACCCCGACCGCTTCGGCCTGCCGGACCTCCAGCTGCCCCAGGCGGGAGTGCTCACCCCGGTCCTCCAGACGGTGCCCGGCGCGAACCTCGGTGTGAGCGAGGGGCTCTAGCCCCTCCGGCGGGCGAACCGCCACGAACCACGGGCCCGGACACCGTCGTCCGGGCCCGTCGCCGTGCCCGGATCCGCGCCCCCGGCGGACCGTTCGGGCACCGGGCGGTGACCAGGAGGGCCGCCGGACGGTTACTCCCATGGAAACGCTGCGGAAAGCCGCTGCGGAAACGCGCTGCGGAAACCCGCTATTCAGACCCGCTACGGGCCGCCGGACCGGATCACCGAACCGGGCCGGTGCACCGGACGAGGAGCACACCATGGTCGTCAGCGTCGACGGAGTACCCGTGACCGCAATGCCGGTGGGCGCGGGCAGACCCGGCACGGCGCACCGCGCACGGCGACGGGACCTGCTGCGCGGGCTGCTCGGCGCCGCCGCGGCCCTCGCGATCGTCCCCGTCGTCACCGCCTCCCGGCCCTCGCGCCCGGCGGAGGGCGGCTCCACGGACTCCTTCGACGAGACCTACCGGGGCCGGCACATCCAGGGCGTCCTCGCCTCGACGGGGACCGCGGCCGCGGCGGACGTCCGGTGGGACATCACGGTCGACGGCCGCCCCCTGCACCTCATGCGCCGCGCCGACGGCACCTGGCTGAGCATGGTCGACCACTACAGCTCCTACGCCACCCCGCTGGAGGCGGCCCGGGCCGCCGTGGACGGGCTCGGCCCCGGGGAGCGGCTGCGCGCGGCGGATCCAGTACACCGACACCCGCACATGGGGGGACACCATGGCCTACATCCGTAAGGACGTCAGCACACTCACCAGCGCCGAACGACGGCGCTTCGTGAAGGCGCTGCTGGAGATCAAACGGAGGGGCGAGTACGACGAGTTCGTCCGCATGCACATCGACTACTACGTGTCCGACGGCGACGGAGGTCTGCGGACGGCCCACATGGCGCCCTCCTTCCTGCCCTGGCACCGCAGGTTCCTGCTGGACCTCGAGCAGGCACTGCGCCGGGTCGACTCCTCGGTGACGGTGCCCTACTGGGACTGGACGCGCGACCGCACCGCGACCGCCGCGCCCTGGACCAAGGATCTCCTCGGCGGCAACGGACGGCGCTCCGACCACCAGGTGACGACCGGACCGTTCGCCTACGCCACCGGCGACTGGACCATCAAGGAGAACGTGACCGACGGGGAGTTCCTCACCCGGGACCTCGGCCGCGCCGCCGCCCCGATCGGCCTGCCCACCGGGACCGATGTGGACCGGGCGCTCCAGGACCCCGTCTACGACACCGAGCCCTGGGACTCGACGGTCACCCGGGGCTTCCGCAACAAGCTGGAGGGGTGGGGCACCGGCTCGGGCAGCGCCGCCTGGCGCAACCACAACCGGGTGCACCGATGGGTCGGCGGGGTGATGCTCGGCGGCGCGTCGGTCAACGACCCCGTCTTCTGGCTGCACCACGCCTTCGTCGACCTGCTCTGGACCCGCTGGCAGAGGAGGCACCGCGAACACCGCTACCTGCCCGCCGAACCGCCGGGGCCGACCAGCCGTCAGTACCGCCGGGTCGTCGCCCGGAAGGAGAAGCTGCCCCCGTGGGACGTGACCCCGGACCAGCTGGAGGACGCGTCCCGGATCTACCGGTACGCGTGAGCGGGTCGCGGTGAGCCCTTCGTGGTGAGCCCGTCGCGGTGAGCCCGTCGTGGTGAGCCCGTCGTGGTGAGCCGCCCGCGGACAGGGGGAGAGCCCCGGCGCTCGAGGTGCCGGGGCTCTCCTGGTGGTACGTACGCGGGGTACGACCGGGGTGTACGTACAGGACGTACGGACGAAACTCAGCCGCCGTAGCCGCCGCCGTGCTTGTCGTCGTGCTTGTCACCGTGCTTGTCGTGGTGCTTGTCGCCACCCTTGTCGTGGTCGCTGACGTTGGCGCAGGTGTTGCCGAAGGCCGGGTTCAGCAGGCCGATGACGCTGATGCTGTTGCCGCAGACGTTGACCGGGATGTTGACCGGAACCTGGACGACGTTGCCCGACAGGACACCCGGCGAACCCACGGCCGCGCCCTGCGCACCCGCGTCCGCCATGGCCAGGCCGGCTCCGCTGACCACCACGGCGCTGGTGCCGAGGGCAACAGCGGCCACCTTCGCGATGCGAGACATCACGTTCTCCTTAGGGAATCGGTTCGCACGGTGGCAGGGGGCGCCACCGCACTCCCCGTTCAACGCCGACACCGTGAGCGAGTCACGGTGCGTTCGGACGGATCACCCTTTTTGAACAGGACGGTCGTACAGTCGGGTGGCTAGTGCGACTGGAGATGTGTCGCGACGAAGTCGGTCAGGGTGGCGATGGACTGGAGGCTGTCCAGGCTCAGATCCAGTGCGGCCACGTCGACGCCGTAGCGCTTGTCGACCGTGCCCAGCAGGGTCACGCCGGCCAGCGAGGTCAGGCCGATCTCCGGGCCGAACAGATCGGTGTCGGCGGGGAGTCCCGCGACCACCGTCTCGTCCAGGCGGGCCGCCTCGGCGATCAGTGAACGGAGCTCCCGTTCCACCGCGGCCCGCTCTCGGATGTCCGTCACGCTTCGGCGTCCTCTCGGTCGGATACGTGCAGCCACCCGGGTGACCCGGGCAGGTCGCCCTGAAGTGTCCTGCCCAGGACCGCCGAATCCGCGGCGGTGGCAGTGGGGGTGGAGGTGGTGCCGGTGGTGGCGGTGGCGTCCGTGCGGCGCAGGCCCGCCTGGCGGAGCAGGATGCGCATCTCCAGGTTGGCGTCCGTCGGGCGCAGGGTCACCCGGAACTCCTCGGCGCCGGCCCGGCGGGCCCGCTCCATCAGCCGGAACAGGAAGGCCGCCGCCGCGCCCCGGCCGGCCACCCGGCAGGAGAGCGCGAGCAGCGGGACGGACCAGGTGGCGGGGGTCCCGCCGTCGCCGTGGTGCGTGCGGTCGACGAGGGCGGCACCGATGATGCCGTACTCCCCGAAACGGTCCGTCATGCGGGCGGTGTACAGCTCGTGTCCGTCCGAGGAGGCCAGCTCGCGCAGGCGGTCGGGGGTGAGCCCGGAGGAGTTCAGCCGGTGGGTACGGGCGGCGAGCTCCAGCGCGCGCGGGATCTCGTCGGCGGTGGCCGCGCCGACGGTGAGGCGCATGTCGCACCAGCGCAGGAACTCCTCGCGCGAGCCCTCGAAACGTTCGCCCTCGGCCTTGCGGGTCTCCTCCGTGCGGTAGCGGCGCACGCGTTCGCGGGACTCGGCGGTGACCTCCCGGCCCTCGAACGCGGCCAGCAGCGCGGGCACGTCCTCGGGCGCGAGGGTGCGTACGCCCGGCAGGAGGGCCTCGACCTCGGCGCGCTCGTACGGAGAATCGTCGACCAGGACCAGGGCGTCCACCGCGATGCCGAGGTCCTTCGCGATCCTGCGCAGCGACTCGCTCTTGTCCTGCCAGGACACCTGCGGGGCCAGGAAGCGCGCCCGCACCTGCGGCACGGCGTCCAGCCGGTCGAGGACCGAGGGCGCGCTGCGGCTCGCGATGCTGCTGAGCACACCGCGGGCCGCCAGGGCGTCGATCGCGGCGAGCGCCGCGGGGCGGGGCGTGGGCAGGTCGTCGGTGACCGACTCGACGGCGATCTCGTCCCACAGGGTGCCGTCGAGATCCCACACGACGCACTTGACACCGTCGGGATCGAAGCGGTCCGTGCCGCTCATCGGGCGCCGTCCCCCTTCGGCTCGCTCTCCGGCCAGCCCTCCGGGAGGAACAGCTTCATCGACAGGCTGGTGGGGTCGAAGCCGAACTTGCGGTACACCGTGCGCATCGGGACGTTGCCCACGTGCACCCGGCCGACGACCTCGGTGATGCCGCGGGCCAGGCAGAACTCCAGACCGGCGGTGAGGAGGAGCTCGGCGACGTCGCCGCGGTTGTCCACCGGGGACACCGCCAGGGAACGGAAGTTGGCGTAGCGGTCGCCGGTCATCGCGTTCTGGTTGATGCTCACCCAGCACCAGCCCACGGGCTCCTCTCCCGGACCGTCGGCGACGATCATGCCCTCCTTCGACTTCTCCATGGCGCGGCCGAGGCGGGACTCCCACCGCGCGGGGTCGTCGATGGCGTCCTCGCCGAAGGAGACACGGGCGATCTCGGCCTCGAACCTCCCGATGGCCGGCAGATCGCGCTCGTCGGCCTGGCGGGTGACATACGGCCGGGCCCGCTCGGCGAGGGCGGCACGGTCCTGCTCGGCCGGCGGACGCCAGCCGTAGGTGCGTCCGACGGAAGCGGCCGGAGCCGTAGCCGGGGCGGGGGCTGCCTGCTGGACGGGGGCCTGGACCGGGGGCTGGACCTGCGTTTGGACGGGGGCCGGAGGCTGCTCGGCCGGAGTCGTCGGGTCCTCCGCCGGGACCAGGCGGCCGGGGCGGAAGGGGCCCTTGCCGCAGTTCGGGCAGCCCTCCTCGCGCAGGGCGGCGACCGCGGTCCAGCGGGCGCCGGGCCCGACGCGGAGCCGGGCGTCGCACGCCACGCACGTGTACTCGCGCTGCCGGGTCCGCTTGTCGCCCGTGTAGAGGGGACCGCTGAACTCGCCCGCGTGGGAGGGGGCCGTCGAGGTGGTGGTGAGCAGGTGCTGGAAGAAACCGACACCGCCGAGGATGCCGCTGCCCTCGTACTCGTTGAAGTTGCGGACGAAACCGTTGGTGACCAGGCCCAGCCCCATGATCTCCCGCTGCACCTCCAGCATCTCGTCCGGGCTCTTGCCGCCGAACGAGAAGAAGATGCTGTGCGAGGGGCCGGGCCGCAGCCCCTCCACGGCACGGGAGAGGAAGAGGCGGGCGCCTTCGGCGGTGTACGGCGGGTCCGTCATGGCCACGTCGTGCTGTTCGTGGAGCTCGGCGGGCAGCGGCAGGCGCAGGTCGTGCTGAACGGTCTCGATACGGGTGCCGAGGCCGGCCGACACCTTCTGGATGTAGTCGAGGATCTCCGGGGAGATGTCCACGACGGTCACCTGCTCGACGATCGGACCGCCGAGCACGTCGCCCACCACGGCGACGGCGAGGGACACCAGGTCGTCGTCGCCGATCAGCAGCAGGGAGCCGCCGGGCAGCGCGCCCGCCGTGAGCAGCGCGAGCACCCGGCGCACCTTTGTCTCGGCCGTGCAGTGCGACTGGTCGATCGCCATGTCGGCGGCGGGACCCGACTCCATGAGGGCACGCAGCCGCCGTACGGCCTCGTCCAGGACGTCGGGGATCACGAGCTCGCGCCCGTCACAGGTGGTGCAGGTGGCGTCGAGGGTCAGGTCCATGCCGAGCTGGGCGACGAGGTCCAGACCGGCCTCGGTCAGCCGGGACGGACGCTGCGTGGTGACGAATCCCCGCCGGCGCAGTTCGTTCCCCAGGGCGGCCACGATCGGGACGGGCAGCCCGGTCGCGCGGCTGAGGTCCTTCGTGGACGCGGGCGCCAGACGGCGCAGCGCACGCAGGACGGACCGAACTCCGGGCGGGCCCTCCTGGAGCCGGACGGCTTCCGCGACTTCCGTGAGCACGGAATCCGCAGTGGTGCTCCGAGGGTGCCGACGCGCGTTCGTCACAATGCTGCTCCAGGCAAGCTGATTGATGGATTCCGGGACTATCGAGTATACGGGCTGGTACGCAGGCCTCCGGACCCACTCGGACGGTCGGGAATCGACGGGAAAACGATGCGGAATTCAAGCGGAATTCGCGCGGGCGACGGGGAATCCCGTGACGACCTCGCACGTTCCGTACGGAATTCCGTTCGCCACGTCGCCGTGATGTTTACGGGAAGGTTTGGAAAAGGGTTCCCGGAACGGATACGGTGGATTTTCGGGTGAATCCTCCGGACCCCCTCCTCTCCCCTTGGCGCGGTGCACGCGCGAGCCCTGGAGCGCCCCGGATGCTACGCTGGGTACCATCGAGCGCCGCTTACCGGCCTCGCAACCTTCCCCTTTGGCCGCGCGGACCAGCGCAGATCTATGTGAAAGGAGACGGGGGCAGCGGTTCGTCACCCCCGGTTCCCCATGACCAACTCCGCCAACCTCGCCACCGAGGGTATAAACGTCGACGATCTGTGCTCTTATGCAGTCGATGTGTGGGTGAGCGATCACAGCATCCTGACCGATGAGGAGCGCCTCCTCCAGGTGCTGCGCACGGCCGCCGAAAAGGGAAACGCCACGGTTCTCGGCGAGGCGTCGCACGTTTTCCCGAACGGTGCCGTCACCGCGATTCTCCTGCTTTCCGCATCGCACCTGAGCATTCACACCTGGCCCGAATTCAGCCTGGCCAATGTCGACCTGCTCGCCTATGGCCGACTCAATGGTGAGCGGATGATGCAGAGCGTGGAGGTCGGCCTTTCGCCGACGCGCATCAACGTCACGCGCATGCTGCGCGCGGTTCACTGACCTGGTTCGACCCGCCCGACCCCTTCGGCTGGTTCGGCTGGTTCGGCTCGTTCGAGTGCGGCAACCGATCGAACCGATCGAACCGGTCCAACGGATTCGACTGGTCCGACCGTCCGACCGGTCCGACCGGTTCACTGAAATGCTTTCCGACCTGCTCGGCCGCAGGTCTCACAGCCACCCCGACAGTGACTCGACGAAAGCGTCGAACCGGTCCCGGTGGATCGCGTGCGGTGCGTCGGGCACCGTACGCACCTCGAAACCGCGCCGCGCCAGTTCCGCCCGCATCTCCGCGCTGACGAGCAGGCTCGGGTCCGAGGTCTGGACGAGAGAGGGCACCAGAGCCTTCTCCGGCGTGTGGTCGATGTGCCGGTGGGAGGAGAGCGCGAGCGCCGTTCTCTCGTCCCAGCGGTCGAGCGCCTGCCGCTCGGCCGCGGCCCGCTCCTCGAGTCGCTCGTCCGGTTCCCCGTTGCGCGGCGGGCGGGAGAGGGCGGCCAGAGCGCGGGACGAGCGTTTGAAGAGCGTGAAGAGGGCCGGGTCCAGGGACCCGTGGGCCCCGGCGAGTTGCCAGGCCGGTTCCGAGTAGACGGCGCGGGCCGGTTGCAGCTCCGCCACCGCGAGGGCCAGGGCCAGCGCGCCCAGTGAATGGCCCAGCGCCACTTCCGGGGCGTGCGGCAGCGTCTCGAGGAGATCCTCGGCGAAGAGCCGGGGCTCGTACTCCCCGCGCGCGCTGACGCCGTGCCCGCGCAGATCGACGGCGAGGACGCGGTACCCCCGTCCGGTCAGGACCGGGACCAGCTCGTGCCACGTGCGGTGGTCGGACATGATGCCGTGAACGAGGACGGCGACGCGCTCGCCCGTTCCCCACTCCTGTGTGTGCAGTCGCATGCGGCTGCCCCTCGTGTGGTGTGGTGTGAGCAGGAGTGTAGTGGTGTGGGCTGATCATCGAACCAGGACGAGGCGCTGTGACAGGACACCCGGTGCAGGTGTGGTGGGCCCGTCTGGAGGACGCCCGGACGGGTCTGCTGACACTCCTCGATCCCGTGGAACGTGTCCGGTACGAGTCGACCGTCGACCCCGCGGGCAGGGGACGGTTCCTGGTCGGCTGCGCCCTCAGCCGCCTGGTCCTCGGCGAACTGCTCGGGCTGCCCCCGGCGGACGTCCCCCTGCGCCGCGTGTGTCCACGCTGCGGCGGCCCACACGGCAAGGTCCACCTTGCGCCGCCACCACCGGACGGCCCTCCGGGCACCCCTCCTGCCTACGATTTCCCCGTCGCCTTCTCCGTCACCCACAGCGGCGCGTCGGTCGGCGTGGCTGTCTGCCGGGGCGGGGAGGTGGGCCTCGACGTCGAGGAGTGCCGCGGTGACATGGACGTCGACTCCGCCGCCCGCGTCGCCCTGTCCGACGCGGAACTGGCGGCGCTGTACGCTCGCCCGACCCCCGAACGGCAGCCCGCCTTCCTGCGCACCTGGACGCGCAAGGAAGCCGTACTCAAAGCGCTTGGCGTGGGCCTGGGGGTGCCGCTGCGGGAGCTGGAGGTATCCGGTCCCGAACAATCACCGGCCGTCCTCGCCTGGCCCGACCGCCTCGCCACCCGGCCCCACATGAGCATGGCGGACATGGTCGTCGACGGCATGCATCCCGCGACGCTGGCGGTGGCGGTCACCGGGGCGAGGGCGGGGGAGGGGCAAGGGGAGGCCGGCTGGCTGCGGGTCACCGTGCACGACGGCTCGGAGGCATTGGCCGCGTACGACAGCTGACCACCCACCCGGTCAGTCCCGCTCAGTCCCGGCCCGTCCCGGCCTGCGGCGGCCGGATACTTCGGCCGTCTTCTGGAGCCTTGGAGCCTTCTGTTGGAGCCTTCTGTGGCTCGTCGTGGCCCGTTGTGTCCTTCCGCGTCCTCGGCGTGGCCGAGAACCGGCCAGACTTCGCACGCGGAACCGCCGACGCGGAACCCCAGCAAAAAGCCCTCCCGAAGGGAGGGCGGAGACTTGCGCCCCTGGCAGGACTCGAACCTGCGGCCAAGCCCTTAGAAGGCGCTTGAGCTGACCACCGGATGGGCGGGCCTGACCTGGCCCTTTCCGGGCACCGACTCCGGACGTTCGGCGACTTCGACACGCATTCGACCGACGAGGATACGAACGCGCTTCGGCTACGTCCACGCATCTCGGGCGCACTTGGATGTCAGCGGAACAGCTGCGGCACTGGGCAGGCCTCCAACGGCTCCTCCGGCCGGTCGGCCCAGCCCCACCAGGCATGCCGACCGGCACATCTCCACAGCGACCGGCAGGTGCGTCGGCCGTCGTCCTCCCGCCTGGACAGTAGGAGGCCACCGAACTCCATGGGCTGGCTGCAATCGGGGCAGGCCGGGGCGTCGTTGGTCATGTGCTGGACCCTAACGGAGCGGGCAGTCGGCAACTCACAGAGCTGCGGGGCGCTGTCACAGGGCTCGGCTACGGTGCACGCATGACTGACAGGGATCCGCTCGTGCCGGCACTCGCCGGCGTGCTCGTCGATGTCGTGTGGTGGCTGGAGAGCTGCGGGGACGACGAAGTGGATCCCGATTCCGCGGTGAAGATCATGGAGAGCGTCGGCGGGGAACTGCTGCGCCTGCCCAGTGGCCAACGCGAGCGACTCGTGCAGGCGCTCGCGGACTTGGCTGACGCGGAGCAGGGCCCTGCGAGGCGCGAGTTCTTGGAGTCGTTCCCCTCCGCCGTCGGCCTGGTCGAGGGCGAGGAGAGCTGAGGGCGCGGCGGGCTGGTGGGCGTCAGTTGAGCTGTCGCCTGCCTGCGTCGGCTACGGGTTGATCGGGATCTCATAGACGATCTCGCAGCGAGCAGCGGACACGACGATGTCCGCCGTTTCGACGGGCCGCCCCTGGTCGCTGTAGTACGTCCGTCGGATGTGAGTCACGAGCGATGCCTTCTGGACGCCCAGTAGCGATGCCTCCTCGGCGGTCGCCTGTCGAGGCTCCGGCTGCTCCACGGCGTGGCTGACGGTGACGCCGATCGCGGCCATGCGGTTCACGACACCCGCCCCGGCGTGCGGCCCTCCCTCAGGAAGAACCACGAGCGTGCCCGCGGTGAGGTCGTACGGTTCCCAGCTCGTCGAGAGTTGCACAGGCCTGCCGTTGGCAAGGAATTCGTAGGTCGTGCGTACGCACAGGTCACCGTCGGCGATGCCGAGACGCGCGGCGATCTCGGCGGGTGCCGGCACCTTCGCGTCGGTCCGGCTCTCCCAAGACCCCTGTCTGCCGACAGCTTTCATGTCTGAGCTGAACGGGGACCCTTCGGGCTGCTCTCGTGCCGACGAGCGAACGACCCGCACCCGTTGCCTGGGCTCGGCGACGTAGGTGCCGGATCCGGCCTGGCCTTCCAGTACACCCTGGGAGATCAGCAACTCCTGTGCCCGGCGCACCACGTTCTCGCCCACGCCGTACTCCTGGCCGATCTGGGCGCGGGAGGGGAGACGGTCCCCCGGTACCCAGACGTGCTCCGCGATCTGCTGCCGGAGTGCGTCGGCGATGCGGAGATAGGGCGGCTGCTCAGGCATATGGAAAATCTAGTCCACTAGCTCTAATCTAGTTAACTAGCTTCACTGAAAGTGATCGCTGGTGACGGAGGCTGCCCTGTGCCCGCTTCGGGAGTTAGCGCGGCGGCCATCGCCGCACGGCTGTCCGCCATCGGGCTTCTCGCGCGAGTGGAGGAACACCCCCGGCATACGTCGGTCGAAGCGGAGATGCCGGAGTCGCTCTCCGCTGACTTATGGCGGGAGGCCCTGGAAGTAGTGGCCGCGGCTGACCGGTTCGGTCTCGTCGCCACCAGCCTGAGCGGCCGCACCCTTTGGGCGGTCGTACGCAAAGCGGTCCCCGCGACGGGCGACGTCGGGGGACCGGGCTATCAGCGATAGGAGCTGAGCAGCGTGCTCAACCGTATCCGCCGTGCCGTCTCGCTCACCAGCGAGCGGCACTTTCCCAAGGGCAGGCACCGCCGCTCCTTAACGTCCGCCAGGACGTCGCCGGTCTATGCGCCCGCTGCGCCCGCAGAGGGACCGACGGCCGTCCGGTGGCGCGGACCAGACCGGGCGAACCCTGCCGGCTCGCTCACGGGCGAGGACAACGCGCTCGTCCGCCCGTACGTGCTGGCCTGGGAGAAGCGCGAACGGCCGCGGCGTTCGATGGTCGTGGCGCCCCATCTGTCGTCCGAGGCCTGCTCGGTCCTCGGGGGCGTCCACTGATGCCTCCTCGCCGACAGCCTCACATCACAGACGCTTCGCCCGTCCCCTACCGATCGACTGCATGCCGGATCGGTACTCACCACGCCTGCGGGGAGTCCGCCCCGACGGTGGCGCCGGTCGACCTGCCGGTGGTCTACGAGGTGTGCGACTGCCCGTGCCACGCGGCGTCCAGCCAGTCCACGCCTGCGGAGGTGCAGAAGTGAGGCAACGGGCGTTCGGCGGCGCACAGGTATCCCAGCCAGTCGAGATCACCTCGACCACTGTGCAGCGCGGCGACATCATCCAAGTCGGCGGACGGGCGTGCCGGGTGAGCAACCTCTTCCAGTTGCCCCAAGGCTCCGAGCAACTGCTCTTCGAGTCGGGCGAGCTGCTGACCATGCACACGCGAACCCGACTCGTCGCCGTGCGGATGCAGAGAAGGCGGTGATCCAGCCCATGCGTTCTCGCCATCACGACATCGCCGATGACCTCAAGGCTCAGATCGCGACCGGTCGCATCAAGCCTGGGGAACGCCTGCCGTCCGAAGTCGGACTGGCCGGCCAATACAAAGTCAGCACGGCGACCCTGCGGAGCGCTCTCGCGGTGCTTCAAGGGGAAGGCCTCGTCGAGAAGATCCACGGCAAGGGGAACTTCGTCCGCCTCCGCCTCCGCAAGATCATGTACGTCGGTGGCTGGGGGACGCTAGACCCATGGACAGCCGCTGAGGCAGCTCTGCGCGTCACGGACTGCGCCACTGCGATCGAGGCGAATGGTCATCTGGCAGCCCTGTTGCGAGTCCCGAACGGCAGCCCGCTGACCGAGTTCCTCAGCATCAGCTACCAGGGAGAGTCCCCGCACAGCCTGGCCCGCATCTACGTCCCGCGCGACCTGGAGCCCACCGAAGCGCTCAGTGACGGCGCCTCATACATGCGGACAGAAGAGAGCTTTGCTGTGCTGAGCCCTCTGTCGGTGGAGGTCCGGGAGACGGTTTCCGCCCGCCCTCCGACACCTGATGAGGCGTCCACCCTTCGGATCAACCCCACCACTGCGGTGCTCGCGATCACCCGAGTTGCCGCCGACGCTGCCGGCCGCGTGGTCGAGGCCGCGCTTCTGGTGTTCCCGGGGGACCGCGTCGACGCGGTTTTCACCACCCACCACGTGAGCAATGAGAGGCAGACGCAAGGATGACGACACAGAACGAGCTCCGGCTTCTCCCGTGGTCGGGCCCAGAGGACAAGCCCTGCTACCTGAGCACGGACGACAGGGACGGCTACATGTCTCGCCTGGCCGACAACATCGAATCAGAGCAACTCGAGACAGCAACCGAACTGCTGAAGCAGGCCACGGAAACCCTCGGCGACGAGCACGCTGGCCCGGAGGACATGCAGCTCCTGGCAAAGGAACTGACCGGAGCCCTACGAGACGTGCTCCGCGTAGCCACCAGCCGCGGTCACCTCTTGGAGGTGAGCGAACCGCAAAGCCTCTGAGGAGGACGATTGGCAAGGCAAGGAGGATAGCGGGGCAGCCTCCCGTTCAACCCGCACTGGGAGAGGGACTTGGACGGGATCCGGGTCCCTCTCTCTGTTGGTCACGCTGAATGGCCTACTGCACGTCGGAGGCCTGCCAACCCGGAGGTGTCTTCGGGAGGCCGATCAGGACGTCCATGTTCAGGTACTCCTTGAGTAGCGCTTTCAGGTTGCGCCCGTTGATGAGCTGCATCCTGCCCGTTCGGTGAGCGAAGTCATCGCTTGCCTTGCCGAACCATGAAGTCGTGACCAGGACCCCACGGCTTGCAGCCTTGTCGTGCATCACTCCTGCCAACGCACGGACTGTCTCAACGGGCACCGCGTTCTTCGACCGCTTTGCTTGGATGGCGAAGACCGTGGTCCCCACCGGGTCACGTTTCACAGCGACGGCGTCCACACCATCATCCCGAGAACCCTGGGTACGCCAGGTCTCGAAGCCCATCGCTTCAAACAATTCGCGTACGAGCCGCTCGAAGGCGTATGGGTCCATCTGTAGGAGGTCGGGTCGGCTGTCGAGCCCTGCTACGGCACCGGCATCAGCAGTGATGCGGTACATCGATAGGTCGATCTCCACGACAGGGGGCACCGGCTCGAGATCGTGCGGATGGCGGGAGACGACAGCGCCGAGGTATTTGAGGCAACGCTGTGGATCTAGCTCGGGCTCATCCAGAACGAGTTGGTCGAAGTCCTCGCGCTGGGCAACCACACTCACAAGGCAAGGCCGAACCGGCCGCCCGGTGGCGCGGTCCTTGGCACTCACGTGCCCGTTGAACACCACTGTTGTGACGAGACTGGGTGGGGTGGTCGAAAACGCTTCGTCCAGTGCCCGAAGGGCGAGGCGGGCAACGAGAGTGCGGTATGCCTCTTTGGACTCGGACTCCTTACGAGGTTGGGCGACGATCTCGACTCGCTGTGCCACAACGCGGTACGACATTACGGTCGGCAGCACTTCGTGCTGGGGCAGTTCGACTTCGATCAGGAGCCGCTGAGCCTCCGGAACGTAAGCCGCTCCCGCACCCGCTCGGCACCCCTCGGGCACCGGTGAGCGACTAAGCACTTCCTCCACAGCGTCGGCCACGCCCTGCGGGCCCTGGTCAGCGAATGTCTGCTCGACATACGGGTGCCAACTCTTCAGCCTCTTGGGCCGGTCTGTCAGCACAGCCTGTAGTGCCGCCATGCGCTCCTGGGCCTGGAGCGTGCGTTGCTCTGCCTCATCCTTCAACTGCGCCAAGCGGGTCTCGCGCGCCTGCTTCTGCCGCTCCTTCTCCGCGCGCGTCTGCTCCCGCTCCTGCTGCTCGGCAGTGCGCTCCCGCTCGGCTTGGCGCTTGGCCAACTCCCGCTCGATGCGGGCAACCTCCCGCGCCTGCGCAGCCTGCTCCCGATTGAGGTGCTTTTCCCCTGCGGCCAGCAGGCGAGCATGTTCGGCTTCGGCCTTGGCGGCCTCTCGCTTCTGACCGCGCCGACGCTCCTCCGCAGCCTTCGCTGCCCTCTGCTCCTTCTGCTGGGCGCGCTTCAACTCAGCGGCCTTGGCCTGTTGCTTCGCCTTGTACGCCTCAGCGAGCACTTGCATCACTGTTTTGCGGCGCGCCACGAGTCCCCCACCTGTACTCACGCAACCTTCGAAAGCTGCACTCAGACGGCTCGCCCCGTCGGGGCACCCCTCACCGATACCCAGACCGGCTGAGCGGGAATCGTTGCGCTGACCGCCTGCGGTCTGGCCACTGCAAGGTCATTAGCTTGGGAAGCTCGGGTTCTTTACGGATGGTTGCAGGGCTGACCTGCGGCTGACCGGCGACGGGGCCTGACTGGCCGGCGACTTGGTCCCCGCCATTCCCCGTGGTTCCCCGCACGACCTGGCACGGTTCTGGCACGACGTCTTAGCTTGTTCTTTATGGTCTGAGTCGGTTTCGTTCGATGATGCTCTCGGGTCGTTTCACGGTCTTGCCCACGTCGTAGCGGGTGGCGGGCCGTCGGTTCTTCGAGCCAAGTGGCCTTCCAGGTCCGGGCGTTGAGGGTTTCGGTGCACGGGCCGGACAGGTGAGATGTGGGCGGAGGTTTCTGAACCCCCGGCGGACTCGGGCCGGGGTGAGTCGGCCGGGCTCGGCGGGCTTCTCCCACGGCCGCCGCAGGTCGGCGGCGGCCCCGCGCAGGAGGCGGATCTGGGTGTGCGCGGCGATGATCAGCCAGGTCCAGCGCTCGCCGGCCGCGGGGGGTCCGCAGCTTCGGCCGGGTCCACCCGAGGGTCTGTTTCATCAGCCTGAAGAGGTGCTCGATGTCGAATCTCCTCAGGAACGCCTGCCAGCGCACGTCGACGTCCTCGCTGTTCAGGGCGGTGGCGGACGACCAGAGCCAGAGCGGGAGCGGGTCGCCTCCGCCAGGCAGTCGGTCGACCTGAAGGCGGATCAGCGTGCCCTCGATGATGGGGAGTTCGCCGGTGTGGTCGATCCATGCGGAGCGGGTGGTCAGGCGGGGGTGGATGCGGTCCCAGGCCATCGCGTGGGCGGTGCCGTACCGGTCGGTGACCTGCGTCGTTGCCGCGTCCGGCCCACCCCAGGTGTCCGGTTTGGCGAAGCGGAACTCCTTGCCGTGCTTCGGCGGTCGCCCGCCCTGGGGGTAGGACAGGGCGTACTCCTTGAGCGAGGGTGTCGGCCGTCGCATGACGCGGTCGGAGCGCATCCGTCCCAGCACCTCGACCGGGAGGCCGGCAAGGAGGTGGGCCATGCGCGGGGCGTCGTAGCCGGCGTCGAAGACGATGAGGATGTCGCGGTCGCCGACGTGCCAGCGGCCCATCTCGATCAGGTCCTCGACCACACGGCGGAGCTGCGCGGCGGTGACCTCGGCGACGTCGTCCTCGGGACCGAGACGGACGGCGTCCAGGAGCTGGCACCAGGACGTCCGGCCCGATTCGAGGGCGGCGACGAAGGAGTACGGCCAGCCGGGGATGAACTGATCCGAGGACCGTCCGCTGCGGCCGTAGACGTGGCAGAACAGGCGGTCCGCGCTGGTCGGAGCGTCGGGGCGCAGCCAGTTGCTGACGTCGACCGCCAGGACCAGGCGGCCGTCAGCGGCCCGAGGCATCGGCAGCCCGGCCAGCACCTGCCGCAGCCGGGGCACGTCCACGCTCCCGTGGTTCAGTGCCTCGTACATCGCGCCGTGCCCGCGCCGGTGCTCGGCCACCAGCGTCAGGTCCACCGGCGAGGTCACCGGACCGTCCGCGCACAGCAACGCGTCGATGAGGTCGAACAGTTCGTCCCCGCGCGCGGTCAGGCAGTCGAATAAGTCCTCCCGGAAGCGTGACGCTTGCGCGAACGCCTCCCCGGGACCGGCGTCAGGCAGCAGACTCACCCTCACGGCCTTCGTCTCGATCGGTGCACCTTGGTCGGAGCACATGATCAGACGAAGGCCGCTTCAATGTCCGGCGAATGCCCAGGTGAGTGATCCAGTTCGAGATGTCGTTCGACGCCGGGAGCCAGGCACGGGCACTGATGCCTCAGCTAGCGAGCAGAGCCTGCATCCACTGGTCTTCGCGTTGCTCGATGTATTCGGCGTCGTTTCGCCAGGCGTCGCCATGGCCTTCAGCCCACAGCCTTGCCCAGGGCTGGGCTCCTTGGGCTGCCTGGTCGCGCAGGAAGTCGTGCATGGAACGCGTACGGCGCCCCAGCACAGGGACCAACCGACGACGCTCGGACTCAGCGAGACCGTAGGCGTCGGCGAAGACTCGCAGTCGGTCCGCCGCGTCCGGGCTCTGCCAGTCCGGATGCGCGGACAGCGGGATGAACCCGTGAACGGCGTAGGCGACATCCCACAGGCGCGAGCCGGGACCTGCAGTGTCCCAGTCGATGAAGGCCCACCGCGCCTCACCTCCGACCACGAGGTTCCAGGGGGCCAGGTCGTTGTGGGCGATGATGTCACTGCCCTCAGCGGGGATCAGCGTCTGCCACCGCGCATCGGACGGCGGCGTGAAGTCCTGCACGGCGTCGTGGAAGTCCCGGATCAGCCGTGCCACGCGAGCCAGTTGTCGAGCGGGTTCCATCAGCGAGAACCGGTCGGGCCAGACCACATCTCCCGGCATGAAGGTCAGGACCTCACGCCCCTGATCGTCAATGCCGAGTGGGCGAGGCGCCGCGCCGAATCCCACTTCATGCAGGTGGGCAAGCAGAGCATGCACAGCGGGAGTCCATGGTCCGGCCGGACGGCGAACGGTGTCCCCGACGCGAACGACACCATCACTGACGTTGCCGCCGGACAAGGGCTCTTCATCATCGTGCCGCATCGAACCAGTGTGTCGGATCAGCCCGTCATGATCACCCCATTTAGGGGGAGCGTCAGAGTAGGGACGGAGGTTAAAGAACAAGCTTAGTGTTGTTGCCCCCACCGTGACGACCGGACAGAGGCGGACACATACGTCCCGCCCGGGGCGCTGTCAGCAGTGGATGTCATTGGCCTGGCCAGGGAGCAGCGGAGGTGGGGTCCACTCCAGTCCATTCTTGGCGAGAGTCGCCAGGATCCATGCCTGGCCGGCCGGGTCGGCCACAGTCCAGGTCCAGGCCATGGGGCGCGTCCGCTTGCGCCAGGACTTCCACCGGGATTCTCGTCTCGCACCCAGGGCAATGTTGTGAACAAGGTCGGCAAGCCAGGCGATGCATGCGACATAGTCATCGTTGGGCCAACCAGCAAGCGGCTTGTGCCGTCGAGCCATGTGCCGAATCTCGATCACAGCGGAGTAGGTCAGCATGGCCATTGCTGCGTGGTCGTCAACGCATCGATCCTTGCTCATGAGGCCCTCCAGCTTGCTGATGCCGCGCACCCTAGCGTGAGGTCGACGGAGCTGCGTTGGCCGGTGTCCCACCCGGGCCGGGGTCTGCGCACACGGCTCCGGAGGCCTGTTGGTAGCCGGGCAACGCGGCAGGTCACGGCCCTGCGTGCGCCAGATCGGGCGGGATGAGTCCACGGCCGGAACAGAGACGGGATGGCGCCACTGTTATGGGTGGCGCAGTGAGGTTTGCAGGGTCGGCGGCAGTACCCCAAATCTCCGTCACGCCAGAGACGTCAACTACGGAGAAGGTTGCCTCCCGCGTGAGAACCGGCGCCCCGTCCCGGGCGATGGCCGCCCTGAGGCGCCTGGCCATCGGCGCACTCCGACTCGCCGGCCGCACCGACATCGCCGGAGGCCTTCGCTGCCGCGCCCGCAATCCCGCTTACTTGCTCACCACTGCAGATATCACGTGATCAAACCGGGTGAAGTTGCGAGAACGACGCAGCCCTGCCCGTCGTCCGGCCAGCGGGCGCGATCAGACGCGCCTGCTGGCCTTCCAGCGAATTCAGCAGGTGGACCTGCTGGAGATCTTTATTCCGGTGACACTGTAGGCGTTGGCAAACACGGTTGAGTTGTTCGGCGGAAGGCAGATCGAGGTGCCGTCCTGGAGCCGCAGGTACACCACGTCGTCGTTCCGGGTGTTCATGACCCCGTAGTGCGGCCGGGGCGTGACGGCCTGATAACTACTGGTGACGTCCTTGTACTTCGAGATCGGCGTGCCCGCGAGCAGGGCGTTGTTGTCCACGTAGAAGCAGACGTAGGGGTACGGACAGCCTTGCGTGGGGGCCTCCGCATGGGCTGCAGATGCGCCGGTCACGGAGATGGCTGTGACGGCCACGCTCACCCCCGCGAAGCTTGCAACCTTCCGCATGACGGACTTCATCAAACCTCCAAAAACTCGGTCAATTGTTCGAGTCTGCCCGCGAGTGGTGGCGGGCATGACAAGGCAGGAGCGTAGCCGGGACAGACGTAGGCTGCTGTCACGAACTCCCCATGCCCTCACGGCGCTTGCGGACCGTCACGCCTGGGCCCGGCCGGCGCAGCTCCGCTACTCGCTGCGGATGCTCCTGCCGGATATACGGAAGATCTTCTGGTCGATGTGCACGTCCACGAAGAACTTCATCGCCCTCGGGCTGGACCACGCGCGCCACAAGGGGCAGCCAGACCGGTCACATCCTGCGGATGTAGTGCGCGCCTCGGCCGCTGCCCCCAGACGACAAAGAACCCCCGGTTGTCGACCCGGGGGTTCACATGGAGCGGGTGACGAGAATCGAACTCGCACCCTCAGCTCGGGAAGCTGCGGTCACTCGGGGCTGATTGGTCCGCTCACCTGGGCGAATGACCGGATGGTGGCCGCTTCGGGCCGGGCCACTTTCCCCGCTGTTCCCCGCTCGATCTGGTGCGCTTCTGGTGCGGCTGTCTGTGGTGCCCAACAGTCAAACGTCGGCCGCTTTGGGAAGAAGCCTGTATTCGCAGCGGCTGAATCACGATGATGAACGAGCAAAGTGGGGGAGGGGCCATCATGGCTGACGACCAGCAAGACCCGCTCAGGCCGAAAGCGGACGAGATACTTGAGGCGCTGAAGCCTGCCCAGCTGCGGCTGTCGGAGTACGACAAGCAGCGACTGGAGGAGATGAACGGCGCCAACCTACCGTTCTTTTGGATCGGCTACGCGGTTGTGGTTTTCGGTGGGTTCTGGCTGTTGATCAAGCTACTGGACTGGTGGCACAGCCTGTAAAGCGCTGCTGGAGCTACACAGCCGGCCTCTTCTCGCCGTCAGAACCCAGGACCTCCTCGTTGACCTCTTCGTCCCGAAGCAACTTGGGCAGCGGCGGTGCCTAGGGCTGGTGTGTCTCTCACCTGCGCCGATGGTCCGCTGACGTCCGTGCGCATCCGCTGTTGTTCGTCGGCGTCGTCACGCAGTTAGACACGCACCTGGTGGGGACCTTCACTCCCCCGGGCGGGATGAGGCGATCCCGGAGGACCTCACCGCTTGGCAGGGTATGCCTTCTGATCCGAAGCTCTGTATAGATCAGTCACGAACGGTTGCACCGGCCGCGTCATGGCCTCGGAGAGACGCCGTCAGACGGTGCTGGTTACTGGGGTTGCTGTACTTCGCTGCTGTACCGCGGACTCATTCCGCTTTGCAGGGTGGCGCATTTTGATCTTGGTGAGGGGCATTCGGAGGTTGGTCCCACTCAAGGAGGTTCGATACCTGTGACTGTCCCTATTGCTTACAAAGGGCTGGAGCTGATGCCGACGTGGTTTGTCGTCGTAGCTGCAGCGTTGGCTGTCGTCGGGATCGTTCTGGCCTATCGGCGGGGACGCTGACAGTTGGTCCAAATTCGACGGACCGCCCCCCATCAGTTGATGGTGGTGGTCCGCCCCGGCCATGGATGTTTGCAAATTGGCCTCATCCTTATCAGGTCGGTCACAGGGGGTCGGCGACGTTGGTAACCGGCGGTGGTGCTCGGCTGATGGTTCGCCGGGGTTCGCCGCTGATCGCTGCCGTCCGGGGCTGTTGGTGTCAGGGGGTGGTGTCAGCCGCCCGGGGCAGACTTGACAGCTTCGCCGCTCACCCAATCAATCTGCGGCGCGGTCGGGAAACCGTGCTGCTCATGGGTGGCCGCGCGCGTACGGTCGATCTGAACCAGGGGAAGTCTGTGTTGTACGCACACGAGGTGATCCTGAACGAACTCGCCCAGGGCCTCAGACCGGTGGCCGAGGGCGTCGAGTGGTTCGGGGGCCTCTCAGAGGATGACCAGCGCAAAATCCTTCATGCACTGGTGCTGTTCAGTGGGCAGGCCCGCGCCTGCGAGGAGGACGTGCCGGAGAGCATCGCTCGTTCCGGCCTCCGCCCTACGCACACGCCGGTGGTGATGCTCACGAAGTGGCGCTTCGGAATGGAGATCCACGAGGAACGTGACCTGAAGGGCCGCGCCGAGGGCGAGACGCGCACCGTGCCGGGTCATCCCGCCCTGTCGCGCATCCTGCGGCAGCACATCGAGGACGAACAGCTCAAGCCCGGTGATCTGCTGTTCCAGGGGGAGGCGGGCGGCATCCTCACGGGTTCGGTCATTCGTCGGGCGTGGCGCAGCGCTCGCAAGGCTGTCCTGCCCCCGCACGTCTTCGAGTCGCCCACGGGGAAGCGGGTGTACGACAACCGGCACACGCGCCTCACGAAGTGGCTCAACGACGGGATCCCACCCGCCCAGGTGGCCGAATGAGCCGGGAACAGTGTGCCGGTGCTGCTGGCTACCTACGCACGGTGTGTCGAAGGGCAGCTGCCTGACTTGAAAAAGCGCCTGGAGGCCGCCGGGGATCTTCCCGAGCCGACCGACGCGGGCTGAGGCCTCTCGCCGAAAACTTCGACACGTATTCGACACAGCCACCCGCGAAAACCCGGTTACAGCCGGACAGCCCCGGACCCTCCCCATGATCATCGGGAGAGTGTCCGGGGCTTTGGCGTGTCGCGCCATACATGCTCTGACCAGCAAAAAAGCCCTCCCAAAGGGAGGGCGGGAACTTGCGCCCCCGGCAGGACTCGAACCTGCGGCCAAGCGCTTAGAAGGCGCCTGCTCTATCCACTGAGCTACGGGGGCCGGGTGTGGTGGCCTCGTACGTGCTGCCCGGGTGTGGGCTGATCCGTGACGTTGCCGGGGACAAGGATAGGGCTCCCGGTTCCTTGTCCCGGTTGCTTCGCCTCCGTGGCTCAATGTGGAGGTTCGGTGAAGCGGTCCTGATAATCGCAGGCAGGTGCGAATCGTGCATCGCTTTTCGCGTCCCGGGCCACGGGTGTTGTGCACTCGTTATGCCTGCGCTGTGCCTCTGTCCCAGTCGTACCTTCCGTCCCTTGTGTCCTATCGGCGCGCAGACATGCCTATATGCTTCATAAATCCCCTAAAATTGGGCATTCTTCGCATGTGGTGACCTTGGACGTACGGCCTCAGCTGCTCGACGCACTTTCCGCCCTGCGCGACCGTGTCGCCGCCGCACGCTTCCCGCTTCCCCTGGCGGGGGCCCCACGCGCGCGTGCCAACCGCGACGAACTGCTCGCCCAGCTCGACGACTATCTGGTGCCCCGGCTCAAGCAGCCCGACGCGCCGATGCTGGTCGTCGTGGGCGGCTCCACCGGCGCCGGTAAGTCGACCCTCGTCAACTCCCTGGTGGGCCAGCGGGTCAGTGAAGCGGGCGTGTTGCGGCCGACGACACGGACTCCGGTGCTCGTGTGCCATCCGGAGGACCATCACTGGTTCAGCGGCATGCGGGTACTGCCGCGGCTCACGCGCGTGTGGGCGCCCCATCAGGAGTCCGCGGACGACCTGTTGTTGCCCGGCGAGGACGGCAGACACGTGTTGCGGATCGAGACCGCCGACACCCTCCCGCCGGGCCTCGCCCTCCTGGACGCGCCCGACATCGACTCGCTCGTGGCCGACAACCGCGTGCTCGCCGCCGAACTGATCTGCGCCGCCGACATCTGGGTGATGGTCACGACCGCCGCCCGATACGCCGACGCCGTGCCCTGGCATCTGCTCCGCACCGCCAAGGAGTACGACGCCATGCTCGTGACGGTCCTCGACCGCGTACCCCACCAGGTCGTCTCCGAGGTGTCCCGGCAGTACGGCGCGCTGCTCACCAAGGCCGGGCTGGGCGACGTACCGCGCTTCACGGTGCCCGAACTGCCCGAGTCCGCGTGGGGCGGCGGGCTCCTCCCGGCCACCGCCGTGGCGCCGCTGCGGAACTGGCTCGTCCACCACGTCCAGGACCCCGGCTCCCGCCGCCACGCCCTGGCCCGCACGGCCCAGGGCGTCCTCGACTCCCTCAAGGCCCGGCTGCCCGAACTGGCGGGCGCCGCCGCCTCGCAGTACGCCGCCGCGCTGCGCCTCACATCGGCCGTCGACGCGGCGTACGACACCGAGTACACGCGCGTGCGGGGCCGTCTGCAGAGCGGTGCCGTGCTCGCAGGCGACGCGCTCAAGCGCTGGCGGGCCTTCCCACTGGACTGCACCGCCGGTGAACTCCTCGACGCCTTGGTGGAGAGCCTCGGCGCCCTCCTGCTGTGCGCCGTCACCGCCGCCGACGAGCGGATCGACGACGCCTGGCGGCGCGAACCGGCCTCGGACGCACCGGAGCTGACGGACCAGGACGCCTCGCCGGAGAGCACCGAGCACCGGATCGGCCTGGCCGTACGACGGTGGCGGCGCGAGCTCGAGGAGTACGCCGAGGACGAGGTCCGTGGCCTCGAACGCGGTGTCGCACCCGATCCCGAGTCGGTCGCCGCCCTCGTCGCCACCGCCCTGCTGGGCGGCCGCAGGGCGCGTTCGGCCGGAGAGGGGCTCGCCGAACGGATCGGCGCCCACGGGGCGCTGCGGCTGCGCGACCGTGCCGGACGGCTGCTCACCGAACACCTCGACCGTGTGCTGCACACCGAACGCGAGCGGCGCCTCGCGCCCCTCGACGGGCTCGAAGTCCACCCCGAACCCCAGGCCGAACTCATCGCCGCGCTGTCCGTACTTCAGAAGGAGAGGTGACCGGTGACCGCCGTCACTGACCAGGACCACACGGACAACGACCACACAGACAACGATCAGACGAACGACGATCAGACCGACAACGATCAGACCGACAGTGACCACGAGCACAGCCACCACAGCCCGGACGGCAAGGACGGCAAGAGCAGGAGCCGAGGAGCGGGGGAGAGCCCGGAAGCCGGGGAGCAGGCGCAGGTGCGGGTTCAGGACCGCGTGGGCGCGGAGGACGGCGGTACGGAGGAGAGGCCCGCGAAGTTGCCCGTGAGGGGCTCCGCGAAGGGACCCCGTGCGCAGGAGACGGACGTCCACGCGCGCGTGGCCGATGCCGACGGCGTCGCCGCCCCTCGCACGGCCCCCCGTACCGCCCCCCACGCGCCCTCCCGCAGGGAATCTCGTTCGGAATCCCGTTCGCAGCCCGGTACGAACCCGGGTGCGGGTGCGGAAGCGGGTGTCGAACCCGGTACGGACCCCGCCGGAGGCTGGGACGACGGGCTCATCGCCCGCCGCGTGAGTGAGGCGACCGCCGCAGAGCAGGCCGCCGTCATGGAGACCCGGGTCGGCGGTGGCGGCGGGAGCGCCCTGCCGTCGACCCCGCTCACGTACGACGCGCCCCTGCGGTCCCGGCTCGAGGCGCTGCGTGAGCTCGTGGGACTCTCCCGCGCCCGGCTCGACAGCCGGACCCTTGCCGAGGCCGGCCGGGTGCTCGACGAGGCGGCGGCCCGGCGCAGGCTCTCCGGTCAGCACACCGTCGTCGCCATCGCGGGCGCCACCGGGAGTGGCAAGTCGCAGCTGTTCAACGCCCTCGCCGGAGTGAACATCTCGGAGACGGGCGTACGCCGGCCGACCACCTCCGCACCCATCGCGTGCAGTTGGAGCGACGGCGCGTCGACCCTCATCGACCGGCTGGGCATCCCGGGCCGGCTGCGCAGGCGGCCGGTGCAGAGTCAGGAGGCCGAGGCGCAGCTGCGCGGGCTCGTCCTGATCGACCTGCCCGACCACGACTCGGCGGCCGTGCAGCACCGCGAGCAGGTCGACCGCGTTCTGGCGCTCGTCGACGCCGTCATCTGGGTCGTCGACCCCGAGAAGTACGCCGACGCCATCCTCCACGAGCGCTATCTGCGGCCCATGGCGGGCCACGCGGAGATCATGTTCATCGTCCTCAACCAGGTCGACCGGCTGCCCGGCGAGGCCGCCGAGTTGGTCCTGGACGACCTGCGACGCCTGCTCGACGAGGACGGCGTCGCCCTCGGCGAGTACGGCGAACCGGGCGCCACCGTGCTCGCCCTGTCCGCGCTCACCGGCGACGGCATCGGAGAACTGCGCGAGGTGCTCGGCCAGTTCGTCACGGAGCGCGGCGCCGCGGCACGGCGGATCGCCGCCGATGTGGACGCCGCCGCGTGGCGGCTGCGGCCCGTCTACGCCACCGGGCGGCGCATCGGGCTCAGCGAGGAGGCGCGGGACGAGTTCGCGGACCGCCTGGCGGACGCCGTGGGCGCCACCGCCGCCGGCGAGGCCGCCGAACGCGCCTGGCTGCGCAACGCGGGCCGGGCGTGCGGGACGCCGTGGCTACGGCTGTGGCGGTGGCAGCAGGACCGGCGCGACCCTCCCACCGGACGACTGCCGGTCCGTGCCCAGGCCGACGAGGAGGCCACGGCACGGCAACGCGTCGAGCAGGCGGTGCGCACGGTGTCCGAGCGGGCCTCGGCGGGGCTGCCCATGCCGTGGGCGCAGGCCGTGCGGGAGGCGGCCGTACGCGGTGCCCAGGGGCTGCCCGAGGCGCTGGACCAGCTGGCGGTGCGGGCCGGGCTGCCGCAGGGGCGGCCGCCGCGGCCGGGCTGGTGGCCGGTGGCCGTGCTGGCACAGGCCGGCATGACCCTGCTCCAGGTGGTCGGCGGGCTGTGGCTGCTCGGACAGATCGTCGGGGTGATGGCGCCGAACCTCGGGGTTCCGGTGCTGCTGATGGTGACGGGCATCATCGGCGGCCCGCTCGTCGAGTGGAGCTGCCGACTGGCGGCACGGGGGCCGGCCCGGCGGTACGGGCAGGACGCGGAGCGCCGACTGCGGGAGGCGGCGGCCGGGTGCGGCCGGGCCCGTGTACTGGATCCCGTCGCCGCGGAACTGCTGCGGTACCGGGAGGTCCGGGAGCAGTACGGGCGGGTCACGGGGGTGGGGGCCGCCGCTCGGTGAGGTGCCGTGGGCGATCCGCGAGGGGCGATCCATGAGGGGTGGTCCACGAGGAGTGGTCCACGAGGGGTGGTCCATGAGGAGTGGTCCGCGAGGAGTGGTCCACACGGGGTGATTTACGAGCGTGATCCGAGTGGGTGATCCACAGGGCGCGGCGTGTGGATCACTCGTCCGGGTGGTGGAGTTTTCCACAGGCGGTGGGTGGTCCACAGCGCTCGGCGGGCCCGGTCCGACGGAGGCAGTCTGGCTTCGCGGTGATCGCGACGGATGCGGTCGCCGTGAAGGCGGTGACGGTACGCGGTGAAAGGGCCACGGCTGTCACGGCGGACGCAGCCGTGCGGGACGGGCCCGTACGTGTATCCGGGCGGGGCGACCGTCCGGCGAGGAGGGGTTCACGATGAACGAGACGATGGTCTGCACGGTCGGCAACGTGGCGACGCAGCCGGTCTACCGGGACCTGGCGGCGGGGGCGTCGGTGAGGTTCCGGCTGGCGGTGACCTCGCGCTACTGGGACCGCGAGAAGGGCACCTGGACCGACGGGCACACCAACTTCTTCACGGTGTGGGCCAATCGGCAACTGGCCACCAACGCGGCGGCCTCGCTGAACGTCGGCGACCCGGTGCTGGTGCAGGGCAGGCTGAGGGTGCGTACGGAGTCGCGCGAGGGACAGCAGAGCCGGACGTCGGCGGACATCGACGCCGTGGCGATCGGCCACGACATCTCGCGGGGCACCTCCGCCTTCCGGAGGTCGGGCCGACCCGAGCCGATGGCCGTCGGCGCACCGGCACGGCCCGAGCCCGACTGGGAGACACCGGCCGCCGACGCCGCCGAGCCGGAGCCCGACACCCCGCAGAGCCGGCGGCGCGAGCCGGTGGCGGTGACGTGAGCTGAGGACGGGGCGGTGTGGTGCGGTGCGGGAGGGGGCGGGGAGCAGATGTCATGCGACGGAGTGGTGACGGACCGTCAACGCCCCGCACCATGCCGACGCCGACCGAACTGCGGCATATCGACGCATGCGCTTCGAGCAACCAAGTGGATTTGTCGATAAGTCGGACCTCTGGACGATCTTGGGGATAACGATTCCGAGTCGGATCGGCGATCCGATGAGATGACCGGTAAGCGCGCTGCGCGACGTCTCTAGGATGCCGGACGTGGCTCACGGGGCTTCTGATTCTGCTGGTGGGACCCGTACCCCCCACATCAACGGGTCCTGCTCGAAGGGGAATTGTGTGATTTGTTCGTTCTCCGCGCCGCTCGCACGCGGGCGAGGGGCGGTCCGCCTCGCCGCGGCGGCGTTGGCATCCGGCCTCCTCGCCGTCGGCGCGATCGCGGGCGCGGGCGCGGCCGCCGCGGCCGAAGCGACGCAGAGTCAGGGCGGGGCCGCCGCGACGATAGGCGGCCTCAAGACCTACGGTGCCGCGGTGATCCATGCCGACGACGGCGACCAGGAGGTCTCGGCCGGCCTGTTCGAGATGTCCGTCGAGGGCGGCGGCACCTTGCAGACCTACTGCGTCGACCTCTACAACCCCACGCAGAAGGACGCCAAGTACCAGGAGACACCCTGGAGCGGCACCTCGCTGGGCGCCAACAAGGACGCGGGCCGCATCCGTTGGATCCTTCAGCACTCCTACCCCCAGGTGAACGACCTGGCCTCGCTCGCGGACAAGGCCGGCATCGACGGCGGTCTCACCGAACAGGACGCCGCCACCGGCACCCAGGTGGCCATCTGGCGCTACTCGGACGGCGCGGACGTCGACGCCGTCGACACGCAGGCCGAGCGGCTCGCGGACTACCTCCAGAAGGCCGCCCGCACCGTAGCGGAGCCCGAGGCGTCGCTCACCCTCGAGGCGCCCGCCGTCTCCGGTCACCCCGGCGAACTCCTCGGCCCGGTGACCGTGCACACCAACGCGGGCGGCGTGACGGTGACGCCTCCGCTGGACGCCGCCACCAGCGGCGTACGGATCGTCGGCAAGGACGGCAAGGTGGTCACCTCGGCGACGGACGGCAGCCAGCTGTTCTTCGACGTGCCGGCCGATTCGGCCGACGGCTCGGCCGAGCTGACCGTCCAGGCCTCGACCACCGTCCCCGTCGGCCGTGCCTTCACCTCCGAGAGCCGCAGTCAGACCCAGATCCTGGCCGGCTCCAGCGAGTCGACGGTGTCGGCGACGGCGAGCGCGACCTGGGCGGAGCAAGGCGCCATACCGGCACTGTCCGCGGCGAAGAACTGCGCGAAGACCGGAGTGGACATCACGGCCGTCAACCAGGGCGACCAGGTCTTCACCTTCGATCTGATGGAGACCGAGTACAGCATCCCGGCCGGTGCGTCCCGGACGGTGACGATCCCGCTCCAGGAGGACCAGGCCTACGCCTTCACGATCAACGGCCCGCAGGGCGTCGACAGCCGCTTCACCGGCGTCCTGGACTGCGAGACCCAGGCCGACGAGATCGCCGGCCTGACCACCCAGACCCTCAGCGAACCGAGCCCGGCCACCGTGGGCGGCACCTCCACCACCGACGACACCAACCTCGCCGCGACGGGCGGTACCAGCGCCACCCCGCTGATCGCCGGCACCGCCATCGGCCTGGTGGTCATCGGCGGAGCGGCCCTCCTGCTCGTGGGCCGCAAGGAGAACGAGACCCGTCACTGAGCGGACTCGGCGGGCGAGGACAGCGGCCGCGGCAGGGACATCGCCGCCAGGGTCCGCCCTGGGCTGTCCCTGGGCTGTCCATGGGCCCGTCCTCGGGACGCCCGAACCGTCTCCCGGTCGTCCCGAGCCATCGCTGGGCCGTCCCAGGATTCCTAGGGGCGCTCGACGGTGACCGTCAGTGATGGGCGGGTCGCCGTCGTCAGTGGGGAAAGCCCAGCTCACAGCCCCCCGGCCGAATGGGTTAACACCCAGGGCTGGACCTCAGGCAAGATGGGGTGTATCTGCCCACCTGCCCACTGCCAGATCTCAAGCTGCCGGACGGTTTCTCTTGGCTGAGTACATCTACACCATGCGCAAGACGCGCAAGGCACACGGCGACAAGGTCATCCTTGACGACGTAACGCTGAGCTTCCTGCCCGGCGCGAAGATCGGTGTGGTCGGGCCTAACGGTGCCGGTAAGTCCACCGTTCTGAAGATCATGGCGGGCCTCGAGCAGCCGTCCAACGGTGACGCGTTCCTGTCGCCCGGGTACAGCGTCGGGATGCTGCTCCAGGAGCCGCCGCTCGACGAGTCCAAGACCGTTCTGGAGAACGTGCAGGACGGCGCGGCCGAGGTCATGGGCAAGCTCAAGCGCTTCAACGAGGTCGCCGAGCTGATGGCGACCGACTACTCCGACGCGCTCCTTGACGAGATGGGCAAGCTCCAGGAGGACCTGGACCACGCCAACGCGTGGGACCTGGACACCCAGCTGGAGCAGGCCATGGACGCCCTGGGCTGCCCGCCCGGCGACTGGCCCGTCACCAACCTCTCCGGTGGTGAGCGCCGCCGTGTCGCGCTGTGCAAGCTGCTGCTCGAGGCGCCCGACCTGCTGCTGCTCGACGAGCCCACCAACCACCTGGACGCCGAGTCCGTGCAGTGGCTGGAGCAGCACCTCGCGAAGTACCCCGGCACCGTCGTCGCCGTCACCCACGACCGGTACTTCCTCGACAACGTCGCCGAGTGGATCCTGGAGCTCGACCGCGGTCGCGCCCACCCCTACGAGGGCAACTACTCCACCTACCTCGACACCAAGGCGAGCCGCCTCAAGGTCGAGGGCGCCAAGGACGCCAAGCGTGCGAAGCGTCTGAAGGAAGAGCTCGAGTGGGTGCGGTCCAACGCCAAGGGGCGTCAGGCCAAGTCCAAGGCGCGTCTCGCCCGGTACGAGGAGATGGCGGCCGAGGCCGACAAGATGCGGAAGCTGGACTTCGAGGAGATCCAGATCCCGCCGGGCCCGCGTCTGGGCTCCATCGTCGTCGAGGTCAACAACCTCTCCAAGGCCTTCGGCGAGAAGGTGCTGATCGACGACCTCAGCTTCACGCTGCCGCGCAACGGCATCGTCGGGATCATCGGCCCGAACGGCGCCGGCAAGACCACGCTCTTCAAGATGATCCAGGGACTCGAGGAGCCGGACTCCGGTTCCATCAAGGTCGGCGAGACCGTCAAGATCTCGTACGTCGACCAGAGCCGCGAGAACATCGACCCGAAGAAGTCGCTGTGGGCCGTGGTCTCCGACGAGCTCGACTACATCAACGTCGGGCAGGTGGAGATGCCGTCCCGCGCGTACGTCTCCGCGTTCGGCTTCAAGGGCCCGGACCAGCAGAAGCCGGCCGGTGTGCTCTCCGGTGGTGAGCGCAATCGCCTCAACCTCGCGCTCACCCTCAAGCAGGGCGGCAACCTGCTCCTCCTCGACGAGCCGACGAACGACCTCGACGTCGAGACGCTGTCCTCCCTGGAGAACGCGCTGCTGGAGTTCCCGGGTGCGGCCGTGGTCGTCTCCCACGACCGGTGGTTCCTCGACCGGGTCGCCACGCACATCCTCGCCTACGAGGGTGAGTCCAAGTGGTTCTGGTTCGAGGGCAACTTCGAGTCGTACGAGAAGAACAAGATCGAGCGGCTGGGAGCGGACGCCGCGCGTCCGCACCGCGCCACCTACAAGAAGCTGACCCGGGGCTGATCGATCTTGCGGCACATCTACCGCTGCCCACTGCGCTGGGCGGACATGGACGCGTACGGCCACGTCAACAACGTGGTCTTCCTCCGCTATCTGGAGGAAGCCCGTATCGACTTCCTGTTCCGCCCGGAGAAAAACTTCAAGCAGGGGTCCGTGGTGGCCCGCCACGAGATCGACTACAAGCGGCAGCTCGTCCACCGGCACTCCCCGGTCGACATCGAACTGTGGATCACCCAGATCAGGGCAGCGTCCTTCACCATCACCTACGAGGTGAAGGACGGCGACCAGGTCTACGTCACCGCCTCCACGGTGATCGTGCCGTTCGACTTCGAGGCGCAGCGGCCGCGCCGGCTCACCGCCGAGGAGCGTGACTTCCTCGCCGAGTACCGGGACGACGACGAGGAGGCCGTCGCCGCATGACGGTGCTCCACCTGGCCGACGAGGGGGAGGCGGCGGATGTCGCGGCCTTCCTCTCCCGGCTGCTCCACTACGACCGTGGAGCGGCGGTCCGGCTCCAGGCGGCCGGCACCGCGCTGGCCGTCTTCGGTCGGCCGCCCTCCTTCGAGGTGCTCGCGATCCGCGCGGTCCGGCTGGCCAAGCCGTACGAGAACGGCCTAGACGTCACGTTGGACGTGACGGTGTCGGCGGGGGAGCTGCTGGAATCCGTCGACGAGAGTGCCGCGACGGCCGGCGTTCCCGCGGCCGTCACCGGGCCGCCGTGGGCCGGTGTGCTGCCGCCGCGCGGTGGCTGGCGTCCCGAGGCGGGACTGCCCGCCGCGGACGCGCTGCAGGCGATGGTCGGTGCGGCCGTCGCCGAATTCCGGTCCCGCACCGAGGAGTTGACGGCCGAGCTGCGGACGCGGGCCGAACTCGACCGGATCGGGCGGGAGATCTGGTCCCGGACGGTCGGGGACACCGGACTTCCCGTGCGTGCCGTGCACGCGGCCCAGTCGCTCGGATTCCTTCGGCCCTCCACGGGTTCGCAGGAGCTGAAACTGCTCTCCCTCGGCGCGTGGCTGCGGCTGCGCACACCGTACGGGTCGATCGCCGTACGGCGGGCGGGGCGGCTGGGGATGCTCGACGTCAGCGTGCGTTGACGCGCGCCCTCCGCGGCGCCAGGCCCCCGTCCGCGGCGCCGGATCCCCCGTCGTGCCCCCGGTTCGACCGTCCCCCGTCATAGGTTCGGTGCGTCCCCCGTCGCGGTCTACTCCGGGGTGTTCACCATCGACGCCGCCGCGTACGTCAGGTAGTTCCACAGGGTGTCTTCGTGTTCCTCGGACAGACCGAGTTCGTCGACGGCGACCCGCATGTGCTTCAGCCAGGCGTCGTGCGCGGCCCGGTCCACGACGAAGGGGGCGTGCCGCATGCGCAGGCGCGGGTGGCCGCGGTGCTCGCTGTAGGTCGTCGGCCCGCCCCAGTACTGCATGAGGAACAGCGCGAAACGCTCCTCGGCCGGACCCAGGTCCTCCTCCGGGTACATGGGCCGCAGGATCGGGTCCTCGGCGACTCCCTCGTAGAAACGGTGGACCAGCCGGCGGAAGGTCTCCTCCCCACCGACCTGCTCGTAGAAGGTCTGCTCCTGAAGCGTGCCGCGCCGAATCTCTTTCACGTCTCCCATGGTCTCAGACCGGGAGACGGAGGACTTGAGGCTTAGGACCGCCCCCTCCGGTCCCTCCCAGCGGCTCGCTTCCCGGGGCCGCGCGCCGCACAGTGGAGTCATGAGCGCGGACGCACTCGACAAGGAGCTGACAGACCTCGCCGCATCGGCGCGGGCGATGTTGCTGCGCGAGATCGAGGCGAGCGGGGCCTTCGCCGCCGATCCGCGCTGGGCGGAGGCCTTCGCGACGGTCCCGCGCCACCTCTTCGTGCCGTACTACTACGTCGGCGGTCTCGCCGGCTGTGAACGCCGCTGGGGCGGGAGCCCCGACCCGCGTACCCGGGAGCGCTGGGTGCGGGGCGCCTACGAGGACGTCCCGCTGGCCACCCGGCTGCGCGACGGCGTGCTGCTCTCCTCCAGCAGCCAGCCCTCGCTGATGGCGCTGATGCTGGCCGAGCTGCGGGTCGAGGACGGCGACCGGGTGCTGGAGATCGGCGCGGGCACCGGCTACAACGCGGCGCTGCTGTCGTACCGGCTCGGCGACGGGAACGTCACCACCGTCGACCTGGACCCGGAGATCACCGAGTCCGCCCGCCGGCACCTCCACGACGCCGGGTACCGGCCGACCGTCGTCACCGGGGACGGGGCGCGCGGAGTGCCCGAACGCGCCCCCTTCGACCGGATCATCGCGACCTGCACGCTGGCATCGGTCCCGCGGGTCTGGCTCACCCAGTGCGCACCCGGAGCCCTGATCCTGGCGCCGCTGGCCACCGGGCTGATCGCGCTGACCGTGCGGGACGCCGGACACGCCGAGGGCCACTTCCTGGAGACCCCGGCCTACTTCGTGCCGTTGCGCGGGGCGGAGCGGCCCGAGCCGGAGCAGGTGGCACTCGCCGGAGTGCCGCACCGGGCCAGGGAGAGCGACACGTTCCGCTTCCTGCTGGCCCTGACCCGGGGCACCCTCGACCCGCAGGAGGCGTCCGCCCTGTGGGAGCGCGAGGGCATGCCGGGGCGGGAGCGGTACGGCATCACGGTCGGCGCCGAGCACGCGTGGGCGTGGCTCGACGAACCGGAGGGGCCGTACGCGTGGCCCCTGCCGGGTTCGACGGGTACATCGGGTCCGAGCCTCGTCGAGGCCTAGCCGCGGCGGATCGTGAGCGTCGTCCAGGCGCCGACGTGCACCTGGTCGCCGTCCTGGAGCGGCACCGGGACGAACGGCTGGATCGGTTCTTCCGAGCCGTTGACCGTGGTGCCGTTCGTCGAGTTCTGGTCGACGACGGCCCAGCTGCCGTCCGGCTGCTGGACCAGCACCGCGTGCTGGTGCGAGACGCCCGGGTCCTCCGGCGGCACCGACAGGTCCAGGTCGGGGGTCTCCCCGGTGGAGTGACGGCGGCGGCCGATGGTGAACTGGTTGCCGGTGAGCGTGCGCTGCTGCTCGGGCGAGTACGCGGGCAGGTTGAGCCCCGCGGCCTCGGGGCCCGAGCGGTGCATCATCGCCATGAAGTACGCGCGGTCCGGGCCGATGGTCACCGACCAGGTCGCCGGCTGCTGCTGGTAGCCGGGGCCGGGCGGGGGCGGTGCCTGGGTGGCGCCGGGCTGCGGGTAGCCGTAGCCACCGCCGCCCTGAGCCGGGCCGGGGCCACCGGGCCCACCGGGCGCGCCCTGACCGGGGCCGGTGTGCGACGGCGGGGAGATCACCCAGTCGTCGTCGGCGCCGCCGAAGGGCCGGCCGCCGGGCTGCTGCGGACGTCCGGTCTCCTGCGGGAAGCCGGACGGGGCCGTCGGGCCGGACGGCTGGAAGGCCTGCGGAGCCCCGGGGCCGCCCTGGTTCCCGGGGCCGCCCTGATTCCTGGGGTCGTTCTGGTTCCTGGGGTCGTTCTGGCCGCCACCGAAGCCGCCCTGGCCCGGTATGCCGGGACCGGCCGTGGGCGTGGGCCCGGGCGGCGGCGGAACCGGTCGCGAGGGGTCGGCGCCGAAGGCGGAAGGGCCACCGGGGCCGGGCGGACCCGGAGGACGGCCGCCGGGACCGCCCGGCTCGCGCCCGAAGGGGTCGGAGGCCTGGCCGCTCTGCTCACGTCGGTAGGGGTCCGAGGGCGGACCCGACGGCTCGCGCCCGAAGGGGTCGCCGGGCGGGCCGGGAGGACGGCCGCCGGGACCGGACGGCTCGCGCCCGAAGGGGTCGCCGCCCTGGCCGGAGGGGTCCCGTCCGAAGGCGCCCGGAGGCGGACCACCGGCAGGACCGCCCGGACCACCCTGGCCACCGGGCCTGCCCTGACCGCCCGGGCCCGAGGGCTCGCCGCCGAACGGCGGGATCGGCTCGGCGGGACGGTTCATCTGGGACGGGCGGGAGCTCTGGTACTCGAACGAGTCACTGCCCCCGTAGGAGGGCGGCGGCGGCTGGAAACGCCCGCCGGGACCGCCCGGACCACCCTGACCCGGACCGCCCTGACCCGGACCGCCCTGACCCGGGCCGCCGGGGCCCTGCGCCGGTGGGCGTGGGGCGGCCGGGGTGTACGAGGTGGCCGTGTTGGTCAGGAAGTTCCACCGGCACTCCTCGCAGAACGGCGCACCGCCCTCACGGGGCGTACGGCACTGCGGGCAGAGCTCCGGCTCGTGGCCCGGTACGGAGGACAGGTGCCGTCCGCCGGGCTGGCCGCCCTGACCCTGGCCGGGCGGCGGGAAACCGTAGCCGCCGGCGGTCGGGGGCGGTGGGGGAGGGGGCGGAGGTACGGCACCGGCCATGCGGTGACCGCAGACCTCGCACCAGTCGTCGGAACCCGACTGGTGTCCGTTCGGGCAGGTCGGCATGTCGGCGCGTCCCCCTCTCTCCTTCGGTGTCGCCAAAGCGCGTTCAGGTAGGCGTTCAGGTCACTTCTTTACACGAACAGTCTTTGTGGACCGGGTCTCGAGCGTCATCTCGTCGGCGTCCGTGACCTTCGCCTTCAGTCGCACAGTACCTGTCGTGGCGTCGACCACGTCCACCACCTTCGCAAGCAGTTTCGCAGTATCACCGTTCCCCGAGGCGCTCGCGAGCTGAACGGCCCGGCCCAGTTTGGCCGTTGCTCCGTCCATATCGCCCGCTTTGCGAAGGTCGAGCCCTTGCTGGATGACCTGTGCCAGTTCGGCCTGCCCTGTGTAGTGCGCGACCTGGGGGTTGATCGACGTGGAGGCGGACATGTCATCGGTCCACACGGCCCGCACGAGACCTTGCGCGCCGAGGTTCTGGACCGTGCCGTCCGTCTGCGGGATGACGAGGGAGACCCGGGCGGCCAGCATCTCCTGGCCGACGCTCGCGGCCGGGACCTCGACGCACACGTGGTAGTCGCGGGACTCGTCGCCCCAGGAACCGGTGGGGTAGTCGCCCGCGCGCGGGCCCGCCTCCGTACGGCGTTCGGTCAGCTCCTCGACCGTCGGCGCGACCTGCTTGACGAACTTGATGGCGGTGCCGACCGGGGTCCACAGGCGCAGCGCGACGTCCGCTACCTCCTTGCCCATCGCCGTCTCCATCATCTGCGTGAAGTCGGCGGCGAGGCCGGCCGGGTCGGCGACGATGTCGGCGGTGCCGAGCAGGGCGGAGGCGATCCCTGTGACTTCTTTCACTTCCCAGTCGGTGCCCACGCCGCGGGCGTCACAGGTGAAACGGCCGGCGCAGTCGTCGAGGGCGGCCTTGAGGTCCTGCGGTGACTCGTGCTCGTTGCGGCCGTCGGTGAGCAGGATGCCGTGCCGGATGGCGACGTCCGCCGTCGACAGCAGCCGGTCGGCCAGCCGCAGCCAGGTGCCGATCGCCGTGCCGCCGCCCGCGCTCAGCCGGCGCAGCGCCTGCTTGGCCTGCTCGCGGGTGTTCGCGTCGGCGATCGCGAGCCGGCCCCCGCCCGGATAGACCTCCTTGGCGACGTGGGTGCCGCCGATCACCGAGAAGTGCACGCCGTCGCGCAGGGTGTCGATGGCGGCGGCGGTGGCGTCTCGGGCGTTGCGCATCTTGGTCGGCGGGTAGTCCATCGAGCCGGAACAGTCCACCATGATCGCCACGGCTGCGGACGGGCCCTGGCTCGGCGAGTACAGGTGCGGCGCGGCTGCCGCGCTGCCCACCGTGCCGCCGCCGGTGGCGGTCACCGTGACGATCGCGTTGACCTCGCGGCCGCCCTCCGGCAGGTACTCGTTCTGGTAGACGTCCACCGAGAACTGCGGCACGTTCGACTTCGAGAAATTGGCCATGCCTACTCAAATCCCCCTCGGAAACCCCACGCTCGCGGGGCGATGTCTGAATACGGACCGGTCCCCACCGGTCCGTACGCGTGCTTCCCCGTGCTTCCCGTGTTTCTCCGTGTTTTCCGGTGTTCTGCGGTGTTCTGCGGTGTTCTGCGGTGTTCTGCGGTGTTTTCCGGTGTGCGGCCTCAGGCCGATCCTGCCCCCTGCGCGGGGGCGGGGAACGGCACGACGGCCACTGTTACGTTGTCGTGGCCCCCGCCGTCCAAGGCGTGCCCGACCAGGACGCGTGCGCTGTGCAGCGGCCGGGCGGAGGCGTCCGGCGGGAGGACCTCGGCCATGTCCTCGGCCGCCTCCGCGTAGTTCCACAGGCCGTCCGTGCACACCACCACCACACCGGGCCGGTCCGGCTTGAAGGAGGCGGTGTGCGGCTCCAGTTCGTAGGCGTCGGCGCCGAGCCAGCCGGTGATCGCGTGGGCGCGCTCGTCGGCGTAGGCCTCCGCCTCGCTCATCAGGCCCGCGGCGACCATCTGCGCGGCCCACGAGTCGTCCTCGGTGAGCCGGGCCGGGGGTGAACTGCGGTCCGCCGGGACCCAGTAGGCGCGGCTGTCGCCGACCCAGCCGACGACCAGCAGCCCGGGTGTGACGATCGACCCCACGAGGGTGCAGGCCGGGGCGTTCTGGTGCGGGGCGTGCTCACGGGCCGTGGCCGGTTCGTCGGCCAGCGCGTTGACCGCGTACGAGGCGGCGACGATCGCCTCGTGCATGGCCTGCTGCGGGTGAGTGCCCTGCGGCAGGGCGGCGAGCAGCGACTCCCTTGCCGTCTTCGACGCGGCGAGGGAGGCGTCGTCGGGGCGGGTCGCGGAGGACACGCCGTCGCAGACGATCGCCACGAGCGCGGGCGAGCCGTCGGGCAGGGCGGTGCGGCCGAGGCCGAAGGCGTCCTCGTTGCGGTGGTGGCGCAGGCCGCGGTCGCTGACGGCGGCCAGGGGCCCCGACTCCAGCTCCATGTGGTCGCGTTCGCGCGGCTGGGCGTGCCCGCAGTTCTCGCAGTACCCGTCGTCGTCGACCCGGCCCGCCCGGCAGGCCACGCACACCTGGGCGGTCTCGGCCACCACGGCGGCCTCGGCGGCCACCCGGGGGTCCGGCGCCTGAAGGGCGTACTCGTCGGGCTCCGAGGGCCGGTCGAACCGGACACCGGAGACACCGGCGTCTCCGGTGACACCGGGGTCCCCGGCAGCGGGGGAGGCGGGGGGAGCCGGCGGGACCAGGGCTCCGGGGGCCGGCGGCACCGGCGCTCCGTGACCCGACGGCACGCCGGGACCCTGCGGGACCGACGCACCGGGACCGTGCGGCGCCGACGCTCCGGACGCATGCGATACCGGTGCACCGGAACCCGAGGGCACCGACCCACCGGTATTCGGCGGCACTGGTCCTCCCGAGGCCGACTGCGGCGGCAGTGCCGCGGCGCCGACACCGTTGAAACCGGTGTCGGCGAAACCGGCACCGCTCACCCGCGCGCCGATCGGGCCGGGACCCGGCACGGCCGTACCGCTCACCGTCGGGCCCGTCGGACCTGCCGCCGCTTGCGCGGGAGCCGGCTGGGCCGAGCCGTTCATCGTGAGGGTCGGATGGTCGTCCGGGCGCGGCGGTACGGCGGACAGGTCGTATCCGCACGCGCCGCAGAAACGGTCACCCGCGTCGAGCGGCTCCGCGCAGCTCGGACACGTCGGCAGGGCGGCCTGCCGGGGCATCTGGGACATCAACTACACCCACGTCCGGGGGCGGTAACGATTGGCACGTTCCACCAGGTCGATCCTTTCCTCGCCGCCGGTCGCCAGCCGGGCCAGCGTGCGGTACGAGCGCTCCAGGCCGAAGCGCAGCCCACGCTCGTCCAGTTCACTGCCGAGCAGCGCCGGGGCCGTCGAGCCCGCGCCCTGGCCACCGGAGAGTATCCAGTCGAGGGCACAGCCGAGGACTTCCGCGGACAACTGCTCGCGCCGCGTCGGATCCAGACCGTACGCGTCCAGCGCCTCGACCTGGGCCGCGGCGGCGGTGAGGTCCTCCAGGAAGGGTACGTCGGAGGCAAGGGCGGTCCGCTCCCGGAGCCGGGCCCGCACGGCCGCCACCCGGGCCGCCGTGTAGTGGATGGAGGACTCCGGCACCGACTCCAGCGTCCGTACGGCGCTCCGGCGGTCCCCGGCCGCGAGCTGTACGCGGGCCAGGCCGAACGCGGAGCTCACATAGCTCGGGTCGGTCGACCACACCAGACGGTAGTACTCGGCGGCGTTGTCCAGCTGCCCCAGCACCTCCGCGCACAGACCGAGCGCCAGCTTGGGCGTCGGCTCGCCCGGGAAGGCGTCGTAGATGGCGTCGAAGGCGAGCGCGGCGCCCTCGTGGTCGCCGGTGACCAGCGAGGTGACGCCCCGGTACCAGACCACCCGCCAGTCGTCGGGCCGTTCGCCCTCCAGCTTCTGGAGGGACATGAGGGCGGCCTGGTGGTCGTCGTTCTCCAGCCAGGCGCGGATCTGCCGCAGCCGGGTCTCGACCGACGGGGCCGGCGCGGCCGCGAGAGCCGTGATCAGCTCGGCCGGCGCGGACGCCAGCAGGCCGGCCAGGAAACCCGCGTTGGGGTCGGTGGCGTCGACGTGCGGAACGGGCAGCGCGAGCGCGGCGGCGGGCGCGGGGACGGTCTTCACGAGGCCGGGGGCGGCAGCGATCGGGGCGACGGTGCTTCCGGCGCCGGCGCTACCGGCACCGGGCGACACGACACCGCCGGAACCCGGCAGTCCCGAGCCGCCGACGAAGGCGGGAGCGGCGCCGGCGAGTGCGGGAGCGGCGCCGGCGAAGGCGGGGGCGGCGACCGGCAGGGCCGGAGCGGTGCCGCCGGCTGCCGCGGTCCCGCTGCCCGGGCCGCGGGTGAGGGCCGGCGCGGCGCCCGAACCGCCGAACAAACGGGACGACTTGACGGCGACCCGCGCCCCCAGCCGGGACACCTCCCCGGTCGGCTTCGGGAACAGCTCCGTGTCCGTGACCTTGACCTCCGGCCCGAACAGGGTCGACAGCGCGGGCCGCGCCCGGCCGCTCTGCAGCGAGACGACCTCGCGCAGCACACCCGTCAGCTGCTCCGCCATCTCCTGCGCGGAGGCGAACCTGCGGGCCGGGTCGGGGTCGGTGGCGCGGACCAGCAGCCGGTAGAACGACTCGTACTGGCGGAAGACCTCGATGTTGTCGGGGTCGGGCAGCGAGTCGACGAAGACGGTCGTGTAGCCCTGGAAGTCGAAGGTCAGGACGGCGAGCGTACGCCCCACCGTGTACAGGTCGGAGGCGACCGACGGACCGACCTCCGCGACCTCCGGGCCCTGGTAGCCGACCGTGCCGTAGATGGCCGACTCTTCGTCGTCCATGCGCCGGACCGCGCCCATGTCGATCAGCTTGAGCTGGTCCTCGGTCTGGATCGCGTTGTCGACCTTGAAGTCGCAGTACAGCAGGTTGCGGCTGTGCAGATGACCGAGCGCCTCGAGCGCCTCGATGCCGTACGCGCACGCCTGCTCCACGGGCAGCGGATCCCGCTTGCCCTGCGTGGTGCGCCGGTCGTTGGCGATCTCCTTGAGGGACTTGCCGCCGACGTACTCCATGACGATGTAGCCGTCGAGCGAGCTGGTGCGCTGGTCGAGGTGTTCGACGAAGTTGTAGATCCGCACGATGTTGGCGTGCTCGATCTCGGCGAGGAAGCGCCGCTCCGAGATGGCCGCGGCCATCGCGTCCTGGTCACCGGTGTCCAGGAGGCCCTTGAGCACCACCCACCGGTCGGAGACCGCGCGGTCGACCGCCAGGTAGACCCAGCCGAGCCCGCCGTGCGCCAGAGCGCCCACGACCTCGTACTGGCCGTGCACGACGTCGCCGGCCTTCAGCTTCGGCACGAACGAGTACGGGTGGCCGCACTTGGTGCAGAAGCCCTCTGTGCGCCCCTCCCGCTCGCCCCGCGAACGGCCCACCGGGGCACCGCAGTCGGAGCGCGAGCAGAACCGCTTGCGCTCCGGCACCTCGGGATTCTCCTGCACCATCCCGCGCGGGTCGGGCCTCGGCACCTGCGGCACCGTGACCAGTCCGGCGCCGAGCCGGGCCCGCCCGGAGGAGTTGGCCGTCGAGCCGGAGCTGCGCACGGACACCGAGCGGCCCGTCGACTTGCCCGACAGCGACCGGGACAGCCGCCCGGACACCGAGCGGCGCGACTTCGACGACTGCGACGACGTACGGGTGCTGCGGGCGCTGCGCCCGCTGGCACGTGAACTGGCGCTGCCCGCCGAGCCCTTGCCGCCCCCGGTCACCCCGGTCGGCGGTGAGCCGATCAGACCGCCCCCGGAGGGGGAACTCCCCGACGAGACGACCGGGGCCAGACCGCAGGTGTCGCAGTACAGCTCGCCACCGCCCACATCCTCGTACGCCCCCTCGCAGCCCGGCCGCTGACACGCCTGCCCTGCCTGACTCATGGCTACTGCTCCCCCCTACGGTCCTCAAGGCCGCCCTGCTCCGGCACGCGCGGTGCCGTGAGCAGTTCGGCGGCCGCCTGCTGGTAGCGCAGGACGGCCTGTCCGGCCACGCGCAGATCACAGGGCGCGCTCCACAGCATGCGGCGCGCCGCGTCGTAGCGCTCGATGAGGAACGGGTCCTCGGCGAGCCCGTGCCGGGCGACCTTCGCCTTGTACGCGTCGAGACGGCCGCGCAGCTCCGCGCGGACCGCCAGTGGCTGGGTGACCGCGGTCAACGACTCGCGGGCACGCAGCAGTTCGTCCTCCGCCTTCTGCTCCAGGGACTCCAGGAGCGGGGACAGGCGGTGCCACTGGGCGTGCCTGCGGTACTCGGCGGCCGTCGCGAGCTGCTCCTGGAGCACGGTCGGCGGGCCGCTGACCACCGGCACCTCCGTCGCGGCGATCTTCGCGAGCACCTCGCCGCGCGCGGTACGCGCCTCGGCGAGCGTCCGGTCGGCCCGGCTGAGGATGTCCCGCAGCCTCACCAGCCGCTGCTCGGCGTCCTGGCGGACCGTCAGTACCGCGTCGATCTCCCGGCGCACGTCCTCCAGGGCGCGGGCCTCACGGTCGTACACCGTGGTGTCCGGACGGCCGCCGCCCGGCGCCGAACTGCCCTGCGCGCGGACCCAGAAGGCGAGCGGGTCCGACACCACCTGCTCGCGCAGGGAGGTCAGGGTGTGGGTGATGCGCTCCAGGTCGTCGCCCGCCGGGTGCTCGCCCGGGCGGACGCCGACGGAGTGGGCGAGCCGACGGGTGCGCTGGAGCTCCGCGGCCAGTAAATCTATCCGGGCGGGCAGCGCCGACCACACCGCGTCGGCGGTCACGACCATGTCGAGCGAGGACGCGTACAGCTCGTTCATCCGGTCGACGAGGGTGGTGAGGGAGAAGCTGTGGCTGAGCCGGCCGGCGCCGTGCAGCGTGGGCGCGTTGGCGGTGGCGGCCGTACCGGCGGCCGAGCCGGCCACCGTGACCGACTCGCCGCGCAGCAGCTCCGTCAGCTCCGCCAGGTCCTCGCGGCTGGACCAGCGGCGGCGCGAACGGATGTCACGGGCGCCGCGCAGTGCGTCCGTGTACGCGTCGAAGTACGTCCACAGCAGCGTGATCGACGCCTCGGCGGACGCCCAGCGCTCCTTGGTGACACCGGTGAGTTCGGCGCCTTCGAGGAGCCTGCGGCCCGCGTGGTCCTGGAGGGCGAGGAGCGAGGTCTCGATCGCCTCGTGCTCCGCGCCGAGCCGCGCCAGCGCACGGTCGACCTCGTCCCGGTCCATCACCGGCCCGGGGGGTCCCGTGACGCCCATCGATCACCTCTCGCTGCTGTCGGTCTTCTCGGCTCTGTCCGCCGCCTGCCCCGCGTCCCGCCCGCCGGTCGTCAGCTCGTGCTCAGGTACTGGGGGGCGGGCGGCTTCGACTTCGTCGCGTCACTGCCCAGTGTCGCCGACAGCCACTTGTCGTACGAGGCCTGCCAGCCGCTCGCGCGGTACTCCACCAGTATCTGGTTGACCCGGCGTACCAGATCCGTCGCGTTCTTCTTCATGGCCACGCCGTAGTACTCGGTCGTGAAGGGGGCGCCCTTCAGTTCGACCGTGGGGTCCTGGGCGGCCTGACTGGCCGCGAGCGCGCCGTCGGTGACGACCGCGTCGACCTCGCCGAGCTGCAACCGCACCAGGCAGTCGAGCTGGTTGGGCACGGGGGTGGCGATCACGACGCTGGAGGCGATCTTCCCGGCCTTCTTGTCGTCGACCAGCTTGGTGTTGGCCGTCGAACCGGTCGCCGTGCAGACCTTGTTCTTCGCCAGCGTGTCGTCGTAGCCCTTGATCGTCGAGGACTTGGGCGCGAGGACCTGCTGTCCCGTCTTGAAGTAGGGCGCGGAGAACGCGACATCGGCGAGGCGGGTGCAGGAGATCGTCATGGTGCGTACGACCATGTCGACCCGGCCCTCCTGGATGGCCGGGATGCGCTGGTTGGTCGGGATGGCCTTGAACTGGACCGCGTTCGGGTCGCCGAGGATGTCCTGGGCGATCCGGTGGACCAGGTCGATGTCGAAGCCCTCCAGCTCCGCGCCCGTGTTGTTGGGGTCGCGGTAGCCCCAGCGGTAGCTGTTCTGGTCGACGCCGACGATCAGCTTGCGCTTCTCGCCCGTCCGGGCCTTGATGGCGGCGATCGTCGGACCGTCCGCGCTCGACGGCGTGGGCGTCCGCTTCTCCGGGTCGGTGCAGTCGGCGTCGGCCGCCTGGGTGCCCGTGGCGACGCCCTGGCCGGCCCGGCCGGTGCTTCCGTCGCCGGGCGACCGGGTCGTCCACGGCAGCAGCAGGACGAAGGACAGCGCGAGGGCGCACAGGGCCGCCATCGCGCCCACTCCGCCCCAGCCCTTCAGGCCGGCCCGCACTCGTCGCACACGCATCGTCACGCCCCCTTCCACCGGTACGCCTCCGTCCGCCGGTTCGTCCCCGCCCACCGACACGCTCCTGCCCACCGGCAGACGCCTGTTCACCGCTCCGCGCCCGTTCACCGGCACGCGCCTGTTCACCGGTACTCCGACAGTCTGCGGCCGATGCCGACGACCGCGCCCGCGGCGCCCAGCACGGCGAGCACGGCGGCGCCGATCGGCAGGCCGGTCATCGCGCCCAGTCCGTCGCCGGCCGCCTGCCGGAACTCGGTCTGCTCGTGCGCCAGCGCGTCCGCGAGGTTCTGGTCGACGTTGTCGAAGCACGCGCCGGTCGCGTCCTTGCCGCCGATCACCAGGGCCAGCGCCTGCTCGTAGTTGCCGTTGTCGTCCTGCGCGCGGGCCGCGGTGTGGCGCTTCTTCCACTCCGCCATGTTGCTCTCGGCCGACGCGACCGGCTTCTCGCCCGCCTGGTCGTCGGCGAGCTTCGCCGCGAGGGTGAGGCCCTTGCCGAGGGTGGTGATCTCGGTGGTGAACTCGTGGTCGTACTTGTCGAGCGTCACCTCCTCGCCGTCGGCGGCCACCTTCACCGTCTCGGCGCCGCGCGCCACCAGCGTCAGGTTCTCGTTGCCGCGCGCCTTCAGGGAGGCGATCCGGGCGTCGTGCAGGACGTTCAGCGAGCGGACGCCGTGGTCGTAGGAGTCGTCGAGCCCCGCGCGGGCCACGCTGTGGCCGACGACCAGCCAGAGCAGGACGACCGTGGTGGTCGCCGTCGCCGCGACCAGGCCGTGGTTCAGGACCCGGTTCGTACGGCGGTAGTTGCGGTGCTGCGCCCAGGCGAGACCGGCCAGCGCGAGGACGCCCAGCCCGATCGCCGCCCACGGGTAGGGGGTGGCGTCGCCGTAGTCGTCCTGGAGGCGCTGGTTCTCCTTCGTGTAGAGATCCTGGGCCGCGGGGAGCATCTCCCCCTGCATCTTCTGGTTCGCGTACCGCAGATAGGCGCCGCCGACCGGGAAACCCTGCCGGTTGTACGTCCGCGCGCGCTCCACCAGGCCCTTGTACTCGGGCAGCAGTTTGTTCAGCTTGGTGATGAAGGCCGTCGAGGGCGAATCGGGGTCGGCGTTGTTGGCCGCCGTGACGAGCTTGGAGGCGGCCTCGTCGATGTCCTCCTCGTAGCGCGACCGGGACTCCGCCGTCTCCTGGCCCCCCGCCAGGAATCCGCTGGAGGCCGCCGTGTTGGCGTCGGCCAGCGCACGGTAGATGTCGGCCGCGGCCGTGCTGAGCGGCTGGCTCTTGTGCAGCACGTCGTCGGCGGCGGCCGCGCGGTCGGTCGTCTGCCAGGCCGTCACGGCGCCGAAGGCGAGGACGAGCAGGGCGAGGAAGGCGCCGATGATCCGGAGCCGGCCCGGCTCCGTGGTGGCCGCAGCGCGCGCCTTGTCGACGCCCTCGGCGAACGCCGTACGGCGCGTCGGCGGTGGCGCCGAGGCCGGCGCAAGTGGCGCTACGGTGCTGCCTGGTGCCGGGTTTGCCACGTTTGACCTCCCCCATGGTCATCTACCGCCGCCAGTATCGCTGGCGGGGCCGGTCATGCGCACCGGCCTTCACTGGATCTTGATCAGATCGCAGTCACCCCTGTCCATGAATACGCGTCGGGTGGGTGTTCGGTTCCTTCACGGGGGCCCGTGTTGTGTTCGGGGGCGCGTGCGGTCACTCAGCCCGCGTGAAAGTGTCTCCGCACCCTTCGCTGCACGTCGGCGTCCGCCCCCAGCCGGTCCAGGCCCAGCAGCGCGGCCCCGAGCACCGGGCGCTCCCGTACGACGCTCGCCACCGCCTTCGGCGCCCGCGCGGCCAGGAGCTCGCGTACCCCGTCGTCCAGTTGCCCGTGGCCCGCGGTGAGAACGCCTCCCCCCAGAAGGACCGGTGTCTCCTCCTCCAGAAGGTCCAGCCGGGTCAGGGCCACCGTCGCCATGGACACCACCTCCTGCGCCAGCCGGTCGACGATCGTGCGCGCCACCGCGTCCCCGTCCCGCGCCGTCCCGAAGAGGACCGGGGTCAGTTCGTGGCGGCGGGACGGGGCGATGTGCTCCAGGTGGAGGGCCTCGATCAGGGCGTACATGGACGGCAGACCGAAGTGGGACGGGAGCGCGTCGGTGAGGACGGTCGGTCCGCCCCGGCCGTCCTCCGCCCGCGCCGCGTGCCATATCGCCTCCTCGGCCAGGCCCCAGCCGCCGCCCCAGTCGCCGGAGAGGCGGCCGAGGGCCGGGAAGCGGGCGGTGCGGCCGTCGGGGCGCATGCCGACGCAGTTGATGCCGGCACCGCAGACGACGGCCACCCCCCGGGGGTCGGCGACGCCCGCCCGCAGGATGGCGAACGTGTCGTTGCGGACGTCCACGGAGGTGCCCCACGCGCGTGCGTGCAGGGCCGCCGCCAGCTGCTCCTCCTCCACCGGCAGGTCGGCGTTGGCCAGACAGGCCGAGACATGGACCGCCGAGTCGACGCCGGCCGCCGTGTACGCGCGCGTGACGGTGTCGGCGAGGGTGTCCACCGCCGCCGTCACGCCCACGGCGGGCGGGCGGAAGCCGTCGCCACGGGCCGTGGCGAGGACCCTTCCGTCGGCCGCCACGACCGCGACGTCCGTCTTGCTGTTGCCCGCGTCGATGGCGAGCACGCTTGCCGTCAGGCCCACGCGAGATGCTCCCGGTTGTGTGCGATCAGCTGGTCGGTCAGCTGCTCGGCGTACTCGTACTGGCCGACCAGGGGGTGGGACAGCAGGGCCTTGAAGACCCGGTCGCGGCCGCCGTGCAGGGCCGCCCGCAGGGCCAGGTCCTCGTACGCCGTCACGTTCGCCATCAGGCCGCTGCAGAGCGGGTCGAGGGGCGGCACGGGGAGCGGGGACGGACCCTTGGGACCCACCGCCGCCTGGACCTCGATCACCGCGTCGTCGGGGAGGAAGGGCAGCGTGCCGTTGTTGAGCGTGTTCACCACCTGGTACGGGCTGCCGGAGCCGGTCAGCAGTGCCGCCGCCAGGTCCACCGCTGCCTCCGAGTAGTAGGCGCCGCCGCGCTTCGCCAGCAGCTCCGGCTTCTCGTCCAGGGCCGGGTCCGCGTACAGCGACAGCAACCGGCTCTCCATCGCGGCCACTTCCGCCGCCCTGGACGGCTTCGTGCGCAGCTCCCGTACGACCTCGTCGTGCGCGTAGTAGTAGCGCAGGTAGTAGGAGGGGATCGTGCCCAGCCGGTCCAGGAGTACGCGGGGCAGGCGCAGGTCGGCGGCGATCGTGTCGGCGTGAGCGGCCAGGAGGCCCGGCAGCAGGTCCTCGCCCTCGGGACCGCCCAGCCGCACCCCGGTCTCCCAGGTGAGGTGGTTGAGGCCGACGTGGTCCAGGTGGAGGTCGGCCGGGGTGACGTCGAGCAGAGTGGCGAACTTCCGCTGGAGGCCGATCGCCACGTTGCACAGGCCGACCGCCTTGTGGCCCGCCTGAAGCAGGGCGCGGGTGACGATGCCGACCGGGTTGGTGAAGTCGATGATCCAGGCCTGCGGATTGGCCCGGCGCACCCGTTCGGCGATGTCCAGGACCACCGGGACGGTCCGCAGCGCCTTCGCGAGGCCGCCCGCTCCCGTCGTCTCCTGCCCGACGCAGCCGCACTCCAGCGGCCACGTCTCGTCCTGCTGACGCGCCGCCTGGCCGCCGACGCGGAGTTGCAGCAGCACGGCGTCGGCGCCCTCGACGGCCGCGTCCAGGTCGGACGTCGTCACGATGCGCCCCGGGTGGCCCTGCCGGGCGAAGATCCGGCGGGCCAGGCCGCCGACGAGGTCCAGTCGGTCGGCCGCCGGGTCGACGAGGACCAGTTCCTCCACGGGAAGGGTGTCCCGCAGACGGGCGAAGCCGTCGATGAGTTCGGGTGTGTAGGTCGAGCCGCCGCCGACCACGGTGAGTTTCACCGGTGTGCGCCTCGCTTCCGGGTGGCGGGGGCGGTGTTCGCCGGCCGGGGGGCCGGGGGTTGTCCCCCGGGAGTCTGTGGCTTCATGGCTTGTTAACCCTTTACTCCGGTGAGGGTGACACCTTCGACGAACGCCTTCTGGGCGAAGAAGAACACGAGGATCACGGGGGCCATGACCAGCACGGTGGCCGCCATGGTGAGGTTCCAGTCGGTGTGGTGCGCGCCTTTGAAGGACTCCAGGGCGTAGGAGAGGGTCCACGCGTTCGGATTTTCGGAGGCGTAGATCTGCGGACCGAAGTAGTCGTTCCAGGCGGCAAAGAACTGGAAGAGGGCGACGGCGGCGATGCCGGGCTTCGCCATCGGCAGCACGACCTTCAGCAGGGTGCGCAGTTCGCCGCAGCCGTCCACCCGCGCCGCGTCCAGGTACTCGTTCGGGATGGTCAGCAGGAACTGGCGCAGCAGGAAGATCGAGAACGCGTCGCCGAACGCCAGCGGGATGATCATCGGCCACAGGGTGCCCGACAGGTCCAGCTGCTTCGCCCAGAACAGGTACATCGGGATGACGACCACCTGCGGGGGCAGCATCATCATCGAGATCACCAGCATGAGCGTCAGATTCCGGCCCCGGAAGCGGAACTTGGCCAGCGCGTACGCCACGGGGACGGACGAGACGACGGTGAGGACCGTGCCCAGTCCGGCGTAGATCAGCGTGTTCCGCCACCAGGTGAGGAAGCCCGGGGTGTCGAAGACCTTCCTGTAGTTGGCCCACTCCCAGGTGTGCGGGATCAGGTCCCGGCTGAGTGCCTGGGAGTCGCTCATCAGGGACGTCAGGAACACGAACACGAAGGGGAGGGTGAAGAAGAGGGCCGCGGCCACGCCGAGGGAGTGGACCGCGATCCATTCCAGCAGGGCCCTGCGGCGGGCGGTGCGCTCGGCGGGCGTGGCGGGTGTCCGCAACTCCGCCGGCCGGTCCAGTACTTGGGTCATAGGGGTCAGTCACCTGCCTGGATGAGACCGCCCCGGCGCCGCATCAACAGCGCGGTGAACGCCATCGACAGGGCGAACAGCACCAGGGCCACGACACAGGCCGAGCCGTAGTCGAAGCGCTGGAAGCCGAGGTTGTAGACGAGTTGGGGAAGGGTGAGCGTGGAGTGCTCCGGATAGCCGGGCTCGAACATGGTGCCCGCGCCCTGGATCACACCCGAGGCGACCTTTCCGGCGACCAGGGGCTGTGTGTAGCACTGCATCGCCGCGATCACGCCGGTGACGACCGCGAACATGATGATCGGCGAGATGTTGGGGAGGGTGACGAACCGGAACCGCTGCCACGCCGAGGCGCCGTCCAGTTCCGCGGCCTCGTACTGCTCCTTCGGTACGTCGAGCAGCGCGGCCATGAAGATGACCATCAGGTCGCCGACCCCCCACAGGAACATCAGGGTGAGGGCGGGCTTGGACCAGTTCGGGTCGTTGAACCAGGCCGGGGCCGGGACGCCGATCTTCTCCAGGATCGAGTTGACCGGGCCCGTACCGGGGTTGAGGAGGAAGGCGAAGGCCATGGTGGCCGCCACCGGCGGGGCCAGATAGGGCAGGTAGAAGAGGGTGCGGAAGACTCCTGTACCGGTCTTGATCTTCGTGATGAGCATGCCGATGCCGAGTCCGAACAGGACGCGCATGGTCACCATGATCACGACGAGCCAGAGCGTGTTGCGCAGGGCCGGCCAGAAGAACGGATAGTGCTCGAAGACGTACGTCCAGTTCTTCGTGCCGCTCCACGTCGGCGGCTTGAAGCCGTCGTAGTGCATGAACGAGAAGTAGACCGTCGAGATCATCGGGTACGCGAAGAAGACCGCGAATCCGATCAGCCAGGGAGAGAGGAAGGCGAGGGTGCGCAGTGCCGAGCGCCGGTGCTTCGCCCGCAGCGTGTGGGTGGCCGCCATCGCTACTTCGCCTGCGCGATGTCCGTGTCGATCTGCGTCGCCGCCTTGTTCAGGCCGGCCTTCAGGTCGGTGACCTTGCCGCTCTCGTAGTCGTAGCCGAGCTGCTGCACGGTGGTGAGGTAGACACCGCCGTTGATCGACGCCGGGGAGGTGGTCGAGTTCGGGTTCGCGGCGATGTCCAGGAACGTCTTGAAACGCGCGTCGTACTTCAGGTCCGGGGACTTCAGCGCGGCCAGCGTGGACGGCACGTTGTGGATGGCGTTGGAGAAGGCGACGACCGCGTCCGTGTCGGTGGTCATGTACTTCACCAGCTCCCAGGCCGCGTTCTGCTTCTTGCTGGTGGCGGCGATGCCGGCGATGGTGCCGGTGATGTAGCCCTTGCCGTACTGGGCCGCCCGCTCGTCCGGGACGGGCAGCGGGGCGACGCCGATCTCGAAGTCCGGCTTGGCCTCCAGGGCCATGCCGAGGCGCCACTCGCCGTCGAGCTGCATGGCGACCTGACCGGTCTGGAAGGGGTGCTTGGGGCCCCACTCGTCGCCGAGCGTGGAGCGGAAGGTCTCCAGCTTCTTGAAGCCGCCGAGGTCGTCGACGAGCTTCTTCTGCACGGTGAAGGCGGAGGCGACGGCCGGGTCCGTGGCGATGGTCGACTTGCCGGCCGTGTCGAAGTACGTGGGGGAGAACTGGCCGAGGTAGTGCTCGGTGGTCGTCTCCCAGCCGTGGTAGTTCGGCATGAAGCCGAGCTGCTTGAACGTGTTCCCCTGGGTGATCGTCAGCTTCTTGGCGTCGGCCTCGAACTCGGACCAGGTCTTGGGGGGAGTGGTGATGCCCGCCTTCTCGAACGCGGTCTTGTTGTAGTAGAGGCCGTAGGCGTCGCCCAGCAGCGGGACGGCGCAGCGGTTGCCGTCGAACTGGGTGTACTCGTTCATGGCCTTCGGGAAGGTCGTGGACGGGTCGATGTCCGCCTTCTCGAAGAAGGGGTTGAGGTCGACGAGGGCGCCCGACGAGCAGAACTTGCCGACGTTGTTGGTGGTGAACGACGAGATCACGTCCGGCGCCTTGGTGCCGCCCGCGCGCAGCGCCTGGTTGATCTTGTCGTCGGTCATGTTGCCGACGACGTTCACATGGATGTTGGGGTGGGTCTTCTCGAAGCCCGCGATCAGCGACTTCACGGCCTTCACCTCGTTCGGCGCGCTCCAGGCGTGCCAGAAGGTGAGGGTCGTCTCCTTGGACGCGTCGTCTTCGGAGCCGGTCGCGGACTGGCCGGTACAGGCGGTGGTGCTGAGCAGGAGGGCCGTGGAGGCGGTGAGGGCAAAAGCCGCCTTTCGGACGACTACGGGTATGCGTGTGGGCATGGCGGAGCCTTCCAGGGAGGGACAGGGCAGGGTGAGTGGAATGCGGTGAGGTGCGGTGGAGCGGGGTGAGGTGCGGGTCCGGGGGAGGGGTGGTGGTGCGGCTAGCGTGAGGTGTCGAAGACCTCGTCGCGGGTGGCCGCCAGCGCGCTCTCCAGCGCGCCGCGCAGCACGGGCCGTTCGGTGACGTCGCCCATGACCAGCTTCGGCCGGGACGCGGCCAGTTCCGCCAGCTCGTCCTGGACGAGGGCGCGCAGGACCTCGCCGCCGGCGGTCAGGGAGGCGCCGCTGAGGACGACGAGTTCGGGGTCGAGTACGGAGACCAGCGAGGCGAGACCGGTCGCGAGCCGGGTCGCGTACGTCTGGAGCAGCTGCCGGTGCAGGGCGGTGTCCTCGGCGGCGGCCCGCTCGACGAGGACGGCGGCGACCTCGGCGTACGGTCCGGACGGGAGGTCGGTGATGCCGAGCTCCCGGGCCAGCCGGGGGACGGCCTGGGAGCCCGCCAGCTCCTGGAAGCCGCCGCTGTTGGCCTTGGTGACCTGCCGGACCAGGGGTGCGCCCGGAACCGGCAGGAAACCGACCTCGCCGGCGCCCCCGGTCCAGCCGCGGTGCAGCCGGCCGCCCAGGACGAGGGCGGCGCCGAGCCCACCCTCGTTCCACAGCAGGACGAAGTCCTCGTGGCCGCGTGCCGCGCCCAGGCGCTGCTCGGCGACGGCGGCGAGGTTGACGTCGTTCTCGTACTCGACCGGCATCGGCAGGGCCGCGGCGAGATCGTCGAGCAGCGCGGGGGAGTGCCAGCCGGGCAGGTGGGAGGCGTAGCGCAGCCGACCGGTGGTGGGGTCGAAGGCGCCGGGGGTGGCGACGACCAGCCGTCGTACCTCGCCCCGGGTGAGGCCCGCGGCCTTCACCGCGCCGTCGAGGGCGTCGGTGACCTGCCGTACGACGGCGTCGGCGGTCTTCCGGCCGGGCGTGGGCACCTCGAACGTGCCCACGGTGCGGCCGGTGGCGTCGGCGACGGCGGCCAGGACGCGTTCGGGGGTGACATCGAGCCCCGCGGCGTACGCGGCGGCCGGATTGACCTCGTACAGCTGGGCGTTGGGGCCGGGGCGCCCTTCGGTGGTGCCGGTCGCGAGCACCAGTCCCGCCGCCTCCAGCCGGGCCAGCAGCTGTGAGGCGGTGGGCTTCGACAGGCCGGTGAGCTTGCCGATGCGGGTGCGGGACAGGGGGCCGTGCGCCAGCAGGAGGTCGAGGGCGGCGCGGTCGTTCATGGCGCGCAGGACGCGCGGGGTGCCCGGCGTACCGGCGATTCCTGCCATGGGGTCGACACCTGCCTTTCTGAACGGCCCAGCTTCTCAAGTACGCCGGACGCAAGTCCACATCCGGTCACTGTTAGGAAAGTTTCCTATCGGCTGGCAGGAACGTAGACCCGTCACGAAGGGGACGTCAAGGAGTGAAAGGGGAAACGCCCCCGAGGCAACAGAGTCGTTACTTCGGGGGCGGATAGGTCGGGAGGGCCCGGGCGGTGGGGGCAGTCGTGGGGTGGGGGAGTCGTGAAATGCCGGAAGGCCGTACCCGGGGCCTTCCGGGTACGGCCTTCCCGCGTGCGGGCTACTTCCCCGGCGTGGCCGGGGCCGCCGACCGGGGCTGGGTGATCGGGGCCGCCGCCGCCACCTGCGGCGAGTCCGCGTTGGAGAACACCGACGGGGCCGCGACCGCGGCCGTCGGGTCGGCCGGGTCCTCCGTGACGGGGGCGGTCGCGCCGCCCACGATGCGGATGTCGGCCGCGTCGAAGGCACGCTTGACGCGCCAGCGCAGCTCCCGCTCGACGGCCAGGGCCTTGCCGGGCATCGTCTTCGCGGAGACGCGGACGACCATCGAGTCGAGCAGGACGCTGTCCAGGCCGAGCACCTCGATCGGGCTCCACAGGAGCTCGTTCCAGGGCTCTTCCTTGCTCATCTTCTCGGCGACCTCGTCCAGCGTGGCCTTGACCAGGTCGAGGTCCTCGGACGCCTTGACGGTCACGTCGACGCCGGCCGTCGCCCAGCCCTGCGACAGGTTGCCGATCCGCTTGACCTCGCCGTTGCGGACGTACCAGATCTCACCGTTGGCACCGCGCAGCTTCGTCACGCGCAGCCCCACCTCGATGACCTCACCGGTGGCCACGCCCGCGTCGATCTGGTCCCCGACGCCGTACTGGTCCTCGAGGATCATGAACACACCGGAGAGGAAGTCCGTGACCAGGTTGCGCGCGCCGAAACCGATCGCCACGCCCGCCACACCGGCGGAGGCCAGCAGCGGGGCCAGATTGATCTCGAAGGTGCCCAGCACCATCAGGGCGGCCGTGCCGAGGATCACGAAACTCGCCACCGAACGCAGCACCGAGCCGATCGCCTGCGAGCGCTGACGCCGCCGCTCGTTGTTGACCAGCAGCCCGCCCAGCGCCGTGCCGTCGACCGAGGAGACGGTGCGGTTCATCCGGTCGATCAGCTTGGTGACCGACCGCTGCACCACCACTCTCAGCACCACCGCGATCACCAGGATCAGCAGGACGCGCAGACCGATCGCCAGCCAGGTCGACCAGTTCTGCTCGACCCAGCTGGCCGCGTTCGTCGCGCTCTCCTGGGCGTCCTGGAGGGACGGGACGGTCACCGCGGTCGGCGACTCCGAGGGAGTCGGCGACGGTGACGCGTCGGCGGCCAGTAGGACGGCGGGCAAGGACACGGCAGGTACCTCCAGGTGCTGCTCTGCCCCATTCGGTGCGGCGGTCAAGGACGACACGCGCTGCGAGGTCACGGAAAGGTCACCGGACGGGCAGAACCACCACACTAACGGGGCATTGTGTGTGGTCCGGCCTGTTCCGTGAAGGAGAGACGGCCCTCACCTGGGCTTGAACAGGCCATGATCCTGGGGAGACGACAGGGTGTGGTCGAAAACACTCCCAGCCCGTTACCGGGACATGGTGGCGCGTCCACCAGCCAAGAGGGGACACTGACCACAGTTCGTCCCGGCGCGAGCCACGCGCCGCCGACGCCCAAGGAGGCATCCGTGCCGCATGTCCTGGTCCTCAACGCGTCGTACGAGCCGCTCGGCGTCGTACCGCTCCGCCGCGCGCTCGTCCTCGTCCTGGAGAACAAGGCGATCTCCCTCGAGGAATCCGGCGCCTTCCTGCACAGCGCGACCGTCACAGTCCCCGCACCCAGCGTGGTCCGGCTCAAGCGATTCGTCCGGGTTCCCTATCGGGGGCCCGTTCCTCTGACCCGTCGGGCGCTCTTCGCCCGGGACGGGGGCCGGTGCATGTACTGCGGTGGCGTCGCAACCAGCGTCGACCACGTCGTCCCGCGCAGTCGCGGAGGCAAACACGTGTGGGACAACGTCGTGGCGTCCTGCCGTCGCTGCAACCACACCAAGGCCGATCGGCACCTCGTCGAGATCGGCTGGCGGCTGCGCCACAAACCCGCTCCCCCGTCCGGACTCGCCTGGCGCATCATCGGCACCGGGCATAGGGACCCGCGCTGGCTGCCGTACTTGCAGCCGTACGGCGCGGACGACGCTCTGGCCCGGATCGACGGCATCTCCGCCTGACGACCCGGGCTTCGTATTGCGTCGCCCGCTTCTTCGCACCGCGTCACCAGGGCCACCGAGCCGAGCGTGACCGGCTCCGGGGGTTCCCTGTGCCCCCGGAGCCGCATGGTCGTCGCGCATGGCGCAGCTCCGGTCTGAACGGGCTGGTCCGGATGCGCAGGTCCGGACGGTGCTGGTCCGGACGGTGCTGGTTCGGAGGGCGCCGGTCTGAGCGGTACCCATGTGGTGGACGCCGGTCTGGTGGGCGAGGCTCGGACGGCGGCAGGATGGAGCGGTGCCCACCGAGTCGGACAAGATCGAGCTGAGCGAACACGAACTGCGGGAGATCGCGGGCTATGCGGCCCGCTGCGCCCGCAGAACGCTGCCGATATTCGAGCAGAGCCTCCCCACGGACCCGCGCCCTCGCGACGCCGTCGAAGCCGCGGAGGCCTTCGCCGGGGGCGGCCGGCGCACGGGAGCCCTGCGGCAGAGCGCGTGGGCGGCGTACCGGGCGGCACAGGAAGCCGCCTCACCCGCAGCTCCCGCCTCACCCGCCTCGGCGGACGCGGCACGAGCGGCGAGCCATGCGGCCGCCGCCGCGTACCTGCATCCCCTGGCGAACGCCCATCAGGTGAAGCACGTCCTCGGTGCGGCGGCCCACGCGGCGCGAGCGGAGGAACTGGCGGCGGAGGAGCTGGCGGCGGGGGAGAGTCGGCCTGTCGCCGTGGGGATCCCCGGCGCGGGGAGAGACCCCGCTGCCGGTGTGGGGACCCTGGAATGGGCGTGCCGGCATGCGCCGCCGGCGGTCGCCGCGGTGCTCGGCCGGCTGCCGGCCGCACCTCCCGGAGGCGGACGCGTGGGAGAGCTCATGCGCGATCTCGACGCCGCGCTGCGCGCTTGAGGGCGGGCCGAGGGCGGGCCGAGGGCGGTCCGAGAGTGACCTGACGACGGCCGGAGGGCGGTCGGAAGGCGGTCGGAGGGGGACTCAGGGCGGCTGGAAGGCGACTTAGATGCTGTCGGAGGCGGACTCGGGGCTGTCGGAGGTCACCCGAGGGCCGTGGAGGCGACCCGGGGGCCGTCGGAGGGCGGCCGGAGGACGATCCTGGGGCGGACGAGGTCTCAGGGCGGCCGGAGGGCGATCCGCAGGGCGGCCTGGGGCGGCCTGGGGGTGCTCGGAGGCGGGCTGCGGGCGGTTTGAGGGCCGCGGGCCGTTCGTCGGGCTGGAGGTGCGAGGTCGGCTCTCGCGGGGCGGGCTTGTCGTCGTGCGCAGCCGGGCGCAGTCGTGCGTCGTCGTTTCGGCGCGCCGGTCCGCCGTGTCGGCGCGGGCCGCGGGAGGGGGCGGCGGCGTGTAATGACGTGAGGACGTCTGTCCCCGCGTCCGCTGGGTAGGGCTGGGGTATCCGATGCCGTACTGATGAGGAGGCCACCGTGATCGCACCGGCCCGCTCCAAACGCCTGGCGGAGCACTCCGCCGCCACTCCCGTCGAGCTCGACGACCCCTGCTTCTCCGGCTTCAGCGCCGAGGGCACCTGGGCCGAACCCCCGCTGACCAGCGAACCTCCGTTGCCCGACGCCGAGCCCCTGACCAGCGAGCCGCCGCTCGCCGTCGCGGACTCCGACTCCACGAGGCCCTAGATGACCGCGCCCCCCGGAGAGGAGCTCGCCCGGCTCGCCGCGCTGCACGGCGTCGCCACCTCCTACCAGCCCTCCCCGGACCGCACCGTCGCGGCCTCGGCCGGTGCCGTCACCCGCGCCCTGGCCGCCCTCGGCGTCGACGCGGGCACCCCGAAGGCCGTACGTGCCGCGCTCGCCGCCCGGGAACGGGAGCTGCGCGAGCGGCTGCTGCCACCGACGGTGGTGTGCTGGAGCGGCAGCCCCTGCGAAGCGCTCGCCGCCCTCCCCGAGGGCACCGCCCTGCGGGTGGAGACCGAGCAGGGCGAGAGCCGCGACTCCGTCGGGCAACTCCCGCTCGGGGTGCATCGGCTGACGGCCACCGCACCCGACGGACGGACCGGCCGCGCACATCTCGTCGTCGCCCCGCCCCGGCTGCCCACGCCCACGGGACGCTCGTACGGACTCCTCGTCCAGCTGTACTCCCTCCTCTCCCGGCGCTCCTGGGGCATGGGCGACCTCGGTGACCTGGGCGAGCTGACCTCCTGGGCGGGGCGGGCACTCGGCGCCGGGTTCGTGCAGGTCAACCCCTTGCACGCGGCCGTGCCCGGCACCCCGACCGACCCCTCCCCGTACCGGCCCTCCTCGCGCCGCTTTCCGGACCCGGTGCATCTGCGGGTCGAGGACATCCCCGAGTTCGCGTACCTCCGGGACGACGAGGACCCGCGGACCGCGCTGCTCGACCGCGCCGGACGACTGCGCGAAGCCGTCCTGGAAAAGGGCGAGTTGATCGACCGGGACGCCGTGTGGGAGCTGAAGCGGGAGGCGCTGGAGCTGGTCGCCCGGGTACCGCTCGGGCCCGGCCGGCGCGCCGCCTACTGCGACTTCCTCGCCGAGCAGGGCCAGGCCCTGGAGGACCACGCCACCTGGTGCGCGCTCGCCGAGGTGCACGGGTCGCAGTGGCGGCGGTGGCCGGCCGGACTCCGGGACCCGCGCTCCGCCGAGACCACCCGCGCCCGCGGTGAGTTGATGGACCGCGTCGACTTCCACTCCCGCCTCGCCTGGCTCACCGACGCCCAGCTCACCGCCGCCCAGCGCGCCGCCCGCGAGGCGGGCATGCCGGTCGGGATCGTGCACGACCTGGCGGTCGGCGTGCACCCCGAGGGCGCCGACGCGTGGGCGCAGCAGGAGTACTTCGCCGCCGGCATGTCGGTGGGCGCGCCACCGGACGCCTTCAACGCGCGCGGCCAGGACTGGGGCCTGCCGCCCTGGCGCCCGGACCGGCTGGCCGCCTCCGGCTACGCCCCCTACCGGCGGCTCCTCAAGGCCCTCTTCCGGTACGCCGGTGCCCTGCGCATCGACCACGTCATGGGCCTGTTCCGTCTCTGGTGGGTCCCGCAGGGCGAGCCGCCGACCGAGGGCGCCTACGTCCGCTACGACGCCGAGGCCATGCTCGCCGTCCTGGTCCTGGAAGCCTCCCTGGCCGGTTCGGTGGTGATCGGCGAGGATCTCGGCACCGTCGAGCCGGGCGTGCGCGAGACGCTGCGTGAACGGGGAGTGCTGGGCACCTCCGTACTGTGGTTCGAACGGGACTGGGACGGCGACGGGCGTCCCCTGTCGCCCGACCGCTGGCGCGACGACTGTCTTGCCACCGCCACCACGCACGACCTGCCGCCCACCGCCGCCCGGCTCACCGGCGAGCACGTCGAACTCCGGCACTCACTCGGTCTGTTGACCCGGCCCGTGGAGGAGGAACGCGCCGAGGCGGCCAACGACACGGCGGAGTGGCTGGGCCTGCTCACCCGCCTCGGGCTGCTGGCCGGCACCGGCGGCGGCAGCGACCGCTCCTCCGAGGAGGCCGAGGTCCAGGCCGTACATCGCTTCCTGGTGCGCACCCCCGCCCGCATGATCGGCGTCTGGCTCCCGGACGGCGTCGGCGACCGCCGCCCGCAGAACCTCCCCGGCACGTGGGACCAGTATCCGAACTGGCGGCTGCCGATCGCGGACGCGACGGGCCGCCCGGTGACCCTGGAGGAGTTGGCGGCCTCACCGAGGCTGCGGACGCTGATCGAGGTACTGAGGAAAGAGCACGACTCGGCTGCAAGCAGCCCCTCCGCCCAACCCTCCGCGGAGGCCTGAGCGGGAGCGGAGCCTGAGCGGGTGTGATCGGGGGACCTTGAGCGGGAGCCCGAGCGTAGTGTGCGCGGACGTTTCGGGCGGAGTGTGCGCTGGAGCCCGAGCGGAGTGTGCGCGGGAGTTCGAGGATGAGGCGGGCGGGGCCTTCCGGAGCCGCGACGGAGCCGCAACGAGGGTGCGACGGGAGTGCGACGGGGGTGCGGCGGCGGCAGTCCCGCTGGCGGCCGTACGAGCGGCCCGCGCCTCATACGGCACCCCGGGCGCGCGCTCCCCGACACCATTCGCTAACTTGGGCACCGTGGACAAGAAGAACGCCCTGCGCGCCGGCGCCCTGGCTGCCGGTACGACGCTGATGATGCTGCTCATGTCGTCCCCCGCGCTCGCGCTGACCCGCGACGACGGTGACGACCCCGGCCCGGGTCTGAGCGTCGGCGAGACGCTGGGCCTCTATGTGGTGGCCCCCCTCGCGCTGTTCGCGCTGATCGCCGGCCTGGTGTGGGTCCTGGACAAGTCGAAGGACAGGGGCGACACCACCAGCTCCAACATCACCGTCAAGGGCCAGGCGAAGGCCAAGGCCTAGCTCCGGCCCCCTGACTCCCGGCCCGGATGCGGGCCCGAGGGCGTCGACTCCCTCCGTGTACGCGCATGCCGTACGCGGAGGAAGCCGACGCCCTCGACGCGTTTGCGGCCCCCCGGCCCGGAACCTCAGCCCGGCCGGACCCAGGCCCGCCCGGGACCTGGGCGTGGCTGGCGCCCACGGTGCAGCGGTATCTGACGGCAACTGACCGGCTCCCCGTCGGCTCCGTGGTCTGCTCCCGGGCCGGCTCTCGTTCGACTCGCTGGCCGGCTCCCCTCACGGTTCTCCGGTCGGCTCGTCGAGTGCCCGGTCGCAGTGCCCGGCTCAGCTGCTCGACGTCTCGGTCGTCAACAGCAACTCCCTTAGCAGGTCCGCCAGTTGACCGGCCCGATCGGTGTCCAGTGCGGCGGTCAGGGCGTCGGTCTGGGTGGCGAGACCCGCGCCGACCGCCCGGTCGACCAGATCGAGCCCCTTCTCGGTCAGCGTGACCTGGAGGCCCCGGCGGTCGTGCGGGTCCGGGGAGCGGCGCAGCAGTGCGGCCCGTTCCAGTTTGTCGAGGCGGCCGGTCATGCCGCCGGTGGTGAGCATGAGCGTCGCCGACAGCTGGCGGGGCGAGAGGGTGTAGGGCTCGCCGGAGCGGCGGAGGGTGGCGAGTACGTCGAACTCGCCCCGTCCGATGCCGAGACCCGCGTACGCCTTCTCCATCCGGTCGCCGATCGCGCGGGCGAGCCGGGAGATCCGGCCGAAGACCTCCATGGCGCCGGTGTCGAGGTCGGGCCGGACCGTCGCCCACTGCTCGATGATCGCGTCGACGGGATCCTTGCGCGGGGGCTGCGGGCTGCTCATGGGACGAGTATCCCCCTGATTCCGGTCACCCACGAGAAAGTGGCGCGACGCTAAGCCGCTCTACGCTAAGTCGATGTCCGCTAAGCCACTTGACGCTAAGTCGCTTAGCGCTAAGCTAATTCCATGAAGAGGTCCTCGACCGTCCTGCTCACCGCTCTCGCCCCGGTCTCCTGGGGCACCACCTACGCCGTCACCACCGAGCTGCTCCCCGCCGACCGCCCGCTGTTCACCGGCCTGATGCGGGCCCTGCCCGCCGGGCTGCTGCTGCTCGCCCTCGGCCGGGTCCTGCCGCGCGGTGTCTGGTGGGGGAAGGCCGCGATACTCGGCGCGTTGAACATCGGCGCCTTCTTCCCGCTGCTCTTCCTCTCCGCCTACCGGCTGCCCGGCGGCATGGCGGCGGTCGTCGGCTCGGTCGGACCGCTGTTCGTCGTCGGTCTCTCGGCGCTGCTGCTGGGGCAGCGGCCGACCGCCCGTACCGTGCTGGCCGGGGTCGTGGCCGCGTTCGGTGTCAGCCTGGTGGTGCTGAAGGCGGCCGGGGCGCTGGACCCGCTCGGCGTGCTCGCGGCGCTCGCCTCCACCGCCTCGATGTCGGCCGGCACGGTCCTCACCAAGCGGTGGGGCCGCCCGGACGGCGTCGGCCCGCTCGCCCTCGCCGGCTGGCAGCTCACCGCGGGCGGCCTGCTGATCGCCCCGCTCGCCTTCCTCGTCGAGGGGGCCCCGCCCGCCCTGGACGGCCGCGCGGTCGGCGGCTACCTCTACCTGGCGCTGGCGAACACGGCCGTCTCGTACTGGCTCTGGTTCCGTGGCATCGGCCGGCTCACCGCCACCCAGGTCACCTTCCTGGGCCCGCTCTCCCCGCTGACCGCGGCCGTCGTCGGCTGGGCCGCCCTCGGCCAGGCACTGACGCCGCTCCAGCTGACGGGCATGGCGCTGGCGTTCGGCGCGACCGTGGCGGGCCAGCTGAGGACCGGCGGCGGGACGGCCGTACGCACGTTCGGTCCCGCCGGCGGGGGGAAGGCCCGCGCGGACCGGGACCGGGACCGGCCGGACGTGACAGGTCCGGCGCTCCGGCGGTGAGCGAGACGCGGCCCGGGCAGGACGGAGGGCGCCCGATGAGACATCGGACGCCCTCTGCCGCGTAGGACCGCCAGGACGTGTTACTGCGCGTCGGCCGCCTGGGCCTTCAGCGCGCGCTCCACGCCCGCGCGGGCCTCGGAGACGAGGCGGCGCAGGGCCGCGTTCGGCTCGGCCGAGGCCAGCCAGTCGTCCGTCTTGGCCAGGGTCTCCCGGGAGACCTGGACCGTCGGGTAGAGGCCGACCGCGATCTGCTGGGCGATCTCGTGCGAACGGGAGTCCCAGATGCCCTTGACGACCTCGAAGTACCGGTCGGTGTACGGCGCGAGCAGCTCACGCTGGTCGGTCTGGACGAAGCCGCCGATGACCGCCTCCTGCACGGCGTTCGGCAGCTCGTCGGAGTCCACGACGGAGGCCCACGCCTCCGCCTTGGCCTCCGGGGTCGGCCGGGCGGCCCGCGCGGTCGCCGCGTGCCGCTCGCCGGCGGCCGTCTTGTCCCGCTCGTACTCGGCGGCGATGTCCGCCTCGTCGAAGGTCCCCACGGCCACCAGCCGCTGCACGAACGCCCAGCGCAGCTCGGTGTCGACGGCCAGGCCCTCGATGGTCTGGCCGCCGTCGAGCAGCGACTCCAGGAGGTCGATCTGCTCCGGCGTACGGGCCGTGGCCGCGAACGCGCGCGCCCACGCCAGCTGGTGGTCGCTGCCCGCCGCGGAGGACCGCAGATGCGCCAGCGTGGCGTCCGTCCAGCGGGTCAGCAGGGCCTCGCGGGTGGCCGGCGCGGCGTACAGGTCGATGGCGAGCTTGACCTGGCGGTGCAGCGACTGGACCACCCCGATGTCGGACTCCTTGCCGATGCCGGACAGCACCAGGGACAGGTAGTCGCGGGTGGGCAGCTCGCCGTCCCGGGTCATGTCCCAGGCGGACGCCCAGCACAGGGCGCGCGGCAGGGACGACTCGAAGTCGCCGAGGTGCTCGGTGACGAAGGCGAGCGACTGCTCGTCGAGGCGGACCTTGGCGTACGACAGGTCGTCGTCGTTGAGCAGGACGACGTCCGGACGGCGCTTGCCGACCAGCTGCGGTACGGCCGTCAGCTCGCCGTCGATGTCCAGCTCGACGCGCTCGTCGCGCACCAGCTTGCCGCTGTCGTCGTCGAGTTCGTACAGGCCGACGGCGATGCGGTGCGGGCGCAGGGTCGGCTCGCCCTTGGCGCCGGCCGGGAGCGCCGGGGCCTCCTGGCGGATCGCGAAGGACGTGATGACACCCTCGGCGTCCGTCTCGATCTCGGGACGGAGGATGTTGATGCCGGCGGTCTGCAGCCACTTCTGCGACCAGGTGCCGAGATCACGGCCGGAGGTCTCCTCCAGCGCGCCGAGCAGGTCGGACAGCCGCGTGTTGCCGTACGCGTGCCGCTTGAAGTAGGCCTGTACGCCCGCGAAGAACTCATCCATGCCGACGTACGCCACGAGCTGCTTCAGGACGGACGCGCCCTTGGCGTAGGTGATGCCGTCGAAGTTGACGAGGACGTCGTCCAGGTCGCGGATCTCGGCCATGATCGGGTGGGTGGACGGCAGCTGGTCCTGCCGGTACGCCCAGGTCTTCATGGAGTTGGCGAACGTGGTCCACGAGTGCGGCCAGCGCGACTGCGGGTAGTACGCCTGGCAGGCGATGGAGGTGTACGTGGCGAACGACTCGTTCAGCCACAGGTCGTTCCACCACTCCATGGTGACCAGGTCGCCGAACCACATGTGGGCCAGCTCGTGCAGAATCGTCTCCGCGCGCAGCTCGTACGCCGCGTCGGTCACCTTCGACCGGAACACGTACTGGTCCCGGATGGTGACCGCGCCCGCGTTCTCCATCGCGCCCGCGTTGAACTCCGGCACGAACAGCTGGTCGTACTTCTTGAACGGGTACGCGTAGTCGAACTTCTCCTGGAACCACTCGAAGCCCTGCCGCGTGACCTCGAAGATCGCGTCCGAGTCGAGGTGCTCGGCGAGGGAGGGCCGGCAGTAGATGCCGAGGGGCACCGACTGGCCGTCCTTCTCGTACACGCTGTGGACGCTGTGGTACGGCCCCACGATGAGCGCGGTGATGTAGCTGGAGATCCGCGGGGTCGGCTCGAAGGCCCAGACGTCGTCCTTGGGCTCGGGCGTCGGGGAGTTGGAGATGACGGTCCAGCCGGTCGGCGCCTTCACGGTGAACCGGAAGGTGGCCTTGAGGTCCGGCTGCTCGAAGGAGGCGAAGACACGGCGGGCGTCCGGCACCTCGAACTGCGTGTACAGATAGGCCTGTTCGTCGACCGGGTCGACGAACCGGTGCAGACCCTCACCGGTGTTGGTGTACGCGCAGTCCGCGGCCACCCGCAGGACGTTACGGCCCTGCAGCAGGCCCGGCAGCGCGATCCTCGAGTCCTTGAAGAGCCCCGCCGCGTCGAGGGTGTCCCCGTTCAGCGTGACCTCGTGGACGGTGGGCGCCACCAGGTCGATGAAGGACTCCGCGCCCCCCTCCGCGACGTCGAAGCGCACCGTCGTGACGGACCGGTAGGTCCCTCCCTCCTGCGCACCGGAGAGGTCCAGATCGATCTCGTACGAGTCAACGGTGAGCAGCTTCGCCCGCTGCTGCGCCTCTTCGCGAGTCAGGTTTGTGCCAGGCACGCGGTCATCTCCTCGGATATGTGTCGGTTGCGTCATCCTTCCACGGGACGGCTGCCTGGGGCGACGACCTTATGGGCGGTCGGCCGGCCCGTCCGTCCGTCCGCCGAGGCGAGGGTCCGGCCGACGGACGTTGTCGGGACCGGGGCCGCTCCCGAACGTGACGTCCGGAAGCCGCCGGTCTCCTCGGCCGCCCGGCGCCAGGGTGAAGCCATGACCTTCACAGTGAACGACGTGGCCTGCGCGCCACGGGCCATCGCGGCCGGTGTGCTCGACGAGCTCCGGGTCGTCGACGACGCCGGACGGCGGACGGAGTCCTTCGCCGACGAGGAGGGCGGCGCCCCGCTGCGGTGCTGCCTGCGGCGCAGTGCCGTGGGGGAGCGGATCGCGCTCGTCTCGTACGCGCCGCTGCGTCGCTGGGCGGCCGGGGCGGGCGTCGACCCCGGGGCCTATGACGAGCAGGGGCCCGTGTTCGTCCACGCCGACGGCTGCGCGGGGTTCGCCGGGGACGACGGGTACCCCTTCGCCGGGGCGCACCGCACCGTGCGGCGGTACTCCGCCGAGGGCAGCATCCTGGGCGGCGCGCTCGTCGGCGTCGGCGGGCTCGACGAGGCGTTCCGGAACGCGTTCGACGACCCGGACGTGGCGTTCGTGCACGTCCGGGCCGTCGAGTACGGCTGCTTCCTCTACGAGGTCAGGCGGACCTGAGCTCGGCCGCCACCAGCTCCGCGATCTGTACGGCGTTCAGCGCCGCGCCCTTGCGGAGGTTGTCGTTGGAGATGAACAGGGCAAGACCGTGCTCCACGGTCTCGTCCTGCCGGATGCGGCCCACGAACGACGGGTCCTTGCCGGCCGCCTGGAGCGGGGTCGGGATGTCGCTGAGGGCCACGCCCGGGGCGCCGCCCAGCAGCTCCGTCGCGCGCTCGGCGCTGATCGGACGCGCGAAACGGGCGTTGACCTGGAGGGAGTGGCCGGAGAAGACCGGGACACGCACACAGGTGCCGGAGACCTTCAGCCCGGGGATCTCCAGGATCTTGCGGGACTCGTTGCGGAGCTTCTGCTCCTCGTCGGTCTCGTTCAGACCGTCCTCGACGACCGAGCCCGCGAGCGGGATCACGTTGAAGGCGATGGGGCGCTGGTAGACCTGCGGCTCCGGGAAGTCGACCGACTCGCCGTCGTGGGTCAGCCGGTCCGCGTCGGGCACGACCTTCTGCGCCTGCCCGTGCAGCTCCGCCACGCCCGCGAGGCCCGAGCCGGACACCGCCTGGTACGTCGCGACGACCAGCGCCTCCAGACCGGCCTCCGCGTGCAGCGGCTTCAGGACCGGCATCGCGGCCATCGTCGTGCAGTTCGGGTTGGCGATGATGCCCTTGGGGCGGTCCACGATCGCGTGCGGGTTCACCTCGGAGACGACCAGGGGCACCTCGGGGTCCTTGCGCCACGCCGACGAGTTGTCGATCACGACCGGGCCCTGGGCGGCGACCTTCTCGGCCAGCGCCCGCGAGGTCGCGCCACCGGCGGAGAACAGGACGATGTCGAGGCCCGCGTAGTCGGCTGTGGCCGCGTCCTCCACCGTCACGCCGTCCAGGACCGTCCCCGCCGAACGGGCCGACGCGAACAGACGCAGCTCCGTGACGGGGAAGTCACGCTCCTTGAGGATCCTGCGCATGACCGTGCCGACCTGACCGGTGGCTCCGACGATTCCGACCCTCACGGCGACTCCTTGCTCTGTTCACGGCTCTTTACGGACTTTTCCATCATGCGGCCGACCCCGGCCCACCTGTCCAATTCTTTGCCCACCATGCCCGAGGACTGGGACACCCGCCGGTGTGACGTATGCCTCCCGAGGATTCCTCACGGTGGCGCCGAACGTTTTCGCGCGCCACGGCGTCGTAGAGGAAACGCGGTAGAGAGGGGTGGCTGTGCTGCGCGGAAAGGCCCGGCGCGCCCAGGGGGACGGGGCCGGACAGGGCGACGACCCGCTGGACGCGGCGCAGGAACGCCGGGTGCGGGCGGTGCTCGCGCTGGGCGGGGTGCCGCAGGCGGACCTGCCGGACGGGGTACAGCAGGTCCGCCTGCGGCTCCTGGAGCGCGCGGCGAAGGGGTACGAGACGCCGCGCGACGTTTCCGCGTGGGCGGCCGTCGTCGCCTCCAACCTCGCCATGGACTGGCACCGCGCCAAGCGCCGCCAGGAGCGGCTGGGGGAGCGGCTGGCCTCGCTGCGCCAGCACGAGCTCCCGTCCGGCGAGGACACCAGCGTGCTCTCCCTCGCCGTCGCGCAGGGGCTGGACGACCTGCCCGACGCCCAGCGTCAGGTCGTCGTCCTGCGTTTCTACGCCGACCTGCCGGTGCGCTCGATCGCCGTGGAACTGGGCGTCCCGGAGGGCACGGTCAAGAGCCGCCTGCACACGGCGGTCCGGGCCCTGCGCGCCCGCCTGCACGAGGACGAGGTGGTGTGACGTGACCGCCCTACCCGGACAACCCGGACAACCCGGAAACGGATGCGAACCGCACGACGAGAACCATGACGAAAGCCGCGACGAAAGCCGCGACGAGAGCCGTGACGAGAGCCGCGATCAGTTCGAGGGCCGGGACGGGCGGGAGGGCGACGACGGTATGGACGCGTTGATGGCCGCCGTCCTCGACGTACCCCTCTCCGGCCTCTCCGAGGAGGCCCGCGCCGACTCCGCCTACCTGGCCGCCCACCGCTCGGCGACCGCCGACGTGGCGCTCCTGCGCGAGCAGCTCGGCATCCTCGCGGACGTCCTGACGGAGCCGGTGCGCGAGCCGGCGCGGGTTTTGGCGCCCGCCCCGGTACGGCGGCTTGGCCCACCGCGCCGGGTCCGTCCCCTCGCCCTGCGGCTCGCCGGTGTGGCCGCCGCCGGTGCGCTGGTGCTCGGGGGCGGGTGGGTGGTCGTCCAGGTCGGCCAGGGGGTGGCCGACAGCGGGGCGAGCAAGAGCGCCGACAGTGCGGCCGGGTCCGACGAGAAGGCCGAGGCGTCGGCGGGCGACGCCGGGAGCCTCCTCGGCGACCCCGGCTATCTGGCCTGCGCCCGGTTCGTCGTCGAGGGGGACGTGACGGCCGTCGGCCGGGTGGCGGGCACCGGCCGGGAGCGGGTCACGCTGCACGTCACCCACGCCTACCGGCCGGCCGGGAGCGGGCCCGAGGTCGACTTCGTGATGGCGGCGGACATGGACCCGCTGCTGCGCGAGGGCGACCATGTCCTGGTCGCCCTGTCGAAGGGGTCGACCACCCCCGACGTCTGGGCGGTCGGCGAGCCCGACATCGTCCCCGAGCGAGAGGCGCTCGCCCGGGCCCTGCCCGAGGCGGAGGGCGTCACCTGCGAATAGGCGGGACGCGCCGGGACACGGCGAAGGGCGGGCGCCCGAGTGGACGCCCGCCCCTGTTCGACCGCTGTCGGTCGACCGGTACCGCTATCGGTTACGGAGTGACCTTCTCGATGGCCACGTTGCCGATGCCCGCGACGGTGCCCCGCGCGTTCACCAGCTGGACCTGGCCGAAGAAGGCCCGGCCCTCGGGCGCGGCGGCCGCGGCGGTGACGGTCGCGGAGACCGACGCCGAGGCACCCGTGCCGAGCTTCACCGGCGTCGACTCGTCGACGTCGACGGTGCCGAGCGAGGACGAGAAGAACACGTCCAGGTAGTCGTACGCCGTCGTGCCGGCCGGGACCGAGTAGCCCGCGACCTCGATGGTGTACGTGCCGGCGGCGGGCGACGGGATGGAGACCGCCTCCTCCGAGTCACCGTCGGCCTGCTGGGCGACCTGGTTGCCGGCCGCGTCGAAGACCGTCAGGTCCAGGTCGGCGGAGGCGTCGGAGACGTTGCCGATGGAGACGTCCAGCGACTTGGCGCCGGCCGGGACCTCGACCGTGGTGGTCTCGGTCGCGCCGTTCGCGATGGTCGGGCGCGCCGCCTTGGACGAGCCGAGCGGGCCGCCGGCCAGCTTGCCGTCGATGGCGGCGAAGTTGTTCTTGACCTTCCAGGAGACGGGGGCCGGGGTGCCTACCTTCGCCTCGGGCACGGTCACGGTCGCCGGGTCGAAGGCCGCGCCGTAGACGGTGGCGTCCAGCTTGTACGGGTTGTCGAGCAGCGGCGAGGTGCGGCGCGACTCGACCTCGATCTCCCAGACGCCCGGCTGCGGGTCGGCGTAGGAGCGGGCGTCGGGCTTGCAGCCGTTGCCGTCGAGGTAGCTGTTGTAGCAGTAGATCGTGGAGCTGTCCTCGACCGCGACACCGTAGGGGTGGATCGAGATGAACCGGGTCTGGCTCTTGTCCTTGAGTCCGCCGATCGCGACCTCGAACGCCTTGGCGCCCTCGGGCACGGTCAGGAAGTAGGACTGCGAGCTGTTGCGCTGCACGGAGTTCGACGCGTGGAACGTGTAGTTCACCGGCGTCGAGACGACGACCGTGTTGAGGATCTGCTTGTCGAGGCCCTCGGTCTTCGGGTCGTCGACCTCGAGGATCGCGCTGGCGATGCCCGCGGCCTTCGGCTGCGCCTGGATCTTGACGGTGACCGGCTTGTTCAGCGACAGCTTCACCTCGTCCGAGCCGAGGATCCTGAAGGTGCCGGCCGCGTTGTTCTCGAGGTGCAGCTCGTGGCGGATCGCCTTGTCGGCGCCGGACGTACGGGTGATGGTGACGTCGTACGTCTTCTTCTGACCGGCCTTCAGGCCGCCCTCGCGGTCGTAGATGCCGGTACCGAAGCCCGGCGTCTTCAGCGCGAAGTCGAGCGCGGTGTCGACCGGCGCCTTGACCGTGTAGTCGTGGGCGGTGGCGCCCTTCCTGATGGACTTCCAGGCGTCCACGATGTTGATGGCGCCCGCGCCCTCCTCGTACGCCTGGAGACCCTTGATGTGGTCGGCGGTCGAGGTCAGTGCCGTGCGCAGGATCGCCGGGGTGAGCGCGACCTTGGCCTGCTTGGCGGCCGAGATGAGCAGCGCCGAGGCGCCCGCGGCCTGCGGGGAGGCCATCGAGGTGCCCTGCAGCATGGAGTAGCCGGCCGGCAGCGGGTAGCCCGACTCGGCGACCGGGGCGCCCGGCAGCCAGGTCTGGGTGGTGTTGATCGCGGCGCCCGGGGCGACGAGCGTCGGCGTGAAGCCGCCGTCCTCACGCGGGCCGCGCGAGGAGAAGGGCAGCAGCGCGTACTTCTTCGTCACCTGCGAGCCGTAGTTGGCGGCCCAGGTCTCCTTGGAGATGGCCGCGCCGACCGAGATCACCTTGTCGGCCAGACCGGGGTCGCCGATGGTGTTCGCGCCGGGGCCCTCGTTGCCCGCGGAGATCACGAGCTGGACGCCGTAGGTGTCGATGAGGCGCGTGTAGAGCTCGGCGCGCGCGTTGTTGCCGTCGTTCAGGCCCGGCAGACCGCCGATCGACATGTTGACGATGTCGACACCGCGGTTGGCGACCAGGTCGATCATGCCCTCGGTGAGGGCGACGTTGGTGCAGCCCGGGCCGAAGACGCAGGCGCGGGAGGAGACGATCTTCGCGCCGGGCGCGGCGCCGTTCATCTTGCCGCCGAACAGTCCGTTCGCGGCGGTGATGCCGGCGACGTGCGTGCCGTGCTCGCTGGCGATGAGACCGATGTTGGCGAAGTCGGCCTTCTTGCCGACCCAGTCGCCGCCGTACGGGTCCATCGGCACGTCCTTGCGGATCTGCACGACGAACGGCTGCCGCTCGGCGACGTCGGTCGCCGGCTTGTCGGTGCCGAAGTACCCGATCTGGTAGCCGTCCTTGTACGGCTTCATCGCGGTGTCGTCGGTGAAGTCGCCGTTGTTGTTCACATCGACGGTGACCGTGCCGGCGGCCGCGTCGTACAGGACGCCCCACACGTCGGTGGTGTCGCCGTCGCGGTTGACGTCGCCCTTGGCGTCACCGCCCGCGGTGGCGGCCTCCCGGAAGAGGTTGACCTGGTAGGAGCCGGCCTTCGCCGTCCAGGTCCGGCCGCCGAAGGTGAAGCTGGGCCCGGACACGGAGGTCGTCATCGCACGCCAGGAGGCGTCGCTGTCGAGGATCGGGTCGGTCGCCGTCACCCAGTCGACGATCTTGCGCTCGCCGGTGGTGGTCTTCTGGAGCGCGGGGTGCGCCAGGTCCACACCGGAGTCGAGGATGCCGATGGTGACGCCGCGGCCGTCCGCCTTCGGGTTCTTCTTCACGAAGTCGACGGCGCCCGTCTCGAAGGACGGGTTGTACGGGTTCTCGGCGGGGGTCTGCTTGTTCGGCGCGGCGTAGGTCTTCGCCTTCGCGGCCGAGCCGGCGCCCTTCGCGGTGTCCGCGCTCGGCGTCGGGTCGTCGAGGGCGATGTCCTGCCGCAGGTCGATGGCGTGCACCGAGGACAGCTTGACCGCGGCGGCGATCGCCGAGTCGGCCTTGCCCGTCGGGACGGTGGCGCGGACGTAGCCGACCTTGTCGTAGGACTGGCCCACGGAGCCGCCCTTGACCGCGTCCAGCTCCTCGGCGACCTGCTCGGTCTGGCCGGGGGCGGTCGCGACCATCAGCGTGACGTTCTTGTCGCCGGCGGCCTTGGCCTCGGCGAGGAGGTCGGCGTCGTCGGAGCCGAGCTTGTCGTGGGCGGACTTCGCGCCCGGGTCGGCCGCGACCTGGCCGGAGTCGGCCGAGAAGGCCATGGGTATCGGACCGGCCGCGGACAGCGCGGCCACCAGGCCCGCGGCCACGGCTATCCGGGCCACGCGTCTTGCGCCCGATATCGGTTCACGCTGGGGGGTGAGGGTCATCGGCATCCCTTGTAGGTGAAGGAACGAGCACCACGTGACCAGGCCGTTCCTTCCTGATCACGGTCGTCCGGAATGCGGTCCCGGATGACCGCAAAGCTTTACCTAAGGGACAGCTGTTTGGGGAGAGTTGACCGAATCGATATGGATGTATGGGGAAAACCCTCTACGAGCCCCCTGTGTGAGGGCTGTCCGCCGGTTGTGCGGGTTTCGGCCGGGCGGGCCGGGTGTGGGGAGGGTCGGCCGGGTCAGGCGTCCTTGGCGCGGGCGTAGTGCCGGGAGGCCTTCGCGCGGTTGCCGCAGGCCGCCATGGAGCACCAGCGGCGGGTGCCGTTGCGTGAGGTGTCGAAGAAGTGCAGCACGCAGGCCTCGTGCGCACAGCGGCGGATCCGGTCGGGGGCGGTGGAGAGCAACTCCAGGTAGTTCCGGGCGGCCAGCCAGCCGGGCCCCCAGGTGTCGTCCCTGAACTCGGCCCGCTCACCGGGTCCTTCGGCGGTGAGGGTGGGCCGGATCCGCCCGTTTCCGAGCACGGTGTCGACGCCGGCGGTGTCCGCCGGGCCGTCCACCGCGGCCTCGATCGCGTCCCGCGCCCGGAGGGTGTGCCGCAGGGTCGCCGCGTCGGCCGCGAACCGCCCGTCCAGCCCGTTCGCCGCGAGCCACACGGCGAGCCCTTCCGGGTCCCGCAGCAGATCCTGTACGGCGCCCTCCCGCACCCACCGCGTGTTGAGCAGGTCGAGCGCGAGGGGCTCGCCGGTGAGGGGGCGGGGGTCGGGGGCGGGGGAGGTGGCGGACATGGGGACTCCTTCCGTGCTAACCGCTCAAGAGTATGTGACCGGTTGACATGATGGAGTCTAACCTTTAACTTGAGTATGAGGGGTTATTGCTTCCGGACGGTTCGCGCACTCCTCGCGGACTGTCCGAGAGGTCCGTCGGGACCGAGGAGGTCGAGCGACTCATGGGCGTCTACCACTCCGGCTCGCGTGCGGTTCAGGACCGCGTCGGGGTCCGTGACCTCGCCGATCATCTGGGCCGGGCGATCGGCGAGGGCATCAGGCCGGTCGTCGCCGCCTTCCTGGAGCTCCAGCCGCTGCTGGTGCTGGGCGCCGCCGACCCGGTCGACGGCCGGGTCTGGGCGTCGGCGGTCACGGGCGCCCCCGGCTTCGTCCGGGCCACCGGACCCCGCCGGCTCTCGGTCGCCACCGGCGTCTCCCGGGCGTCGAGCGGTGCGGGCGGACCCTCGCCGGCCGACCCCCTCGCGACGGCACTGGCCACCCCCGGGACCCCGGTGGGCACGATCGTCCTCGATCCGCGCACCCGTCGCCGGATACGGCTGAACGGCCGGCTGCTGCCCACCCCGCGCGGCTTCGCCGTCGAGACCGACCGGGTGTTCGCCAACTGCCCCAAATACATCCAGCGCAGGGAGACCTACGAGACGGTCGACCGCACGCCCGGCGGCCCGCTCCGCGGCGCCGAACTCACCGGAGAGCAGCGGGACTTCCTCGCCGCCGCCGACACCTTCTTCCTCGCCACCCTCCACCCCGACGGCACCGCCGCCGAACTCAGCCACCGCGGCGGCAACCCCGGCTTCGTGCACGTCACCTCGCCGCGCACGCTCACCTGGCGCGACCACCCCGGCAACTCCATGTTCCTCACCCTGGGCAACCTCGCCACGGACCCCCGCGCCGGCCTGCTGTTCCTCGACTGGACGACGGGCCGCACCCTCCAGCTCACGGGCGAGGCCCGCACCCGGTTCGCCGCCGACGGCGAGCGCACGGTCCTCTTCACCGTCACGGCGGCGGTCGACACCCCCGCCGCGCTCCCGCTGCGCTGGTCCGCGCCGGAATACTCCCCTGCGAACCCGGACCCGACCGGCTAACGTCCCCCCATGCGCAAGAAGTTGAGGGTGGCCGCCTATGCCGTCTGCGTCCGTGACGGACAGCTCCTGCTCGCCCGCTCGCCGGCCGCCGACGGCACCCCCGAGTGGGTACTGCCCGGCGGCGGCATGGAGCACGGCGAAGACCCCCTCGACACCGTCGTGCGCGAACTGGACGAGGAGACCGGCTACCGCGTCGAGGTGACCGGCCTGCTCGGCATCGACTCCTCCCGCCGCACCTTCCGCCGTGGGGGACTGCGCGGCTCCGTGGACCACCACGGCGTGCGGGTCGTCTACGAGGGCCGGGTCGTCGGAGGCGAACTGCGCAACGAGGTGAACGGCTCCACCGACCTGGCCGCCTGGCACGACCTGGACGCGGTCCCCGCCCTCACCCGGGTCGGGCTGGTCGACATCGCGCTGAAGCTGTGGCACGAACGGCCGGTGGACGGACGCGTGTTCGCGCCCCCGCCGGCCGGCCCCGGAGCGTGAGCGGAACCCCCGTGCGCGATACCGGTACCCGATACCCGGGCGCGATACCCCGTGAGATGAACGCGGAGTGACCGGCTCCGGGCGACGGGCGGAGCAGCCGAGGTCCGCACCGGTCCGATCGGGGCCCCCGAGATCCACGTAGGCGATCGGCGTTGGCCGTTGCGAAGGCGTTCACGCGCAGGCCACTCCCGGTGTCGAGCATCCGAGGGAGCGGGACGTTCGCTGCCGCGACCGCCCGCGCCCATCGTCGACGCGTTCGTACTCGGGGAGATCGCGCCATGCCGCGCACACGCTCTGTCACGTCCTCCGTGCTGGGGGTCGACCGTCGTACCGTCCTCGCCGCCACCGCGGCCGTCTCCGTCTCCGCGGGCGCCGGCTACGCCCTGCGTCCCACCGACAGCGAGGCGGCCCCCGCGGGGCCACCGGCCGCCGCACCGGCGCCGGCCGCCCCGGCCAGGGAGGCCGCGCAGGCCCCCGCCGTGCCCGCCACGCCCTCCGCCCCCTACACGCAGGGCACCAGCCTCGCCTCCGTCGCCGCCCCGCGAGCCGGCTCCGGGTACCGGCGCCTCGGCAGCGCCGCGGGCTGGAAGCGCGTCGTCCGCGGCGACCTGGCCGCGCCCGTCACGGGCCGGGCGGGCCGCCGGACGACCCTGGCCGCCTTCGTCCAGCTCACCGACCTGCACCTGATCGACAGCCAGCACCCGATGCGCCTGGAGTACCTGCGGGCCGCGAACGAGATCGCCTGGCGTCCGCAGGAGGCGCTCACCGTGCAGGGCGCGATCGCGCTGGTGGAGCGGGTCAACGCCCTCAGGACCGCTCCCGTCACCGGCGCCCCGCTGGACTTCGTCATCACCACCGGCGACAACACCGACAACAACGCCCACACCGAACTGGAGTGGTACCTGAAGGTGATGAGCGGCGGCCGCATCAGCCCCAACTCCGGCGACCCGCGCCACTACGAGGGCGTCCAGAACAGCGGTGTGCCCCTGTACTGGCAGCCCGGCTCCACCGCCCGTGACGCCTACAAGCAGCGTGGCTTCCCGCAACTGGACGGCTTCCTCGCGGCCGCGATCCGCGAGGTGCGCAGCCCCGGCCTGAACCTGCCCTGGTACTCCACCGTCGGCAACCACGACGCGATGCCGCTGGGCTGCTACGCGCACGGCGACCCCTACCTCGCCGAGTACGCGGTGGGCGGCCGCAAGTTGATGGAGCTGAGCAGCGCAGACGCCGCGAAACTCCAGCAGAGCATCAGCGGGGACAAGGACCCCAGGGGCGAGGTCATCCGCGACCTGCTGAAGTCGCACTCCCGCAAGGCGCGCTCGGTCACCCCGGACGAACGACGGGCCCCCTACACCCCCGCCGACCACCTCAGGGCCCATCTGGACCCGGCCCACAAGGGCGTGGGCGGACCGGTCGGCCACGGCTACACGGCCGCGAACCTGGACGCGGGCACGCAGTACTACACCTTCCCGATCGCGGACGGCGTGATCGGCGTCAGCCTCGACACCACCGACCCAGGCGGTCACTTCGAGGGCTCCATCGGCACGGCACAGCTGAACTGGCTGGACGCGACCCTGCGGGCCCACCGGGAGGCGTACGCCGTCGTCTTCAGCCACCACACCGGCAAGACCATGGCCAACACCCGCCCCGACCCGGCCCGCCCGGCCGAGCGCCGCCACGACGGGGCCGAGCTGACCGCGCTGCTCGGCCGCCACCCCCAACGTCCTGGCCTGGATCAACGGCCACATCCACCGCAACGACATCACCCCGCACAGGGGTTCCGGCGAGGGATCCGCCGAGGGCGGCACCTTCTGGGAGATCTCCACGGCCTCCCATGTGGAGTTCCCGCAGCTCGCCCGGGTGGTCGAGCTGGTGGACAACAAGGACGGCACCCTCTCGATCCACACCACCCTCATCGAGTCGTCCGCCCCCCACCGCACGGACCGCACCGACCTCTCCCAGACCGGCCTGGCCACCCTCTACCGCGAGCTGTCCGCCAACGCCCGCTTCGACGGGGCACGGCTGGCGGGCGACGCGAAGGACCGCAACACGGAGCTGCTCCTGAGGAAGGGCGGCCGCCGGTGACCGTCACCCCTTCGGAAGACGGCTGAGGCCGTCGACGCCCGCATGGCCGAACTCGCCGCCCTCCATGCCGAACTCGCCGACCGCCTCGGCACCGGCTGTCCGCTGCGCGCGGCGGGGACGGCGTGACGGCATGAGGAGGGGCCGTCGGGTCACGACCGACGGCCCCTCCTCTCCCCTCCTGGACCTGCCCCGGTTCCTCCCTACCGGGGCAGCACCACGACATACGCGGCCGGGTCCCTGTCGCCCGACGCCATCAACGCCGTGCGGACCACCGCCGCCTGCTGTTCCATCGCGTCCCTCAGCTTCTTCGGCGTGATGTACACGACCGTGATGCCGAGCCGCTCCAGATGCTCGCGCTTGCGGGCGTACTCCGACCAGAGCGCGTCCTCGTCCTGCCGCGGCGCCCGGGTGTCCAGTTCGACCGCCACCGCCTGCTCCGGCCAGTACGCGTCCAGACCGCCCAGGTGCGGACCGCCCGGCAGGCGCAGGTCCACGTTCCACACCGGGTCGGGAAGGCCGTAGTCGCACACCATCGTGTACAGCCGGTCCTCCGCGAACGCGCGTCCCTCCGCGAGCAGCGAGTCCACCGCGTCCACCACGTGTGGGCGGCTCAGCAGCTTGGCGTTGTTCAACTCCCGCACCACCGCGGTCGGTTCGCAGTGGCCCCCGCGTACCGCCTCCGACAGCAGCCGCTGCACCACTCCCGCGTCCGTCAGCTGGGCCACCGCGTCGGCCAGCGCGCGGGGCACCGGCGCCACCGGAACTCCCGTGGCCTGCTCGGGAGTCGGCAGGGAGCCCGTACGGACGACGTGGGCGCAGCCCGTCGAGCGCAGCCGGCGCAGCCGCGGGACCAGGACGTCGATGTGCTCCAGGGACAGCAGCGGGGGAGCGGACGAGAGCCCGTGCAGGTTCAGGGCCGCCAGCCCGGTGATCATCGCCTCCTTGTACACCGGCCGGTGCGGGTCGCCGGCGCCCGGCTGGGTCGGCACCGCGGGCGGCGGCGTCGCCGTGTCGCGGCCCGCGTACATCAGCACCGCGTGCAGCCGCTCCTCGCTGGTCGGCGGGCCCGGGTGGAGCAGGTACACACCGGGGAGGAGCTGCTGCCAGGGGCCGTCGGCACGGCACTGCTCGTTCGCCTCGGCCACGGCGATGCCCTGCGAGCGGAGCCGGCCCGCCGTCGTGACGCGGCGCTGTACGTCCGACAGGTGGCGGACGGGGCGGGGGGACGCCGAGGGAACCTGGGGGAGCGGGGTGTTGTGGTGGTTCATGCAACGGGGATTCCGCGTCCGGCCGGTCTCTTAACCCCTGTTACACGCCCGTCGACAAATCCGGACAAGCTCGTCCTAAAGGACGGGTGTTCGGATGCCGATGAGGCGCCGAAAACCCCTGGTCCCGAATGGGGGAGCCAGGGGTTACGGGTCGGATTGCCTGAATTCCGTAACGGTGACCGTCAGCGGAATTCATGGCCAAAGCTCAGGGCCTGAGCGCTCGGTCGGTTCAGGCCTCCCCGCCGCCCGCCTGCGCCCGCAGCGACCGCGCCAGGTCGTCGCGCGCCTCCAGCACCAGCCGGCGCAGCGCCGGGGCCGCCGACTCGTGCGCCGCGAGCCACGCGTCCGTCGCCTCCAGCGTCCGGGGGGAGTCCTGGAGCGACGGGAACAGACCCTTGACGACGGTCATCGCGATCTGGATCGACCGCTCGGCCCAGATCCGCTCGATCGACGCGAAGTACTTCTCCGCGTACGGCACGAGCAGCTCCCGCTGCGAGGGCCGGTCGAATCCCGCGATCGTCGCCTCCACCAGCGCGTTGGACAGCGAGTCCGACTCCACCAGCTGCGCCCACGCCTGCGCCTTGACCGCCGCCGACGGGCGGGCCGCGAGACAGCGCACCTGATGGCGCTTGCCGGACGCCGTGTCGTCACGGGCCAGTTCGGCCGCCAGCGCCTTCTCGTCGACGTACCCGTGCGCGACCAGCGGCTCCACGAACACCCAGCGCAGCTCCTGGTCCACCTCCAGGCCGTCGATCTCCGCCGCGCCGTCCAGCAGGCCCCGGAGCAGCTCGAAGTCGGCGTCGGAGGAGGCCACCGTCGCGAAGAAGCGCGCCCAGGCGAGCTGGTGCTCGCTGCCCGGCTCGGCCGCCCGCAGATTCCGCAGCGCGGTGCCGGCCAGCAGCTCCTCGCCCGTCCGCCGCCAGGACCGCGGCGCGTAGTGGATCAGCGCCGAGTCCGCCCACGCGTGCAGCATCTGCAGGACGCCGATGTCGGACTCGTGGTGCCCGAACCGCACCACCAGGTCCACGAAGTCGGGCGCGGGCAGCAGGGCGTCCCGGGTCAGGTTCCACAGCGCCGACCAGCACAGGGCGCGGGCCAGCGGGTCCGTCATCGCACCCAGGTGCTCGCGCAGCGTGGCCAGCGAGGTCTCGTCGAAGCGGATCTTGCAGTACGTCAGGTCGTCGTCGTTGACCAGCACCAGCTCCGGGGCCTCGGCGCCCGCCAGCTCCGTCACGACCGTGCGCGGACCGTCGACGTCCGTCTCGGCGCGCGCGTACCGCACGAGACGGTCGTCCTCGCGGCGGTACAGGCCGATCGCCACCCGGTGCGGCCGCAGTTCGGGGTACGCCTCGGGGGCCTCCTGGACCACCGCGAGCTCGTCGATCCGGCCCTGCGGGTCCAGCAGCACCTGCGGGGTCAGCGAGTTCACGCCCGCCGTCTGGAGCCAGGACCGCGACCAGCCGGCCATGTCCCGGCCGCTGGTCTCGGCGAGCACCGACAGCAGATCACCGAGGCGCGTGTTGCCGTACGCGTGCCGCTTGAAGTAGCGCCGCGCGCCTTCGAGGAACGCGTCCTGGCCGACGTACGCCACCAGTTGCTTCAGGACGGAGGCGCCCTTGGCGTAGGTGATGCCGTCGAAGTTCAGCTTCGCGTCCTGGAGGTCGCGGATGTCGGCGGTGATCGGGTGGGTGGAGGGCAGCTGGTCCGCGCGGTAGGCCCACGCCTTGCGGCGGTTGGCGAAGGTGATCCAGGCGTCGGTGAAGCGGGTCGCGCCGACGTTCGCGAACGTGCCCATGAAGTCGGCGAAGGACTCCTTCAGCCACAGGTCGTCCCACCACACCATGGTGACCAGGTCGCCGAACCACATGTGCGCCATCTCGTGCAGGATGACGTTCGCCCGCGCCTCGTACGACGCCTGCGTCACCTTGCCCCGGAAGATGTACTCCTCGCGGAAGGTCACCAGACCCGGGTTCTCCATCGCGCCGAGGTTGTACTCGGGCACGAACGCCTGGTCGTACTTGCCGAACGGGTACGGGTAGTCGAAGTGGTCGTGGAAGAAGTCCAGGCCCTGCTTGGTGACGAGGAAGACGTCCGCGGAGTCGAAGTGGGGCGCCAGGCCCTTGCGGCACATCGCGCCGAGGGGGATCTCCAGCGTCGTACCGTCACCCAGGTCGCGCGTGTACGTGTCCGTCACGTAGTGGTACGGGCCGGCCACGACACAGGTGATGTACGTCGAGATCGGCTTCGTCTCCGCGAAGCGCCACACCCCGTCGGTGCGCTCGCCGGCGCCGTTGCTCCACACCACCCACTCCTCGGGCGCCCGTACCTCGAAGCGGAACGGGGCCTTGAGGTCGGGCTGCTCGAAGCCCGCGAAGACCCGGCGGGCGTCGGCCGGCTCGTACTGGGTGTACAGGTACACCTCGCCGTCCTCCGGGTCGACGAAGCGGTGCAGGCCCTCACCGGTGCGGGAGTAGGCGCACTGGGCGTCGACGATCAGCTCGTTCTCCGCGGCCAGGTCCTCCAGCAGGATCCGGGCGCCGTCGAAGACCTCACCGGGGTCGAGGTCGCGGCCGTTGAGGGAGACGGACGTCACACTCGGCGCGATCAGGTCCACGAAGCTCGACGCGCCGGGCTCGCTGCTGCGGAAGCGGATCGTGGTGACCGACCGGAAGGTGCGAGGTTCGTCCCCGGTCCGGTCGCCGACCGCCGACCGGATGTCGAGGGACACGTCGTACCCGTCGACGGACAGCAGGGCGGCCCGCTCCCGGGCCTCGTCGCGGGACAGGTTCTCACCGGGCACGGCGGTACTCCCTCAGTGCTTGAGCATGGGCTTTCGGACAGGAGTGATCCTGCCACGCGCCCCTGACGCGGGGCAGCAGGGAATGTGCGGCACGGACACCGGTGTTCAGGTGGGAAAGGCTTATCTCATGAGGATTGCTCGAGGAGAGACATGTCGGAGAAGACCCCCGTCGACTTCTGGTTCGACCCGCTCTGCCCGTGGGCCTGGATGACCTCCCGGTGGGTGCTGGAAGTGGAGAAGGTCCGTGACATCGAGGTCCGCTGGCACGTGATGAGCCTCGCCGTCCTCAACGAGAACAAGCTCGACGAGCTGCCCGAGGAGTACCGCGAGATGCTCGCGGTCAAGGCCTGGCAGCCGGTGCGCGTGGTCACCGCCGCCTGGCAGCTGCACGGCGCCGACGTCCTCGGCCCCCTCTACACCGCGCTCGGCACCCGCATCCACAACAAGGGCGAGGGCCCGACCGTGGAGGCCATCGCCGGCGCGCTCGAGGACGTCGGTCTGCCCGCGTCCCTGATCGAGTACGCCGAGCAGTCGGACTTCGAGTTCGACGCCCAGCTGCGCGCCTCCCACAAGGAGGGCATCGAGAAGGTCGGCCAGGACGTCGGCACCCCCGTCATCGCCGTCCCCGGCCCCGACGGTGAGCAGATCGCCTTCTTCGGTCCCGTGGTCACCCCCGCCCCGAAGGGCGAGGAAGCCGCCCGCCTCTGGGACGGCACCCTCGCCGTCGCCTCGGTCCCCGGCTTCTACGAGATCAAGCGCTCCCGGACCAAGGGCCCGGACTTCAGCAACCTGTGACGGCAGTGGTGCCCCGCGAGCACACTCGCGGGGCACCATGGACCTCATGACGGAGATCGACACCTCGGTACCGCACTCGGCCCGTATCTGGAACTACTGGCTGGGCGGCAAGGACAACTACCCGGTGGACGAGGAGGCCGGCGACGCCTACACCGCCGTCTTCCCCGGCATCGTCACCATCGCCCGCAGCAGCCGCGCCTTCCTGGGCCGCGGCATCCGTTACCTGGTCGAGGAGGCGGGCATCCGCCAGTTCCTCGACGTCGGCACCGGGCTGCCCACCGTCGACAACACCCACGAGGTCGCCCAGCGCCTCGCGCCCGAGTCGCGGATCGTCTACGTCGACAACGACCCCCTGGTCCTCGCCCACGCCCGCGCCCTGCTCACCTCCACCCCCGAGGGTGTCACCGCCTACGAGGACCTGAACCTCTACGAGCCCGCGCGCATCCTGGAAGCGGCGGGCCGCACCCTCGACCTGAGCCGCCCCACCGCCCTGATCCTCAGCGGCATCCTCGGCCACGTCGAGAGCTACGACCGCGCCCGCGACCTCGTCCGCGCCCTGCTGTCCGGCCTGCCCTCCGGCAGCCACCTCTGCGTCAACGACGGCTCCCGCGGCACCGACCCCGCCTACGAGCAGGCCCAGGACGCCTACAACGAGACCGGGGCCGTCCCGTACTTCCTGCGCCCGGTCGAGCAGATCGAGGGCTACTTCGAGGGCCTCGAACTGGTGCCACCGGGCGTGGTGTCCGTCCCGATGTGGCGCCCGGACGGAACGCCTCCGCCGCCGATCGGCCAGCACGGCGGCGTCGGCCGCAAGCTCTGACGCCCGGCGCCGCGCCCCTCGGCCGGTGTCACGGCCGGCGCAACAGCCCCCGCTCCATGGCCACCACCACCGCCCGGGTCCGGTCGTTCACGTCGAGCTTGGCGAACATGCGTAGCAGATGGGTCTTGACGGTGGCCTCCGAGATCCCCAGACGCCGGCCGATCTCGGCGTTGGTCAGCCCGTCGGCGACCGCGCCGAGGACGTCCGTCTCCCGGGCGGTGAGCGCCTCCTGGACCGGGCGCCGCAGCCGGGCCACCAGCTTCTGAGCGACCCGGGGCGCGAGCACCGTCTCCCCGCGTGCCGCCGCCCGGATCGCGTCGACGAGCTGCTCGCGCGTGGTGTCCTTCAACAGGTAGCCGATGGCGCCGGCCTCCACCCCGCGCTCGATGTCCGCGTCCGTGTCGTACGTCGTCAGGATCAGCACCCGGGTGCGCGGATGGCGGGCGACGATCTCGGTCGTCGTGGTGACCCCGTCGAGTACCGGCATCCGCAGATCGACCAGGGCCACGTCGGGGTCGTGCCGCTCGACGAGGTCGAGGGCGGCGCGGCCGTCGCCCGCCTCGCCGACGATCTCGATGCCGTCCTCACCGGCCAGCAGGGCCACCACCCCGGCCCGCATCACGGTGTGGTCGTCGACCACGACGACCCGCAGCGCCGCCACCTCGCTCATGCCGCTCCCTCCGCGCCCCGGGCCAGCGGGATCGACGCCAGGATCCGCGTCCCGTCCCCGACCGAGCTGGTCACCGTCAGCCGTCCGCCCAGTTCCGCCACCCGCTTGCGCATCCCGTCCAGTCCGAAGCCCCTCGACTCCTCCACCACGAACCCGGCGCCGTCGTCGGTGATCTCCAGCTCCACCCCGTAGGGCCGCCGGGCCAGTACCACCCCGACCGTGGAGGCCCGGGCGTGCTTGCGCACATTGGCCAGGGACTCCTGGGTGCAGCGCAGCAGCGCGATCCGGGTCCGCTGGTCGCAGTCGAGGTCCGCCAGGTCGGCGTCCACGGTGAGCCCGGTGTCCTCGACGAAACGGTCCAGGACCCGCCGTAGCGCCGGCGCCGCGGAGCCCGCCACCGCGGCGTCCGCCTGCCCGCCCGAGCCCACCAACTCCCGTGCCTCCGCCAGGTTCTCGCGGGCCGTCGACTCGATCGACCGCAACTGATGGGCGCTGCGCCCCGGATCGGCCGCCATCCCGGCGCGGGCCGCCTCCGCCAGCACCACGATCGACGCGAAGCCCTGCGCGAGGGTGTCGTGGATCTCGCGCGCCAGCCGCTCCCGTTCGTCCGCCGCGCCCTGCCGCTGGTGCGCCGCGGAGAGCTGCGCCTGCGTCCGCTCCAACTCCTCGATGAGCCGCGCCCGTTCGGTGCTCTGCGCGACCACCGAGTGCGCCCACAGCCCGATCAGCACCCCCACCGCGACGACGATGAGGGTGGATACGGCCGTCTCGCCGAGGAACTCCGCCGACCAGCCCTGCAGAAGCCAACTGCCCAGCAGTGTCGAGGCGGTGGCGAGCCCCAGGAAAGCCATCGAGATCCTCGGGGTCCGCCCGAACATCCAGTAGTGCGGCAGCGTCACCATGAACAGCGCCGCGTAGCTGGTCCGCAGATACGCCAGCCCGCCGAGCGAGAGCACCAGCACCGTGAGATAGCCGTGCGGCCGCACCACGGGGTTGTCAGGGAAGCGGTCGAGGACCGCGTAGCACAGCACCACGCCGCCCAGCAGCGCGAGCGCCTCGTACATGCCCCCGCCGGGCCGGCCAAGGGCGGTGATCCCGACGGCCATCGCCGCGAACAGCACCCAGCACACCGCGTTCCAGCGGCGCAGGGAGGTGGCCCAGAAGGCGTCGGCGGAGGGCCCGGCGAGAGCGGTCATACCGATCAACGTACGTCGACCACCGGCCGCCCGGGGGTCACTTGGGCCCCCGGCTCCGCCGTCCCCCGGTCCGGTCGCGCCGGCCACCAGCTCCGCTCGCCCAGCAGCAGCATCGCCGACGGCAGGATCAGGATGCGTACGACGAAGGCGTCCAGCAGGACGGCCGCCGCGAGCACGAACCCGATCTGCTTCATCTCGATGATGTGGAGGAAGACGAAGCTCACGAACACCGTCGTCATCACGACCGCCGCGCTGGTCACCACGCTCGCCGACCGGCGGACCCCGTCGAGCACCGCCTGCCGGGTCGGGGTGCCCGCGAGCACGGCCTCCCGGATCCTGCTGACGACGAACACCTGGTAGTCCATGGAGAGTCCGAAGAGGATCACGAACAGGAACAGCGGGACCCGCGACCCGATCGACCCGGTGGAGCGGAAGTCCAGCAGCCCCTCGGCCCAGGTGTGCTGGAAGACGAGGACCAGCAGCCCGAGCGCGGCCGCCGCCGACAGCAGGTTCAGCATCACGCCGATCAGTCCGAGGACGACGGAACGGAACGCGTACAGCGTCATCAGGAAGGTCACCAGCAGCAACGCCCCGAGGACGAGCGGCAGTTTGCCGTTCTGGTGCGCCGGATAGTCGGTGTACCGGGCCACGTCACCGCTGACGCCGTACTCGGCGCCGGCGATCCGGCCGACGGTGGCGGGCAGGTAGTCGTGGCGCAGGTGGTCGAGCGAGTCGTGGGCCTGGTCGGAGTCGCCGAGGTACGGCACGCGCAGTTCGAGGGTGCTGACACGGTGGTCCGCGGAGGTGCGGAGCCGGGGCGTGCCGCTGAACAGGGGGTCGGCGTCCGTGAGCCGGGTCAGTGCGTCCAGGGCCCCGGCGACCTCGGCGGCCCGTCCGGCGTCGGCGCGTACGACCACCTGGTGGGTGACCCGGTGCTGCGGGAACGCCTCGTTGAGCCGGTCGTACACCCGCATGGCGGGGATCTCTCGGGAGTGGGTGTCCCGGCTCATCTCCGTGATGTGCAGGCCCGCCAGCGGGACGACGAGTGCGAGCAGGGCGAGGACGGAGACACCGAGGGTGGCGAGGGGGTGCCGGGCGGCGGGGCGCAGCAGCGCGGTCCAGACCCGGCCGCCGCTCTCGCCCCTTCCGCCGCTTCCGCCTCGGGGGCGGCGGACGGGCCTGCCCCGCTCCGCCCGGCGCGCGGCCCTGCGCTCCGCCCGCTTCCCCAGCACCGTCAGCAGCGCGGGGAGCGCCGTCAGGGAGCTGGCCATCGCGACCAGGACGACCACCACCGTGCCGGTGGCGAGCGAGGAGAAGATGACGTCCGAGGCCAGGTACAGCGTGGCGGTGGAGGCGACGACCGCGAACCCGGAGACCATCACCGCCCGGCCCGAGGTGGCGGCCGCCAGCTCGACCAGGGCCTGCGAGCTCAGCCGCCCCCCGGAGCGGGCCCGCTCCTCGCGCTCCCGCTTCAGATGGAAGAGCGTGTAGTCGACGCCGACGGCGAGGCCGATCATCAGGATGACGTTCGTGCCGACCCCGGTGTCGGGGGAGACGTGCGAGGCCACCATCGACAGGCCGACGGCCGCCGCGATCGACGACAGTGCGAGCAGCAGCGGTACGGCGGCCATGGTGAGCGAGCCGAACACGACCAGCAGGGTCAGCAGCGTGACCGGCAGCGTGATCTTCTCGGAGAGCGCGAGGTCGGCGCCGCGCTGTTCGTCGACGCCCTTGCTGATGGAGGGGCTGCCGGTCTCCTGGAGCAGCAGCTCCGGGTGGGCTCGCTGGACGGCCGTGGTCTGCGCGGTGAGCGCGTCGACCTTGTCCTTGGCGTCCCGCTCCTCGCCCCGCAGCGCCACCTCGACCATGAGGATCCGGCCGTCGGCGGAGCGGACCGGCGCGGCCACCTCGGCGACCTCGGGCAGCCGCTCCATCCGGACGGTGAGATCCCGGACGGCGGCGCGGGCCGCCTCGGTGCCGAGGGTGCCCGACCGCGCGGAGATCAGCACCTGTTCGGCGGATCTGCGTTCCAGCTGCCCCTCGGCCGCCATGGCCTCGGCCCGGCCGGCCTCGCCGACCCGGTAGTCGGCCGTCCTCGCGCTGTTCATCCCGACGGCGCTGCCGGCCGCCAGGCAGAGCGCCACGAAGACCAGCCAGCCGACGAGCGCCCGCCAGGGGTGCCGCGCGCTGGAACGCGCGATGCGCACAGTGAGTGAGTTCATGCCCAAAAGCCTGTCCGGCCAGGGCAGTTGGCGGACAGAGGTGCCCGGTTGAACTTCCCGTCCACCGATCGGTGGACCCGGAGGGTGGGGAGATCCCCCGACGGGGCCGGGGGATCTCCCCTAGGCGGCCGGCTGCGGAGACGTCCGGAACTCCTCCGGGAGGTCGAAGCCGGACCGCCAGTTGAAGTAGGACTGCACCCGCACACAGCCTTCGCGGGTACAGCGCCGGTACTTGTCGAGATCCGCCCGGTGCACCAGCACCTGCGTCTGCGTCAGGGCGAAGGCCCGCTCGGGGCCGTGCAGGTGCCGGAAGTGCTGTTCGGTGTCACCGCAGTTGGGACAACGCCTCTTCGGAAGACCCATGCGGGCCACTGTCACCCGGAACATCGCCCTTGCGGAAGCCCCCGCCCGGGCGTACGGGAACGGCGTACACGGGATCGGCCCCGCGAGTCAGGTCCTCGCGGGGCCGATCCTTCACTCCGCCTGCCGCCGTGAAGGGTGAGAAGACGATCACGAGGCAGGACGCTTCACGGCGCCTCAGGGGGCGAGCAGCAGTACGTCCGCGCGGGACTTCGCGGCCTGGTGCCGCCGGGCCACGTCCTGCCAGTTCACGACGGCCCACATGGCCTCGATGAAGTCGACCTTCTGGTTCTTGTACTGGAGGTAGAAGGCGTGCTCCCAGGCGTCGAAGACGAGGATCGGCACGGAACCCTGGCCGACGTTGCCCTGGTGGTCGTAGACCTGCTCGACGATCAGCCGGCCGCTGAGCGGCTCGTGGGCGAGGACGCCCCAGCCGGAACCCTGTGTCGTCGCGGACGCCTTGGTCAGCTGGGCCTTGAAACCGGCGAACGAGCCGAACGACTCGGTGATCGCGTCCGCGAGGTCGCCGACGCCGTCCGCCGCCAAGGGCTCACCGCCGCCGTCGCCGGTCATGTTGGACCAGTAGATGCTGTGCAGGATGTGGCCGGAGAGGTGAAAGGCCAGGTTCTTCTCCAGGCCGTTCAGCGCCGCCCACTGCTCCTTGTCCCGCGCCTCGGCCAGCTGCTCCAGCGTGTCGTTGGCGCCCTTCACATAGGCCGCGTGGTGCTTGTCGTGGTGCAGCTCGATGATCTCCGGGCTGATCACGGGGGCGAGCGCGGAGTAGTCGTAGGGCAGTTCGGGCAGCGTGTAGACGGGCATGCGGGATCCCCTCGAACCTCTTATTGCAAGTAACTTGCAAGTGCAGGCTAGCAACAAGAAGGGGGTTCCGGGCAAGCGCGCCGAGCGTGGCGGCAACGAAAAGGCCCCCACGCGTCTTTCGCGTGAGGGCCGAGGGCCGAGGGGCGTGAGGGCCGAGGGGACGGGGCCTAGGGGAGAGGGGAGGGAGAGAGTGAGGGGAGAGGGGAGGGAGAGAGTGAGGGGAGAGGGAGCGGGCCGGGCAGGTCAGTCCGTGGCCCGCCCGTTCTGCTGCCGCTGCCGGGCGTACCCCACGGCCGCCAGGAACGCCGTCATCCCGCCCGACCAGTACAGCTGTACCCGGGTACCCGGCTCCCGGGCCATCAGGACGAGGATCCCCGCCATCCCCGCCAACGCGACCCAGGTGAGCACCGGGAACGCCCACATCCGGACGGTCAGCCGTTCGGGCGCCTCCCGCTCCAGCCGGCCGCGCAACCGCAGCTGGGAGAGCGCGATGAAGATCCAGACGACCAGGATCACCGCGCCGATCATGTTCAGCAGCCAGGGGAACACATCGTCCGGACGCCAGTAGCTGAGCAGCACACAACCGAAGCCGAAGACACAGGAGACGAGCACCGCGACCCGGGGCGCGCCGCCCGACACCCGGCCCAGTGCCTTCGGGCCGTGGCCCCGCTCCACCAGCGAGTACGCGATCCGCGAGGAGCCGTAGACGTTGGCGTTCATGGCGCTGAGCAGCGCGGCCAGCACCACCACGTTCATGACCTGGCCGGCCCCCGGGATGCCGAGACGGTCGAGAGCGGCGACGTAGGGGCCCTGCTCGACGACCGCCTTCGCGTCCCAGGGTACGAGCGTGACGATGACGGCCATGGAGCCGACGTAGAACAGCGCGATGCGCCACATCGCCGTACGGACCGCGCTCGCCACGCCCCGGACCGGGTTCTCCGACTCGGCGGCGGCGATGGTGACCGTCTCCAGGCCGCCGTACGCGAAGACGGACGCGAGCAGGCCGACGACCAGGCCCTCGCCGCCGTGCGGGAAGAACTCGCCCAGATGGGATGTGCCCGGGGAGTCCGTGCCCGGCAGGAGGCCGGCCACGGCCAGCACGCCCAGCACCAGGAACAGGGTGATGGCGCCGACCTTCAGGGCCGCGAACCAGAACTCGAACTCGCCGAAGTTCTTCACGGCGGCAAGGTTCGTCCCGCAGAACAGGAGCATGAACAGCGCCACCCAGGCCCACTCGGGGGTGCCCGGCAGCCAGCCCGTGACGATCTTCGCGGCGCCGATGCCCTCCAGGCCGACGGCCGTGCAGAGCAGGACCCAGAAGGCCCACCCCACGGCGAAGCCCGCCCAGGGGCCGAAGGCCCGCTCGGCGTGCGCGGAGAACGAGCCCGACGAGGGATACGCGGCCGACATCTCGCCCAGCATGCGCATCACCAGCATCACGAGCAGGCCGGAGAGGGCGTAGGCGAGGACGATCGACGGACCGGCGGCGGCGATACCCGCGCCCGAGCCGACGAAGAGACCGGCGCCGATGACACCACCGAGGGCGATCATCGACAGATGGCGCTGTTTGAGGCCGTGGGACAGGGTGACGTCCGGCCCCGGCGGAGTCCCGACGGTGGTGCTGCTGGGCATGGGCGCGGCTCGTCCAATGCGTGAGATGGGCAAAACGCCCACAGTCTGGGCAGCCCCTCCGCTCGGGCGGAGGGGCTGCCCACCATCCGGACGGACCGGATACGCGGTGTGTCTAGGCCGCTACGGAGGCGTTGGCCGCTACGGAGGTGTAGTGCGCCGCGTCGCCCTCGATCGAGTAGCTCTCCTTGCCGTCGATGCCGACCGGGATGTCACCAGCGACCGTCACCCGGTGCAGCCGGCGGGGCCGGCCGTCGTAGTTGTCGACCGCGTAGTGCTGCGTGATGCGGTTGTCGAACAGGACCAGCTGGTTCTCCGACCAGCGGTGGCGCAGGATGTTCTCCGGCCGGGTGACGTACGACTGGAGCAGGTCGAGGATCTTGCGGGACTCGCCCGGCGACAGTCCCACGATGCGCTGCGCGAACCCGCCGATGAACAGTCCGCGCTCCCCGGTCAGCGGGTGCACGCGGACCACCGGGTGGACCGTGCGGAACTTGATCGAGGTGAACTGGGCGCGCGCGGCGGCCTGTGCCTCGTCGACCGTCTCCTCCGGCACCGCGTAGTCGTAGTCGTTGGTGTGCTCGGCCCACAGGGTGTCGGCGAGCTGCCTGAGCGGCTCCGGCAGCTGACGGTAGGCCGCCGCCGAGCTGGTGATCAGGGTCTCGCCGCCGTACGGCGGGAGGACCAGGCTGCGCAGGGTGCTGGCCTGCGGCGGGTTGAGGACGAAGGTGACGTCCGTGTGCCAGTGGTTGGCGGCGCGGCCGCGCTCGCTGTCGACCGGCAGCACGTTCGGGGCGCCGTCGACGGCCGGCACGGTCGGGTGGGCGGTGGTGAGGTCGCCGAAGTGGCGGACGAAGGCCTGCTGGCCCGCGTCGTCCAGGTTCACGTCGTCGAAGACCAGGGCCTTGTGGACGTTGAGCGCCTCGCGCAGGGCCGCGGAGGTCTCCTCGTCGAGGGGCTTCGCGATGTCGACGCCGGAGACCTGGGCGCCGATGTTCGCGGTGACCTTGCGGATCTCGATGCTCATGGGAGGTTCCTTTCGGGCGAGGGTCAGACGAGGACGGGTGCGGGGGCGTTCACGTACTGGTTGGCGGGGCGCGGCAGGCCGTACCGCTCGCGCAGGGTCGTGCGCGGGCCGTATTCGCGGCGCAGCAGGCCGCGGGCGCGCAGGATCGGCACGACGTGGTCGACGAAGGCGTCCAGACCCGAGGGCAGCACCGCGGGCATGATGTTGAACCCGTCGGCGGCGCCCTGGGTGAACCAGCTCTCGATCGCGTCGGCGACCTGCTCGGGCGTGCCCGCGAAGGTGAGGTGCCCGCGCCCGCCGCCGAGCCGCCCGATCAGCTGCCGCACGGTGAGCCGCTCGCGCCGGGCCAGCTCCACCACGAGGGTGTAGCGGCTCTTGGCGCCCTCGATCGCGCTCTCCGGCGGCAGATCGGCGGGCAGCTCCGCGTCCAGCTCCAGGGCGCCCGGCTCCAGCTGGAGCAGCTGCTCCAGCCGCTGGACGCCGTGCGTGTGCACGATGTGGTCCTCGAGGACCTGCTCGTTCGCCCGGGCTTCGGCCTCCGTCGAGCCGATCACCGGGACGATCCCGGGCAGCACCTTGATGTGCTCGGGGTCCCGGCCGGCCTGCCGGGTACGGGACTTGAGGTCGGCGTAGAAGGCCTGCGCGTCGGCGAGCGTCTGCTGCGCGGTGAACACCGCCTCCGCGTACCGGGCCGCGAACGTCTTGCCGTCCTCGCTCGACCCGGCCTGCACCAGCAGTGGGTAACCCTGCGGGGAACGCGGGACGTTGAGGGCGCCCTCGACACTGAAGTACCTGCCCTGGTGCCGAGGCGGGTGGACCTTCGTGTCGTCGCCCCAGACGCCGGCCGCCTTGTCGGCGACGATCGCGTCGTCCTCCCAGCTGTCCCAGAGCTTCAGGGCCACGTCGAGGAACTCACCGGCGCGGGCGTAGCGCTCGGCGTGCGCGGGCTCGGCGTCCAGACCGAAGTTGCGGGCGGCCTCGGCGCCTGCGGTGGTGACGATGTTCCAGCCCGCCCGGCCGCCGCTGATGATGTCGAGCGAGGCGAACTTACGGGCCAGGTTGTAGGGGGAGTTGTAGGACGTGGAGGCGGTGGCGATGAGGCCGATGTGCCGGGTGGCCGTCGCCAGCGCGGTCAGCAGGGTGAGCGGCTCCAGGGCGCCGGCCGGGCGCTGGGCGATGTTGCCCCAGAGCTGCGGGCCGTCGGCGAGGAACAGGGAGTCGAAGGTGCCGCGTTCGGCGATCCGGGCCAGGTGGACGTAGTGGTCCAGTTCCACGTGGGCGTACGGGTCGCTCTCCGGGAGCCGCCAGGACGCCTCGTGGTGGCCGGTGTTCATCAGGAACGCGTTGAGGTGGAGCTGTCGTCCGGGGTGAGCCGTGGTCACTTGTGGTCCTCCGTGACGCCCAGGGCGGCGAGCAGCCGTTCGCGGTACTCGCCGAGCAGCGGGTCCCGGTACGAGCGCGGGTGCGGGCGGTCGATGGTCAGGTCGAGGCCGATACGGCCGTGGTCGAGGACGAGGACCCGGTCGGCGAGCACGATCGCCTCGTCCACGTCATGGGTGACGAGCAGCACGGAAGGCCGGTGGCGCTCCCACAGCTCGCGCAGCAGGGTGTGCATCTTGATCCGGGTCAGGGCGTCCAGCGCCCCGAACGGCTCGTCCGCGAGGAGGAGTTCGGGTTCGCGGACCAGCGAGCGGGCCAGTGCGGCTCGCTGCGCCTCACCGCCGGACAGCTCGTTGGGCCAGGCCCGCTCGCGGCCCTTCAGTCCCACCTCGGCGAGGGCCTCGCGGCCCCTCTGCTCCGCCTCCTTGCCGTCAAGACCCAGCAGTACGTTGTCCAGCACCCGCCGCCAGGGCAGCAGCCGGGAGTCCTGGAAGACCACCGACACCCGCTCCGGGGCCGTGAGCTGCCCGCTGCCGACGACCTCGTGGTCGAGGTGGGCAACCGCCCGCAGCAGGGTGCTCTTGCCGGACCCGCTGTGCCCGAGAAGGGCCACGAACTGACCGGCGGGGATGTCCAGGTCGATGCCGTCGAGGACCGTGCGGGCCTCGAACGACCTTGTCAGGCCGCGCAGTTGGACGGCGGCGGAGCGGGTCAGCTGCTCAGTGTGCGGCGCCACGACAGCACCCTCCGTTCGATGAGACGGACCGCGCTGTCGGAGAGGAGACCGAAGACGCCGTAGATGAGGAGGCCGACGAGGATGACGTCCGACTGGCCGTAGTTCTGGGCCTGGAACATCAGGTAACCGAGACCGCTGGTGGCGTTGATCTGCTCCAGGACCACCAGTCCCAGCCAGGAGCCGGTCACTCCGAGCCGGAGTCCCACGAAGAATCCGGGCAGGGCGCCGGGGATCACGATCTGCCGGATGAACTGGACCTTCGACAGGCCCTGGACCTCGGCGAGTTCGACGAACCGGTGGTCGATGCCGGACAGTGCGGCATGTGTGTTGAGGTAGATCGGGATGTAGACGACGATGGCGATGATCGCGATCTTGAAGGTCTCGCCGATGCCCAGCCAGAGGATGAACAGCGGGATCAGACCGAGGGTCGGGATCGCCCGGTTGAGCTGCACGGTCCCGTCGATCAGGGCCTCCCCGGACCGGGTGAGACCCGAGGCCAGCGCGAGCGTCACCCCGGCGGTCAGGCCGATCGCGAAGCCGTAGGCGGCGCGTTCCAGCGAGGTGAGGACGTCGGTGGTCAGCGTCCCGTCGGTCCACAGGTTCACGCCGGTCCTCAGCACCGTCCAGGGCGCGGGGATCGCCCCGGTGTCCAGCTGCCCGGCGGCCGAGGCGGCGGCCCACAGGACGATGAGCAGCAGCGGTCCGACGAGCCGGGAGGCGGGCCACGGTTTGCCGGGAGCCAGTCCACGGCGTCGTCGTTGTCGGCGGCGGACCCGAGACCCGTCGGCGGCGTCGACGGCGACGGCGACGGCGGGCACCGTGGTCGTGGTCGTGCCGGTGGTGGTCGTACTCGTGCTTGCACTGGTGGTCATGACGGTCAACTCCGGTACTCGGCTGCCACGGACTTGGCGGCGATGCCCTCGAAGCGGTGGTCGAACAGCGAGGAGACGTCGAACTTCTTCACGAAGCCGCCCTCCGCGAGAAGGTCCGCGGTCTCCTGCTCCCACTTGATGGCCTCGTCCCAACTCGGCGGGAACAGCGGCTTGTTGGCGAGCGCGGTGATCGACCGGGCCTGGTCGAGGGTCAGGTTCTGCGTCTTGACGTAGAACTTCTCGTTCCAGACGTCCGGGTTCTCGTAGCTCCACACCAGGCCCTGCGCCCACTGCGGGATGTACGCGGCGACGGCGGCGGCCTTCGCCTTGTCGTTCAGCACGGACGCCGGCGCCCACAGCAGGCTGAGCAGGTCGACGACGTCGGTGGTGATGATGCGGGCGCCCTTGGACTCGTACTGCTTGAGGTAGGCGGGCGACTGGGTGTTGCCGAGCGGGGCGATGTCCACCTGGCCCGACTGAAGAGCGGTGAGGAACTGGTTGCTGGTCAGCGGGACCAGTTTCACATCGTCGTACTTCAGGCCGGCCTTCTTCAGCGCCCGCAGCAGGACGACGCCCTGCGCCTGCCCCTGCGAGAACGCCAGTTTCTTTCCGCGGAAGTCGTCCACGGTCCTGATGTCGCTGCCCGGCTTGGTGGCGAAGACGTAGTTCGGCTTGCGGGTGATGTTGATCGCGACGATCTTCGCGTCGAAGCCCTGGTAATGCGCCTGGATCGGCGGAATACCCGCGTTGTTGGCGACGTCCAGGGACTTCGCACGGAAGGCGTTGATGACGTCGGGACCGGCCCCGATGTTCAGCCAGTTCGACACCGTGAAGGGCAGTTCGGGCAGCTTCGCCAGCTTCAGCTGCAACTGCTGCGCGCCCTGGTAGGAGGCGATCTTCAGACTCGTGCCGGCGGGCACCTTGTCGGCGAGCGGGGCCGTGGAGGCACCCTCGCCACCGGTGGCGGCACTGCTCTCGGCGCAGCCGCTGAGCCCGGCGACACCGGCGGCGGCGCCCAGCAGCGAGGCGAGGAAGAGACGCCGGTCGACACCGGACGTACGGGAAACAGGCACGGGAGAACCCCCAGGGGAAAACGGAGACAAGGCAGGTGGAAGCCGGCAGAGGAAAGCGGGCGGAGGAAAGCGGGCGTGGCAGAGGCGGCAAGGGCTTGCGGAATCGAGAGAAACCGGCAATAAACCCGGTGCAAGTCCGCAAGGAATCTGCAACAAGACCGAAACGAATCCTGCGGCTAAAGGCAGGAGAAGGGCGCGCTCCCGGCGCGCCGGGGCGTCAGCAACAGAAAGTGCGACAGCTCATGAGAAAGATGTTCCTGTCCACGTGTGGGGCCTGTCAACATTCGGAGGTTCTGAATTAACTCGGCTCAGGTGGGACGCCCGCGGCACGCGGCCGGGACGAGGCCAGCGGATCCCGGTAGAGCACGTCCAGCGCCACCGCCCCGCCCGCCACGGCCAGCACGGAGTCGGGGAAGCTGCTCGGCGAGACGGCGGCGGAGCGCCCCGCCCCGACCTCGTCGCGCAGCGCGGCGAGGCAGTCCTCCCGGAACAGCACGCCCACCTCGGTGACGACGACCCGCTCCGGATTGAGCACGTCCAGCAGCAGCCCGGCCGCCCGGCCCACCATCCGCGCCCGCTCCCGCAACAGCCGTACCGCCGACGGGTTCCCGGCGTCCGCCGCGGCGACCACGTGCATCGGGTTCACCCCGTCGATCACCCCGGCCTGCCGGGCCCGCCGGCACAACGTCCGCTCGCTCAGCTCCACCTGGAGGCAGCCGACCCGGCCGCAGGCACAGGGCTCCGTACCGCCGGCCAACGGCAGATGCGCGATGGCACCGGCCTGCGAACGCGGCCCGTGGTGCACCTCGTCGTTCGTGGCGAACGCCGCGTCGACCACGTTCCCGACGAACAGATGCAGCACGCTCAGGTCGCCGCGCGCCTGCCCGAACAGCCGCTCCGCGTTGACCAGCGCACGGGCGTGTCCGTCCACCTGGACCGGCAGCCCGGTCCGCGCGCCGACCGTCTCCCGCACCGGCACGTCCCGCCACCCCAGCAGCGGATGCTCGACGACGGTTCCCGAATCGCGGTCCACCCAGCCACCCACGGCGACCCCCACCCCGAGGGCCCGGCAGCCGGGGGCCTCCCCCAGCAGCGCGCCGAGCCCGTCGGCGGCCCGCGCCAGCACCCCGGACGGTTCGAGGCGGCCTCGGTGCTTCAACTCCCGCCGTGCCACCACCCGGCCGCGCAGATCCAGCAGCGACACGGTCGTGTAAGGCACCGCCACATGCACCCCGCCCACCACGAACCGCGAGTCGTCCAGATCCACGGGAACATGCGGCCTGCCCACCCCGTTGCTGCGCCGGGGCGCCGCCGCCTCCCGGAGCAGCCCGAGCCCGGTGAGCCGGGCGCAGTGGTCGGTGACGGAAGCGGGGGACAGCCCGGTGAGCCGGGCGATGGTGGAGCGCGCGACCGGCCCGTGCTCCAGCACGGACCGCAGGATCACACTGGCGCTGGTACGCCGCCGGTCGCTGTCGGCGACCCGGGTGACGGGGGAGGGCGGGGCGGGAGGAGCCGCGGTACGGGGCATGGGGAACTTCCTCGGAAGTCGGGAGCCGGTCCGACACTGCGCCGTCTGTGGAGCGCGGCGCGCCGGATGATCGGCTCCGCCCGCCTCACACCGGAGGGCGACAGGCGGCCGCGCCCACGCGTCGCAGGTCGACATGGCGACGCGACGAGAAGTTCAGGGCCTGGGCCTGGGCAACCATGGCTCGAAGCTAGCAAAGGGGGTCGGCCCTGCCCAGATGGCGACCGACGGGCGAGACGGCCCGTCGGTCGATTGGCGAAACCCTACAGAGACCGCCCGGGACACCCGCGTATCGCGAACCACTCCACCTCAGTGACCAGGGTCACCTCGTACCGCGTGTAACCCCCACCCTTTGTCAGGAGCCCACCAACCTCGGGTTCGACCGTTTGTCGACCGCGGACGGTGATCGCCCCGAGCCCCCTGGGATAGCGTCGCCGTGTCCCGTCCGTCCCGATCTCGCGGAGTCCCCATGAGCACCGCCGCCGTCACCCCCGCTCGTCCCGGAAAGGTCCTCGCCGACCTTCTCCCCGCTTCCCGTGTCCGGGACATCGCGCTCGTGCTCGGCGGTGCCGCGCTCACCGGCCTCGCGGCCCAGATCGCGGTCCCGGTCCCCGGCTCCCCGGTCCCGGTGACGGGCCAGACCTTCGCCGCGCTGCTCGTCGGCACCACCCTCGGCGTCCGTCGCGGGGTCTCCTCCCTCGCCGTCTACGCGGTGGCCGGTCTCGCCGGCGTGCCGTGGTTCGCGGGCGGCAGCTCCGGTGTGTCCGTCTCCTTCGGCTACATCCTCGGCATGATCCTCGCGACCGCCGCCGTGGGCGCCCTGGCCCGCCGGGGCGCCGACCGCTCCGTGCCGCGCATGGCGGGCACGATGCTGCTGGGCGAGGCGATCATCTACCTCGTCGGCGTCCCGTACCTGGCCTACGCCGCCGACATGAGCGCCTCCGCCGCGATCGCGGCCGGCCTCACGCCCTTCCTGATCGGCGACGCCGTCAAGGCGGCCCTGGCGATGGGCCTGCTCCCGACCGCCTGGAAGCTCGTCAAGGAGTAACCGCCCTCAGACTGACGGCGAACCCCTTTCGCGTGGGCCCGGTCAGTTCTCCCGCCGCTCCGGCCGCCGCTGGGACCACCACAGTCCGGCCGCGCCCGCCGCGAGCAGTGCGGCTCCGGCCGCGCCGAGCGGCAACACGTCCCGTCCGACACCCGTCTTGGGCAGTTCGTCGCCGCCGGGACCCACCGGCGTGTTGTCGGTGCCGAGGAGCAGCGGGGTGGCGGGCGCGTTCGGCGACGGGTTCGTCGTACCGAACGGCACCGGGCCCTGCTGCCAGAACGTCTTCTTCCCGTCGGCGGTCTGGACGGGCAGACAGATCTTGCCGGTCTTGCTCAGGTCGAAGGTCGCGTCGACGGCGTACGACTTCGACGCCCCGGCCGCGAGACTGTCGATGGGGCAGGAGAAACCGCTGTTGGATCCTTCCGGAAGATCTTTCTCCGCGATGGCGTCGCACCCCTGAACGCTTTTGACCGCAAGGCCGTCGAAACCGACGACCAAAAGCCTTATCTGTCCGCTCTCCTTGTTCCCCTCGTTCTTCACCGTGGCGGTGATCGCCGTTTTCCCGGAACTGTTGTCGACCGAGATCCGCTCCGGCAGTGTCGTCGTCGTCTTGACGCCCGCGGGTGCCTCGTCGACGGGCTTTCCCCCCTTGCCGCTCCCCGGCCCCTGATCGTCCGCCCCGGCAGGGAAGGAAAGGATCAACACCGCCGAGAAAGATGCCACGAGCAGCGATCCGGCGACGGTCGTCGTATGACGAGAACTCATGTTCGCCCCCCTTGGCTGCGCCTGAATTCGCAGTACTGGAAGAGGTACCACAAGATTTCTCCACACTATGCTGATAGGGCAGTAAGTGTGACTATTGTGTTCCGGGGCCGGGCAATGGAGGGGGTGCAGCGGATTGCCGGGAAATGCGGGAAACACAGAGAATCCGGGGAACGTGGGGGATACCGGGAATGCGGGGGGTCCGGGGAATACGGGGAACACGGGGAATTCCGGGAGTGGCGGTTTCTCCGGGTTACTGGTGACGGGGCGCTACCGGCTGGTCGAGATTATCGGCCAGGGGGGAATGGGGCGCGTGTGGCGAGCCATCGACGAGGTTCTCGACCGGCAGGTCGCGGTCAAGGAAATGCGCATCGACGGCCTTGACTCGGAGGACACCCGCACCCGCCGCGAACGCACCCTGCGCGAGGCCAGGGCCACCGCCCGTATCGACCATCCTCACGTGGTGCGCGTCTACGACGTCGTGGACGAGGGCGAACGCCTCTGGATCGTCATGGAGTTGGTGGCCGGCCGCTCCCTCGAACGGATCATGGCCGAGGAAGGCCCACTGGGCCCACGCGAAACCGCCCGGATCGGCCTGGGCCTGGTCACGGCACTGCGCCAGGTGCACGCGAGGGGAGTGCTCCACCGCGACATCAAACCGGGCAATGTGCTGGTGGAAGGCGGGGGGAGCGCCAGGAGCGCGGAGGGTGCCAGGAGCGCGGAGGGCGCCGAGAGCGCCGGGAGCGCGGGGCACGTGGGAGGTACGGGGCACGCGGGAAGCTCGGGGCACGCGGGAGGGTGGGGGAGCACAGGAGACCGGGGAGGCGTGGGCAACGGGGAGACCGGCATCCGACGGATCGTCCTCACCGACTTCGGCATCGCCGCGATCCAGGACACGAAGGCGTTGACCATGGTCGGCATGCTGGTCGGCTCCCCCGACTACATGGCCCCCGAGCGCATCTCGGGCCACCCGCAGGGCCCGCCCTCCGACGTGTGGTCCCTGGGCGCGACGCTCTGCGCCGCCCTGGCCGGCCACTCCCCCTTCTCCCGGGACGCCACCCTGGCGACCCTGCACGCGGTCCTCTACGAGGAGCCCCGACTCCCCTCCAACGCGGGCCCGTTGTACGACATCCTCACCGCCCTCCTGGCGAAGGAACCCACAGCCCGACCCACCCTCACCGACCTGGAATCCACCCTCGAGCGCATAGCCTTCCCGCCGCCCGCGCACACGCCTACGCCCACTCCCACGCCCACACCGACGTTGACGGTGGCCGGGGGAGAGGGGAGCGCGAGCGCGGCGGCGGAGCGGGTCGGCGAGCAGGCGGAGGGGATCGAAGGGGCCGAGGAGGTCGAGGGGTTCGAGGAGGTCGAGGAGGTCGAGGGGGCAACGTGGGATCGGGTGCCGGAACCGATCCCGGACGTGGGGGAGTTGCCGCTGCGGGAGTCGCCGACTCGCGTACTCCTGAATGCCACCAGGTCGCCCCACCCGCCCGACGCCCCCGACGCCCCCGACGCCCCTGGCGCCGCTGGCGCGTCTGAGGCGACGGACGCCTCCACCGATGCCTCCTCCGCCGATGTCTTCTCCGTCTTCTCCGATACCTCCAGCGAAGCGGCCTCGGAGATGCGCTCGGAGTCGGGCTCCGAACCGCCTTCCCCCGGCCCGCCGGGAATCTCACCCCCACGCTCCGGAATCGCGCTCTCCCGGTCCGCCGCGGTGACGGAACGCAACCTCGCCCCGAACCCGTCGCCGACCCGTCGACGGGGCCTGCCGCCCGGTGGTCGGGCGGGATGGACGGGTCGCCGCACCGGCGCGGTCGCCGCCGTGGGTGTCGTCGTCGGGGCCACGGTCCTCGCGATCGTGCTGGCGGCGGCCCCCGGCTCGCACGACGGCGACCACCAGGCAGGCGGCTCCTCGCCCGAGCCGTCCCCGGTCGCCGGTTCGAGCGCCGGAGCCGACTCCGGGTCCGCTTCCGGCTCAGGATCAGGCTTCGGCTCCGGTTCGAGTGCCTCGGCGGCGCCCACCGTCGAGGGGACGTTCAGGCCCCCGAGCCTGCCCCCGGGCGCGCACCAGGAGGCCGGAGGCTTCGCGTGGGCGACACCCAAGGGCTGGCGGCGGGATGTGAAGACGGGAGCGGAGGTGCACTACACGTCACCCGACGGCAGCCAGGAGCTCGTCGCCAAGTCCTCCCTGGCCCGCGGCGACCTGATGGACACCTGGCGGACTTCCGAACGGAACGCCCACCAGGGCCGGGACTACAGCAAGATCCGCCTTGAGGAGACGACGTTCCGAGGCCGGCCGGCGGTCGTATGGGAGTACACCTTCACCCTCCAGGGCACCCCCTGGCACGCCCGGCTCCTGGGCTTCGACGAGAGCGGGAAGTCGTACCAGATCAACACCTGGTACCAGCCCGCGGCCGAGGCGGCTGCCCTGAAGACGTACGAGAAGGTCAAGGACAGCTTCACGGTGATGTGAGGTACGTGACGGTGGGGCGGGAGAAAAGGGAGAGGGGCCCGCCGAAGCGGACCCCTCTGCCTGCCTGCGTGCGGGCGGAACTACTCGACTTCGCTCCCGGCGGTGGCGGGGGCAGTAGCCCCGGCCTGGGCCCTGGCCTTGACCCGGCCCTCCTTCAGGAAGGCGACGCCGACCACGAGGGCGGCGACGAGCAGCGACAGCAGCACGGTCGTCCGCCCGCTGCTCTCCCCCTCGGTGTCGGTCAGCATGTAACCGAGCACGAAGACGATCAGCGCGGCCGTCGCCCAGGTCAGATACGGGTACAGCCACATCTTCACGACCAGCTTCTCCGGCGACTCGGCCTGGATGATCTTCCGCATCCGCAGCTGCGAGAAGCAGATCACGAGCCAGACGAACAGGGCCACGGCGCCGCTGGAGTTCACGAGGAAGAGGAAGACGGAGTCCGGGAACTTGTAGTTGAAGAAGACGGCGACGAACCCGAACAGCACCGAGGCGACGATCGCCGCGAGAGGAACGCCACGACTCGTCGTCCGGGCGAACATCTTCGGCGCGTCACCCCGCTCGCCGAGCGAGAAGGCCATACGGGAGGCCGTGTAGAGGCCGGAGTTGAGACAGGACAGCACCGACGTCAGCACGATGAAGTTCATGATCTGACCGGCGTGCGCGATCCCGAGGGAGTCGAGGGCGGCCACGTAGGAGCCCTGCTCCTTGATGGACGCGTCGTCCCAGGGCAGCAGCGTGACGACGACGAAGATCGAACCGAGGTAGAAGACGCCGATACGCCAGATGATGCTGTTCGTGGACTTCGTCACGGCCCGCTGCGGGTTCTCGGACTCGCCGGCCGCGAGGGTGGCGATCTCGCTGCCCATGAAGGAGAAGACGACGAGCAGTACGCCGGTGAGGATGGCGCCGGGTCCGTTGGGCAGGAAGCCGCCGTGGTCGGTGAGGTTGCCGAGCCCCGCCTTGTCGCTGTCGGCACCGGGCAGCACGCCGAAGACGGCGAGCCCGCCGACGACGATGAAGGCGCCGATCGCGACGACCTTGATCCCGGCGAACCAGAACTCGAACTCGCCGTAGGACCCGACGGAGACCAGGTTGGTGGCGGTCAGCACCACCATCACGATGAGCGCCCACCCCCACTGCGGTACGCCGGGCATCCACCCTTCGAGGATCTTGGCCCCGGCGGTGGCCTCCACCGCGAGCACGACGACCCAGAAGAACCAGTACAGCCAGCCGATGGAGAACCCGGCCCAGCGGCCGAGCGCCCGGTCGGCGTGCGCGGAGAACGAACCGGAGGTCGGATTGGCCGCGGACATCTCGCCCAGCATCCGCATCACCAGCACCACGAGCGTGCCGACGAGAGCGTAGGACAGCAGAATGCCCGGCCCGGCGGTGGCGATACCGGTACTGGAACCGACGAACAGTCCGGCTCCGATGACCCCGCCGATGGCGATCATCGACAGATGACGGTTCTTGAGTCCTGCCTGAAGTCCGGATCCGGATCCGCTTCCGGGTTCTCCGGAACCTCCTGGGCCGTGCTCGGCCTTGGTGAGGGTCGGCTGCGAAGTCATGAGGGTGTTTTCCTTTGCGCCGCGTGAGGGGAATCAGGTGCGTCGTGCGTGGGGGCGTACGAGCCGGTCCAGTGAATCCGAGGTGAATGAATTCGGGAACCTTTGATTCCAGATCGTTACTTGAGGTTTTCCTGAGCTTCTATGGGATTACTCAGGGATTTCGGACGCGGCACCCGGCGCTGCTACCCCGCAACACTCGTGTCACACTCATCCCATGCGCGTGTATCTCGGCTCGGACCATGCCGGCTTCGAACTCAAGAACCACCTCGTCGAATGGCTCAAGGCGGCGGGTCACGACCCGGTCGACTGCGGGCCCCACGTCTACGACGCCCAGGACGACTACCCGCCCTTCTGCCTCCGCGCCGCGGAGCGGACGGCCGCGGACCCCGAGTCCCTCGGCATCGTGATCGGCGGCTCCGGCAACGGCGAGCAGATCGCGGCGAACAAGGTGAAGGGCGTCCGTGCCGCCCTGGCCTGGAGCGAGGAGACCGCGTCCCTCGGCCGCCAGCACAACAACGCCAACGTCGTAGCGGTCGGCTCCCGCATGCACACCCAGGACGAGGCGACGAAGTTCGTCGAGACCTTCCTCGCCACCCCGTTCTCCGAGGACGAACGCCACATCCGCCGCATCGACATGCTGTCGTCGTACGAGACCACAGGCGACCTCCCGGCAATCCCGCCCCACCACCCGCAGCAGTAGGCGCGGCCGAAGCCTCGCCGCCCTCCGCCGGGGCGGAGGGCGAAGCCCTGCCGTGATGGGGGGCCGAAGTCCCACCGGGGTGTGGGGGTAAGGCCCTGTCCGGGGCGCAGGGGCGGAGCCCCGCCGGGGGTGCCCGGGGCGGAGCCCCCGGCGGGGCCTGGGGCGGAGCCCCGGACGTCTACCTGTCACCTGGCCGAGTCGGGTGGCTGGGTGGGCGAGGTCCTGACGGAGCCCCGGTGTGGCCGGCCTGTCACCTGGCCGAGTGTCGGGTAGGCGGGCGAGGGTCGGGGCGGAGCCCCGGCGTGGGTGGCCTGTCACCTGACCGAGTCGGGTGGGCGGGTGGGAAAGAGAAGGAGACCCCGGTGCCGGAAGGGCACACGATTCACCGACTGGCGCAGGACTACGCCCGTTTCATCCACCACCCCCTCCGAGTAACCAGCCCCCAGGGCAAGTTCACCGAGGCCGCCGCCCTCCTCACCGGCACCCCCCTCACCCACACCGAGGCCCACGGCAAACACCTCTTCCTCGGCTTCACCGGCGACCGGTGGATCCACATCCACCTGGGCCTCTTCGGCAAGGTCACCTTCGGCCCGGCCCCCGCGCCGCCGCCCACGGACACCGTCCGTCTCCGCCTCGCCGACCCCACCTCCTATGTGGACCTCCGAGGCCCCACCACCTGCGCTCTGATCACGGGCGACGAGAAGCAGGCGATACACGCCCGCCTCGGCGCCGACCCCCTCCGCGCCGACGCCGACCCCCGGGCCGCGTACACCCGCGTCTCCCGCAGCCGTACGACGATCGCCGCCCTCCTCATGGACCAGAAGATCATCGCCGGCGTCGGCAACGTCTACCGGGCCGAGGTCCTCTTCCGGCACCGCATCGACCCGTACCGCGCGGGCAGGGACATCACCCCCACCGAGTGGGACGCGATCTGGGCCGACCTGGTCGCCCTGATGCGCGAGGGCGTCCGCAACAACCGCATCGACACGGTCCGCCCGCAGCACACCCCGGAAGCGATGGGCCGCCCGCCGCGCGTCGACGACCACGGCGGCGAGGTGTACGTCTACCGCCGTACGCACCAGCCCTGCCACCTCTGCGGCGACGCCGTCCGCACCGCCGACCTCGCCGCCCGCAACCTCTTCTGGTGCCCGACCTGCCAGAAGAACTGACCGCTGGTGCCCGACCTGCCGACAGGACCGACCTGGCGGCAGTACCGGCAGGCCGGCAGGACCGACCTACCGGCAGGACCGACCGCGCGGCCCCGTCACAAGCAGGCCCGTCAGAACCCGTGCGGCAGCCAGGGGGCGGTCGTCGCCCCGAACCCGACAGAGGCCTCCGCCAGCGCGCCCTGCCGTAGCTCCCGCACCCGCCCGGCCCCCGCCAGCGAGGCCAGGCTGACACCCCCGAGATACGCCGCCCCCAACTCCCGTACGGACAACGCGAGATCGGCGGCATCGGAGGTCCGCCCGCACACCGCGCCCTTGGCGTCCCCCGACAGCCGCCAACGCCCAGAGTTCCAGGGGCAGAAGGCGTCCTCGACGTCCAGCACCACGTCCACCGGCGCCTGATACGTCCGCGCCTCGAGCGCCGCGCCCACGTCCACCGGCCGCACGTACAACGAGTCACGCACCCGCAGCTCGCACCGCCGGATGTCGGAGACGAGATGCCGCCAGGCCTCGTCCATCGGTCGCCCCCGCACCTTCAGCGAGGTCGTGAGGTCGATCCCGAACAGGAACCGCCACAGCGCCGCCTCCGACACCGGATCGACCCCCACCAGGTCCTGGAGCCGCACCTGCCCGTTGTGCCCGCTGTCCCGCCACTCGGACCGCACCCGGAAGCGGACGTACCCGGTGACCTCACCGTCCCGCTCGGCGAGCACGCACTGGAGCGGCGACGCCCCGCCCCGCTCGCTCTCCGGGTCGAGCAGCCCCAGCCGCTCCCAACCGGGCCGACGCGCGAGCATCCCGGCCCGGGCGGGCACGGTCCGCGCGTACACCGCCTCGCACACCTCGAGCTCCGCCCCGGGGTCGACGTACCGCAGCCGTACGTCGTCCGTGCCGGCCGGGACGGACAGCCGTACCCGACTGGTGTCGATCTCGGCGTGCAGTCCGTAGGTCGCCGCGGCGTACCCGAACCGTCCGTAGATGTCCGGTTCGGAGGCGGTGAGGATCGCGAGCGGCTCGCCCCAGGCCCGCACATCGTCCAGCTGTCGCCGCATCATCGACGTCAGCACCCCGCGCCGCCGGTGGGTGGCGCTCACGCCGACCATCGTCACGCCCGCCGCCGGCACCGAGGCCCCGCCCGGCACGGTCAGCCGGAAGTCGTACGCCCCCGCCGTGGCCACGCACTGGTCGCCGTCCCACACGCCCAGGGAGCGCTCGTACGAGGTGAGCGCCCTGAACAGCTCCCGTTCCTCGGTCGACTCCCCGATCCCACCGAAGGCGCGGAGCAGGGTGTCGTACCACTCGTCCCATTCGTCCCGGCGCAGCACTCGTGGTTCCCGCGACTCCCGCATCTCCCGCACCCTCCGCTTTTCCGGCGCTCGGCCGCGGAAGAGGTCGCACGGCCCGTCGCCTCACTCGTCATGGACTCATGCCTAGCAGTCCAATGCGGGACGAGCCAGCCAATTTCTCCCTCCTCGGGGCGCGAGCGCTTTCCGTGAAGTTCACTGTGAAGTTGAGCCTCGGAGGGGGGACAAGTGGGACCTCCCGTGCCAAGCGGCGGGTTCGATGGATAGGGTCCCGAACTAATGGCAGTAGGACGGCAGCGGCGCGCGGAAGCCGAGACGTTGACGGCCCGGTTGAAGCACATGATGCACCGGGTCCGCACCGGCCTGCGCAGAAGCGCCGTGGACTACTTCCGCGGCGACGGTTCGGACTGGATCGCGCTGGCGTTCCTGCTGCTCACGGTCCCGCTGATCGCCCTCACCACACTGGCCAACTCGGTGTGGTGCTCACCGGCCGCCCTGGTCCTGCCGATCGTCGCCGGCGGACTGCTGCTGCGCCCGTCGAGCCTGCTCGGCCTGTATGCCGCGGCGGCCACGGCGCTCATCGTTGAGTCGGTGCAACTGGGCCCGTACACGGAGGGCCCGTCCAGAGTCACCCCCGGCGTGGTCCTGGTCGTCGCAGCATGCGGTTTCTTCGGACTGCTCATCGCCCAGTTCCGCAGCCGGGTCGGCGTGCCCTGGCGGCGCGGCGGCACCATGCTCTTCGACCTGCGCGAACGCATCCGGGTGCAGAGCAAGCTGCCGAGCCTGCCGCAGGGCTGGCACCGCGAGATGGCGCTGAGGCCGGCGGGGGGCCAGTCCTTCTCCGGTGACTTCGTCGTCGCGGCCCGGACGAACGGCGGCCGCACCATGGAGGTCGTCCTCACGGACGTCTCCGGCAAGGGCATGGACGCCGGTTCACGGGCGCTGCTGCTGTCGGGCGCCTTCGGCGGCCTGCTGGGCTCGCTGCCCCCGCACGCCTTCCTCCCGGCCGCCAACGGCTATCTGCTCCGCCAGGACTGGGACGAGGGCTTCGCGACCTCCATCCACCTGGTCCTCGACCTCGACTCCGGCGACTACGAGCTCTACTCGGCGGGCCACCCGCCGGGCCTCCAGCTCAGCGCGGGCAGCGGCCGCTGGGAGGAGAAGGCCGCCGAGGGCCCCCTCCTCGGGGTGTACGACGGCGCCCAGTTCGACCCCGTGAAGGGTTCACTGCGCCCCGGCGATGTGCTGATGCTCTTCACCGACGGCCTGGTGGAGACCTCCGACCGGGACATCGTCGAGGGCATCGACCGCCTCACCGGCGAGGCCGACCGGTACGTGGCCGGCGGCTTCCAGGGCGCCGCCTGGCACCTGATCGAGGCGGTGGCGAAGGACGTCAACGACGACCGCGCCCTGCTGCTGGTCTGCCGCGAGGGCCCGACCTCCCAGTCGGTCCCGCTGTCCTGACTTCTGCCGCGACTTCCGAGGGAAGAACCACCATGCTCACCCTGTCCGAGGTCGAGACTCTCGCCCGCGCCGCCCACGAGGGGCAGACCGACAAGGCGGGCCGGCCCTACGCCGAGCACCTCCGGGCGGTCGCGGAGGGTGTACGCGCGCGTGGCGGCGACGCCGAGCAGATCGCGGCCGCCTGGCTGCACGACGCCGTTGAGGACGACGCCCTGTCCGAGACCTGGCTGCACGAGGCCGCGCTGAGCGACCGTACGAAGGCCGTCGTCCTGGCGGTCACCAAACGGGCGGGGGAGACGCCGGAGGCGTACGCGGGGCGCGTCCTGGCCACGCCGGGCGCGCTGTTGGTGAAGGAGGCGGACCTGGCGCACAACGCGGACCCGGCGCGACTGGCGGTCCTGGACGCGCCGACCAGGGCGCGACTGACCGAGAAGTACGCACGGATGCGCGCACTCCTCGGTCTCACGAACCACACCGGCCACACGGACTGAGACGTCAGGCCTCAGCCTTCGCCCGCCGCGCCTCTCGCATCTTCCGAGTCTCCTGCCCCTCGCGCGTCTCCTGCCCCTCCCGCGTCTCGCGCTCCCGAGCGAGTGCGGCGGCGTCCCGCTTGAAGGCCCACGCCATCTTCGGCTCCATCACGAACCGGAAGACCCGCCGTACGGGTGGGGTGCACAGCAGGGTGACGGCCACGGCGATCGCGACGGTGACGGCGATCTCGCCGAGCGGCCGGTGCAGCGCGGCGTGATCGAACCAGCCGCGATAGTCGGCGGCCTTGATCAGGAAGCCGTGCAGCAGATAGCCGCACAGCGTGCCCGCGCCGAGCGCCGTGAACCACATCGTGCGGCCCGGCACCCAGGAGAAGAAGCAGGCCGTCAGCAGCAGCGAGCAGCCGAACAGCGCGAGCTGCATGGCGGGGCCGACCCACCAGGGGAGGCCCAACTCCTGCGCGGATGAGCGGTGGTAGAGCCACCCGGTGTCCATCCTCGGCACCGCCCACCAGCAGAAGGCCAGGGAGAAGGCGAACACCGGGACTGCCGCGATCCGCACCGAGCGGCGGCGGACCGTCCGGAAGTGCTCGGGCTTGAGACACAGACCGAGCACGAAGTACGGCAGGAACTGCAGGACCCGCTGGAGGTCCAGATCACTGCCGAGGTTCGGAGTGAGGGACGCCAGCATCGCCATGACCAGCGCGAGCGGCAGCGGGTACCGGACCATCTTCCAGATGGGGGTCGTCAGCCGCCAGATGAACAGCGCGCACAGGAACCAGGTCAGGTAGTACGGGTCGAGGAGGGTGATGGCGGCCTGGGGGTCGTGGTCGACCACGCGCTTGAAGAGCGGATACGCGCTCTCGAAGACGACGTACGGCACGGCGACTCCGGTGACCAGCCGTTTCAACCGGCCGGGGCTGCCGTCGAAGCTGCGGGAGAAGAAGCCGGAGATGACGATGAAGGCCGGCATGTGGAACGCGTACACGAGCATGTACGCGGCCTGCAGCACCCGGCTGTCGCCCTTGAGCGGTTCCCAGGAGTGACCCACGGCCACCAGCACGATCGCCAGGTACTTCGCGTTGTCGAAGAACGCGTCGCGCTTCGCGGCGGGCCGCGGGGACGGTCGTCCGACGGATCTGTCCCTGGACTGGTCGTGCTGATCGTTCTGGTTCTGGGGCGAGCGCGGGCTCGGAACGAGAGACGAGGCGGCGTGGAACATTTGAGGCACCCTAGCGCCGCGCGGGCATATTCGTAAAACGCCCCAGGTCATTCCCAGTTATTGCCCTCCGGATTGCTCGGCCGTTGACCGCCGTATTGCCCGCCGGGTCGAGGACCACACAGAGCGGTCGACCGTGATGTCATGATTCATATCGACTAAAAGGTGCATAACGCCGGTTGTATGCCTGAGTTGCCGCGTCCGTCGCCACAATTCGAATTCCCTGCGCAGGCGTTGTGTGGACACGGCAACGAACCGTCCCAATTCCTGTGCGGGTACGTACTCGAATTGCTGTGCGGCGCACCCCCGGCGGGAGGACGCCACGCGATGATGTGTCACGGGCCGCATAGGGAGGCCCCGTTGGTGGCACGATGGTCTCGGGAGTGCGGACCGACCAAGGGTGTGTGATCAGTTGTGGCCATTTCACTGTCAGTGGTGCTGCTGTTGGCGATCATCCTGGTGGTGCTCATCCGGGGAGGGTCGATCAAGGCGGGGCCGGCCATAGTCGCGATCCTGTTCGGCTTCTTCCTCGCCTCGACCGGCATGGCCCCGTCGATCAACCGCTTCCTCGACTCCCTCGCGGACACCATCAACTCGATCAGCTTCTGAGGCCCGCCCTCGCGTGTCCGGGCGAGCGCCCGAAACACGACGAGGGCCGGGTCGGAGAAGTGATCTCCGACCCGGCCCGGGCCGTACAGAGCGGGCGACGGGAATCGAACCCGCGTAGCTAGTTTGGAAGATCGCGTACGTGGGTGCGGCCTGAGCTGGTGTAACGATGACCTGCGGGCTTCTTCGGCGACCGCCGTGGTTCCCCGCTGTTCCCCGCCCTGCGCCGCCCGTGCGGGCACGTGAGGGGCACGAACAGTCGAGGGCTAACCGCGGTACAGCAAGAGGGCTGCAAGTCCAGTCAGGGCTGTGACTAGGCTGGCAATAGCAGTGATCAGCGCTGCCGCTTGATGGCCTCGGGTGGCTGGCTCGCTGATTTCCCTTGCTGTACTGTTCTCTCTAACCCATACTCCATGGCGTCTGTCATGAGGCTCGGGTTGCGAGTGGTCGGGCTGCGGCACGATCTACTCCCCATATCGAGTGACCCGTACGGCGCGTCCGCCAAGACTCGACGCCATACGGGTCTTCGGTGTGCAGTTGCGGAACTTTAGCAGGCGTGACACTCCAACTGACCGGAGTCCGCGCGGGCTTGTGGTGGCTGGCTTGCTGATCTGACGGAGACCGTAGCAGCGGGTGGCCCAAGGCCCCATTGGGCGGGCTCTGTAGACGCTGAGTTCCGGCGACAAGGCGCTTGGCCTATAGCGCTGCCTTGCTGGTGCGCTGGGGGACTCTTGCTGGGGGGTTAGCAGCGCGTTGCTCGGGGTGCGGATCTCTCTTAGGTTGGCCAAATCTCGTCGGTAGAGTCGATGGGTCATGCCTCACTTCAGGAAATGCGGCACAGTCCAGCGCTCCCTCAACCCACGACTCCCCAGCTCCCATCCCGTCTGCCGTCGACCCACACACCGTGGAGCGGGCGTGGTTCAGGGCGTCAAGGTGGAGCGCGCCACTGTACGAACGACCTTGACGCCCTGGGCCGCGACTGCTCGGCTCTGCCTGGGTCGTCGGCAGACGGGATGGGAGCATCCCCGCCCCCGCCATCTACGGGCCGGCACTCGCGAACGGTGCCCCCGCCATCCTGGAGCCTGAGCGCCCCCGCCGGAGGCATATGTCCTTGCCTGTGCCGGGTGGGCAAGCCGTGTAGCTGTCCCCTTGTAGCCCCGGCATGTATTTCGCCCCCTTGCGGGCGCGGGCGTCGACGGCGGGCCAGCCCCGGCGGCGAAGACGAGGAGGGGCAGGCCCGGCGGCGGCGACCGGCGCCGCCGCGCTGTGCGCGGCCCCTTTTCGAACGACGTGAGAAGACTGATCAGTCCTTGAGGTGCCGGGAATCGTCAGGTGGCCCCGCCGCCGTCGATGTGCTCTTCCCCCTGGGCTCCGCCCACCTGGAGCGAGCGGAGCGAGCCTTGATGAGGTAGAGAAACCTGTAACAACTCAGCTCACGCCGCTACGGTCGGCAAGCTCTCGAAGCGTCTCGGGTAGGCGTCGGCCCGACAGTTGGATCAGGTCGCGAATGATCTCGCGGGCCAAGTGGTGATCGCGAATCTGCTCCGGGGCGTGGGTCTCGGCCTCCAAGAGTGCGGCGGTCGCCTCGCCCACGTGTCGGCGTTGCGAATGGGCCCGGGCCACGTCGAGCAGGAAGCGGGCCTGACGTTCGGCTGAGAGCCCACCGGCGTTGACTTCCGCCGCGATCTCCAGCGCAAGTCCGGCGTCCCCCAGCTCTACGGCCGTGCTCACGGCGTGGAGCCTGACGTTTGTGGGGCCGAACTCGGTGTCGAAGTCGTTCCGGTCCTCGCCAAGGCGTGTGGCGATCTCCCCAGCTCGGTTAAGGCGAACCTGTGTCTCCGACCGGTTGCCCTCCCGTGCGTTGATCACGGCGAGCACAAGGTTCATGGCGCCGAGAAGGGACAGTTCCTCCGGTGGGCAGGCGGGGTTCTCTGCCCGTGGGTCCAAGACGTCGACCGCTGACTTCGCGGCTTGCTCCGCCTGGTCCATGTGCTGCTGCCGCATGAACGCGTGAGCCATGCGAAAGAGGCTGGCCACCACCTCGAGCGGCTGGCCGGCCATCTCGGCCGCTTGCAAGGCGCGGTCTGCGGCAACCCATGCGGCGTCCGCCTGGTCCTGCCGGGTGAAGCTGGCGGCGGCTGCCTGGTAACTGCGCGCCCTGAGTGAGTGCAACTCGACGCGATCGGCTGCCGGCGCGTGGCGTACCGCGACTTCGATTTCGGGGAGCAACTTGGCAAGGTGATCGCTCAAAGCCGCAAAGCTCGATGCGTGCACGTACTCCCATGCCTGGTCAACGAGGTCGCGGAACTCGGCAAGCGTGGGCGCAGGGGAAGTCGGTGCGTGGTCGAACAGGCTGCCCAAGGCAGGGTGACCGGTGAGGGCCACGCGCAAGCCGTCTAGATCGTTGCTCTCCGGCTCGGCGGTCTCGTCTACAGGAGCTGCCAGGGACGGGGAGGCATCGGGACGGATTTCTCGTACGGAGACGCCAAGTGCATCGGCAAGGCCCTGAAGGATCGCCAAGCGTTCGACGGGCTGCACGCCACGCTCGACCTGGGACACCCAGCTCTCGGATCGCCCCATGGCGGTAGCAAGGTCGGCTTGCGACATACCTGCGGTCCGCCGAAGTTCCTTGATCCGCTGGCCGGTCGTGGGCGGGGGAGTACTCACTTCGCAGTCCCGCCCGGGTACTTGCCGGCGTACGGCTCCAGCCAGTCCACGTCGGTCTTCTCGATGTACTGCGTGCGCTCGCTCAAGAAGCGCAGTGTGTGCGGCTGGCGCTCGTGCTCCTCGAAGGCTGCCCGATCGGCGTAGATCTCGAAGAAGATCCGCTCGTTGGGCGCTCCCTCGACCGTGTGGCAGGCGTAGACCAGCGTTCCTGGCTCGTGCGCCTGAATCCCCGCTTCCGTCTCCTTCACGAGGGCATCGAAAGCGTCTCCCATGCCATCGCGCAGAGTGAAGCGGACAAAGAGAGCAAAGTTTGCCATAACTCCTCCTTCTTCCCGTAGCAGTCTCGCAGACTCAGAGTTTTGCTGCTAGTCGCAGATTTTCTGTTGACCCGCAGAAAAACTGCGAGTAGCTTCGAGAGTGTCAGAGAACAAGGCACCCCGGACTGCGTGCCATCCGCCAAGATCACAACGCAGCCCGGGGCTCATCCCACAAGGGGAGAACTCCATAATGCCGTCTTTCAAGATCGACACATCGACCGCTTTGGTGTTCGTGGCGACCGCGCCGGAGCCGAAGGTGAAGAACTTCCAGACCGGTGAGCGGGCCGTGAACGCTGAGGGCCGGGCCATGTCGACCGTGGGTCTGCTGGTCTCGGACGAGGGGGAGGGCAACCTCCTGAAGGTCAACGTTCCGGAGAACGGCTTCCCGGAGGGTCTCGCGCCGGGCATGCCGGTCCAGGTCATCGGCCTCAAGGCCAGGGACTGGGAGAACGTGATCAAGGGCGAGAAGCGCTCGGGTATCTCGTTCAGTGCGGTCGCGATCACCCCGGCGGCCTGACCATGTCGGACCTGGCGGTGTGGCTCGAAGCCACAGGGGCGTTAGCGGGGGCCGGTGGTCTCGGCTACGCGAAGCACCGCGCCCCGGGCGTCTACTGGTCGCTGGTCGGCCTGCCGGTGACGTGGGGCCGCTTCGCCCTCTCGTACCGGTCGACCATGGACGTGTGCGGGCTGACGGTCCGGCCGTCGCGACTGCGGGCGTTCATGACCCGCAACGTTGCCCGCCGTGAGGTACAGCCGGTTCCCCCGAAGATCCGCCGGATGCGCGGCACGTCGACCGGACTGCGGGTCACCCTGCGGCTCCCGGCCGGCCTGGAACCCGCCGATGTGATGGCCTCCTCGGAGCGGCTGCGTCACGCGTGGGGTGTGCACTCGGTGACCGTGGTGGAAGCGAAGCCTGGCTTCGTCGAGCTGCGGATGACCGGCTACGACGTACTGCGCCGGGTGCGGATGCCGCGTACGGCCCGCCCGCATGACCTGATCGTGCCGGTGGCGCTGCGCGAGGATGCGACCGCGTTCGAGCGGGACTACCGCAAGGCCCCGATGGCTCTCACGCTCGGGGCGAACCAGTCCGGCAAGTCCATGTACCAGCGCAACCTGATCAAAGGGCTCGCGCAACTGCCGGTGGCGCTGGTCGGCATCGACTGCAAGCGCGGGGTCGAACAGTCCGGCTTCGCGCCGCGTCTGTCCGCCTTGGCCACGACCCCGGACCAAGCGGCCTCGCTGCTCGGTCTCCTGGTCGCGGAGATGGAAGAGCGCTTCGACCTGCTGAGCCTGCACGGCGCTTCTGACCTGTGGGAACTCCCTGCGGACGTCCGGCCGGTGCCGGTGGTTGTCCTGATCGACGAGATCGCAGAACTCTTCCTGATCTCCTCGCGCAAGGATGAGGAGCGCCGCGAGCATCTCGTCACCTCTCTGATCCGGCTGGCACAGATGGCCCGCGCGGCCGGCATCTACCTGGAGATCTGCGGGCAGCGTTTCGGATCCGACCTGGGCAAGGGCGCCACGATGCTCCGTGCCCAGCTCACCGGCCGGGTCGTGCACCGCGTCAACGACAAACAGACCGCCGAAATGGGCCTCGCGGACGTCGCCCCGGACGCGGTCCCGGTCGCAAGCCTGATCGCGATGGAACGCCCCGGAACGGCCGTCGCGGCGGACGCCTCCGGAGGCTGGTCGAAGATCCGAACCCCGGAGACCTCAAAGTCCGAAGTGATCGCGGTCTGCCGGAAGTTCGCCCACCTGGTCCCGGACATGCCGTTCCTGGACCCGTTCCGCCCCTTCGTGCCCGCTGAGAAGCCAGCGGCCGGTCCGTCGCTGGTCAAGCCCCGCCCGGTCACGGAGTGATCACCGTGGTCGCGCGAAAGACCACCGCCCCGGAACCTCCGAAGTGCCCGGTCTGCCTGGGCTCCGGAGAGGTCTCCCGCACCGTCCACGTGGGCCGCAAGCGTCGCCCGGTCGGCCAACAGACCGGCCTCTGCCTCAACTGCCTCGGCAGCGGCGAAGCCTCCACCGACTGAATCCGCTGGGACTGGGCGGTGCCCTCTGGTTCCGCCCGCCCGGCCTGACTCCCCTTCGAAGGGAGGTGCCGCACATGTCCCGCTCGATCCGCCCGGACGCGGTCCTGATCCAAGCCGTCATCGCCGGCGCGCTGTCCTTCGCCCACCTGCACGACCTGGCCGAAGCTGCCGGACAGACCGGTTGGAAAGCCTGGGCCTACCCGATCTCGGTCGACCTGCTGTTGGTCGCCGCCTGGCACCGACTGCGCGCAGCCCGCTGGGACCGCTCCGCGTGGACCTGGTTCGTGATCGCCCTGACCGCGTCTCTCGGCGCGAACATCGCCACCGCCGGGCTCCTCGATCTCAGCAACGTGCCCTCCTGGTTGCGGATCCTCGTCGCCGGCTGGCCCGCCCTCGCCTTCCTCGGCGGAACGCTCCTCGTCCACAGTCCTGCCGAACCGGTTGTCCCTGCACAGCCTGTGGACGAACCGGCCGCGCCGGAAGTCGAGATGCACCGCACCGACGAATCCGCCCCCGCCTCGGCCGCGCCTCTGCCGGAACTGGAACCCGCTCCACCGCAGCCCGCGCCCGACGTGCCGGCCGCGCTGCTGGACCACGCCCGAAAGATCGCCGCCGCCCACCGGGCCTCTACCGGCACCCCGATGCCCGCAGACGTCCTGTCCGCCCGCCTCGGCCTGCCCGCACCGACCACCGCAGCAATCGCCGCGCAACTACAGCTCACCTGATCAGACAGGAGTGCTTCTCATGCCCCAGACCTTCAACACCCCCGCCGACTACGTCGACGCGGCCCGCGAGATGGCCGACGCCGGCCGCCCGGCTCTGGCCCGGCTCCTCGCCGAGGAAGCCGCCGACCGCACGCCGGACCCGGACGCCTCGGCGCGCATCCTCGCCGAGTTCCCCGGCCACAGCCTGCGACGGGAGGGCTGACCCATGGCTGCTCACCGCCGCTTCCGTGACCGCATCCGCATCGGCCCCGTCCAGGTCGCCACCTACTACGACGGGCGCGGCCGGGACATGCACACCGCCGCCTGCACGGCCCCCGGCTGCGGCTTCTCCACCGACTACCGCGACCGCGCCGCCGCCGAACTCGCCGCCCGCACCCACCGCTGCACCGCCTAGGAGGCCATCGCCATGGACGTCCCCCTCTGGCTCGCCGTGATCGCCGTCGGCTACCTCGGCATCAAGCTCGCCCGCCCGCCGTGGTGGCTGGTCGCCCTGCTCCTCCTCGGCGGCTACCTCGTCGCCGACAGCTTCCTCGCCCCCACCATCGCCACGATCGTCAAATAGAAGGGACCACCCTCGTGTTCACACCGAAGTACCCGCCCCAGGACACCGCACCGCCCGCTACGGCCCCTGCCGCGACCGTCCACACCCCGGTGCCCGTTCAGCCGTCGGCCCCGGCCCCGGCCGCTGCGGTCTCGAACCGGTCCACCGTCCAGCTCACCCCGGGCAGTGCGCTCGCCCTCGCCGCCGGTGGTGGTGCCGTGGTCCTCGTCGTCGGCGCGGTCCTGGTCTCGCTCCTGCTCGCGGTCGCCATCACGGGCGTCTCCGTCGCCGTGGTCGCAGTCGTCCTGCGCGGGCTCGTCAACGACCTGCACAAGGGGCGGTGATCAGCATGAACAAACCTGCCGACCCGACCGTCTTCGGTCCCGAGTATCCGCCCGTTGCCGACCCTCACTCCTACCGTGCCGCGCCTGCATCGATCACCTGCGACGAGCAGGCGTCAACGCTCTGGCTCTACCGCGCAGAAGCCGAGCAAGAGCGCCGACGCGAGGTTGAAGCCGGGGCACGACGGACCGACTACCACGGCTAATCGGCCCCCGGAGCGGCCTCGGTCGCCAAACTTCCGCCGCTCCGGGCGCCTGACCCCATCCAGATCCAATGACCCGAAAGGGAAGCCTCATCATGCCTCAGCACGCCCAGAGCGCGCCCGTCTGCCGCGACTGCGACGGCTTCGCCACCGCCGCCATCACCATCGGCACCCGCCACCCCGACGGATCCCGCGCCACCCTCCGTGTCGCCTGCCCGACTTGCAAGGGCGCCGGCCACGCCCGCCCCAACGTCCGCCTCGCCCGTACGGGGCGGTGAGCGGCGTGGCTCTCTTGAACTGGCGGTCGTCCGGTCACTTCGATCACGGCGGGGACTGCCCCTGCACCCAGTGCGGTCGGCCCACCCCAATGCGCTCCCATACTGGTGAGCCCGTCCACAAGGTGTGTGCCGAGGACTGGAACGATCGCAACCCCGGCGCCCCTCGGCACCAGCACGACGGCCGAGACCTGGGCACCACCCGCTTCCACTCCGACGCCCCGAGCAAGAACCGCAAGGACGGTGCTCGGTGATCGCCCCCGGTCGTGTCCTGGATCTGTTCTCCTGCGCCGGCGGGGCCGCCGTGGGCTATCACCGGGCTGGCTTCGACGTGGATGGCTGCGACCTCGCTGACCGCTCGAACTACCCCTTCCCGCAGCACCGGGGCGACGCCCTTGAATACCTCACCCGCCTGATCGGCACGGGCGACATCGAGCGGTACGCCCTCGTGCACGCCTCCCCGCCCTGCCAGAGCAAATGCGGTCTGACCGTGGGCACGAACGCCTCCCGGGGATGGGGCGGCACGCACGAAGATCTCGTGGCCCCCACCCGGCAACTCCTCGACGCCTCCGGGTTGCCGTACGTGATCGAACAGCCCAACGGCCGTGCGCAGATCCGCAAAGACCTCACCTTGTGCGGCGAGATGTTCGGTCTCGGAGTCCTGCGCCATCGGAACTTCGAACTCGGCCGCTGGGCCACCGTCAAGCCGGCCCACCCCCGTCACCGGGGCTACGTGCGTGGACATCGTCACGGCGTACGCCGTGAGGGCCCCTATGTGGCCGCGTACGGCAAGGGCGGCGGCAAGGCCACCGTCCCCGAGATGCAACAGGCCATGCAGATCACCTGGACCGACGTCCACGAGGAACTCACCGAGGCGATTCCGCCCGCGTACACGCGCTGGATCGGCACCGCCTTCCTGACCGCCCGCCAGGAGGTCTTCGCGTGACCGACGCCGCCACCATGGCGGGCCTGGACCCGGCCACCTTCGCCGACGTGCTGAGGCTGGCCGGGTCCCCCGGCTTCGACCGTATTCAAGACCAGATCCGCCGCACCGGCGGCTGCTCCGACCCGATCCACCTCCAGGGCTCGACCGTCACCCGCGACAGGGCCACCGGCCACGTCCTGCACCACTACGCGACGGACACCGAGCCCGGCGGACGCCTCCGGATCGCCTGCGGCAACCGTCGCGCCTCCCGCTGCCCCTCTTGCGCCTGGACTTACGCGGGCGACACCTACCACCTGATCCGCGCCGGGCTCGTCGGCGACCCGGCCAAGGGCACTCCGCACTCCATCCGCGATCACCCCCGCGTCTTCGCCACCCTGACCGCCCCGTCCTTCGGCCCGGTCCACAACCGCCCCGGCGCCCGGCCCTGCCGCTGCGGCACCCGCCACACCGAGGATGCGCCCGAACTCGGCACACCCATCGACCCGGACACCTACGACTACGCCGGCGCCGTGCTGTGGAACAACCACGCATCCGACCTGTGGCGCTACTTCACGATCTACCTCCGCCGCGAGATCGCCAAGAGGGCTGGCCTCACACAACGCGAGTGTGCAGAGGTCTGCCAGGTGTCCTACGGCAAGGTCGCTGAGTACCAGAAACGCGGGGCCGTGCATTTCCATGCGGTGATCCGCCTGGACGGGTTGTACGAGCTGGCTCCGCCACCCGCCTGGGCCACGCTCGACCTTCTCACCGACGCGATCCAGGCCGCCGCTGCCCGCGTCGCGGTCGACGTCGCGCCAGCCGGTGACCAGCCCGCCCGAACCCTGCGCTGGGGCACCCAACTCGACGTCCAGCCGATCGGCGCCTTCGACCACGGCGAAGAGATCACCGAACAGGCCGTCGCCTCCTACGTCGCGAAGTACGCCACCAAGGCGGCCGAGACCACCGGCACCGTCGACCGCCGCATCGGCAACAAAGAGGCCCTGGTCCTGCTCGACGTGCCCGACCATCCCGCCCGGCTCATCTCGGCTTGCCTCGACCTCCACCCGCTCTACCCGGACCGCAAGTTGCGCGACTGGGCTCACATGCTCGGCTTCCGCGGCCACTTCTCCACCAAGTCTCGCCGCTACTCCACCACCCTCGGGGCCCTGCGCCAGACCCGCGCCGACTACCGCGCCGCGCAGCAACGCGAAGCCCTCGGCCTGCCCGACCCCGACGACATGGAGGCAACGACCCTGACCCTCGCCCACTGGTCCTACGCCGGCCACGGCCACACCCCCGGCGAATCCTGGCTCGCTGCCAATATCCGCCGGGACATCCAGTTCAACCGCGAAACCGCGCGTGAAGCGCTCGCTGATCAGTCCCGGGAAGGGGAGTTCGACCATGAATGAGCGGTACCTCAGCGTCGACCAGGTCGCCGAACTGCTCGGCACCACCGTGCGCTTCCCCCGGCGCCTGATCGAAGAGCGACGCATCACGTACGTCAAGGTCGGACGGCATGTCCGCATCCCTGAGAGCGCCTTACGCGAGTTCATCGCGGCCAACACCGTGAAGCCGCGTCGGCGTGCTCGGGTCCTTCGGGGGGTGGCTGCCTGATGGCCGGCAAGCGTCGACAGTTCGGCCGCGTCCGCAAGCTTCCGTCCGGGCGCTATCAGGCCCGCTACGTCGGCCCTGACGGGGCGCTGCGGCCCGCGCCCGACACCTTCCGCACGAAGCGCGAAGCGGATGACTGGCTGGCTGACGTCCAGACCGAGTTGCGACAGGGGGACTGGCGCGACCCCGATGCGGCCAAGGTTCCGTTCGAGAAGTACGCGGAGGCCTGGGTGGCTGAGCGCCCGTTGGCCGCGAGCACGGCAGAGCTGTACGAGATCCTCGTCCGCGTGCATCTGGTCCCCACTTTCGGGCGGTTGACCATCGCGGACATCACGCCGGCGGCCGTCCGGTCCTGGAGGCGTGCCCGGCTCGACGCCGAAGTCGGTCCCACCACGGTGGCCAAGGCGTACTCCCTGCTGCGGACCATCATGGGCACGGCTGTTGAGGACGGGCTGATCCGCCGCAACCCGTGCCAGATCAGGAACGGCGGCACGGTCAACACCCCGGAGCGGCCCACGGCTTCGGTCCTGGACGTGTTCGCCATCGCGGACGCCTCGCAGCCGCGCTACCGGGCGCTTGTCCTGCTCGGGGCATTCTGCGCGCTGCGCTGGGGCGAACTGGTCGGGCTGCGCCGGCGTGACATCGACTTGGACGAGGGCGTGATCCGGGTGCGCGGCTCGGTCTCCGAGTTGAACAGCGGCAAGAGGATCTACAAGGCCCCGAAGAGCGAAGCGGGCAAGCGGTCGGTCGCCATCCCACAATCGGTCCTCCCCGCGATCGTTGACCACCTGCGGCAGTTCGCGGAATCCGGTGCTGACGGCCGGGTCTTCGTCGGCGCGAAAGGGGCGACTCCCCGCCGGAACCACTTCAACGGGCTGTGGCACAAAGCGTGCGCCGAGGTGGGTGTCGAGGGCCTGCGCTTCCATGATCTTCGGCACACCGGCAACACCCTGGCGTCCTACACCGACGCCAACACGCGGGAGCTGATGGTTCGGCTCGGGCAGAGTTCGACCCGTGCCGCGCTGATCTATCAGCACGGATCCCGCAAGCGTGAACGAGAGATCGCGAACGGCATTGACGCCATGATCGTGGACGCTCTGAAGCGCCGGCCACGCTCGAAGGGGCACGGGAGGGGCACGAAGGACTGAACAGCCCCCAGGAATGCCGAAGGCCCGGGGAGAAGAAATCGACCTCTCACCCGGGCCTTCGTCGTACAGAGCGGGCGACGGGAATCGAACCCGCGTAGCTAGTTTGGAAGACTAGTGCTCTACCATTGAGCTACGCCCGCACATGACGCGCCGCAGGTCAGCGACCGCGGCACTGCAGGCATCGTAGCGGGTCGGCACCCTGCCGCGCACACCGCGTTTCCGGGGCCCGCCGCGGCGCGCCCCGAGGCTGGGTAAAAGCGGCGGTCAGGAGGCCTGCGGGCATGTACCCTACGTGTCGCACCAGACGGGGTGTGGCGCAGCTTGGTAGCGCGTCCGCTTTGGGAGCGGAAGGCCGTGGGTTCAAATCCCGCCACCCCGACCAACGACCGGCCGTGAGCGGCCACCGAACCGCCCGGTACGGCCATCACCGGCCACCGACCCGGCCATCGGTGACCACCGAACGGCCATCACCGGCCGTCAGCGGCCATCTGCGCGGTCACCTCGCTTGATCGCCTTTGGGGCGTGTCGTCGCTGCCGTTACTATGCAAGCTGCACGCCCGTATGCCTCATCCTCTGGTAGGTCCTCCGGGCGGCGAATCCGCGGGAGCCGGTCTGGCTCCTGCAGAAACCAAGAAGTCAGCCCCCAAGGAGACCGAACCGTGAAGAGCGCCGTGGAGACCCTGAACCCGACTCGGGTTCGGCTCAGCATCGAGGTGCCCTTCGAGGAGCTCAAGGACAGCCTCGACGCGGCGTACAAGAAGATCAACCAGCAGGTCACGGTGAAGGGCTTCCGCAAGGGCAAGATCCCCGCCCGGGTGATCGACCAGCGCTTCGGCCGTGGCGCCGTGCTGGAGGAGGCCGTCAACGACGCGCTGCCGAAGTTCTACACCGAGGCGGTCAACGAGGCCGAGATCGACGTCCTCGGCCAGCCCGAGGTCGACATCACGGAGCTGAAGGACGGCGAGACGCTGAACTTCACCGCCGAGGTCGACATCCGCCCGTCCCTGGAGCTCCCCGAGGACTTCTCCTCCATCGAGGTCGAGGTCGACGCCGTCGAGGTGTCCGAGGAGGACATCGACAAGGCGGTCGAGCAGCTCCGCGAGCGCTTCGCCTCGACCTCCCCGGTCGAGCGTGCCGCCGAGGACGGCGACGTCGTGACCGTCGACCTGGAGGCCAAGGTCGACGGCGAGATCCTCGAGGACGGCGTCGCCAGCGGCGTCTCCTACACCATCGGCTCGGGCGAGCTGCTGGAAGGCATCGACGAGGCCGTGAAGGGCCTGGAGGCCGGTGGCGAGGCCACCTTCTCCTCCGAGCTCAAGGGCGGCTCGGCGGCCGGCAAGGAGGCCGAGGTCACCGTCAAGGTCACCCAGGTCGCCGCCCGCGAGCTTCCCGAGCTGGACGACGAGTTCGCGCAGCTCGCCTCCGAGTTCGACACCCTCGAGGAGCTCAAGGCCGACAGCCGCAAGCGCCTCGAGAACACGAAGCAGTACGACCAGGCCACGCAGGCCCAGGAGCGCGTCCTGGAGAAGCTGCTGGAGCTCGTCGAGGTGCCCGTCCCCGAGAAGCTGCTCGAGGACGAGGTCAACACCCGTAAGCACAACCTGGAGCACCACCAGCTCGGCCAGATGGGCCTCGACCTCGACAAGTACCTGGAGATCCAGGGCAAGACCGCCGAGGAGTTCGAGACCGAGACCCGCGAGGCCGCGGTCAAGGGCATCAAGACCCAGTTCGTGCTCGACGAGCTCGTCAAGCGCGAGAAGCTGAACGTCAACCAGGAGGAGCTCACCGAGCACCTCATGCGCCGTGCCGCCTCCTCCGGCATGTCCCCCGACCAGTTCGCCCAGGCGGTCGTCGAGGGCGGCCAGGTTCCGCTCCTGGTCGGCGAGGTCGCCCGCGGCAAGGCTCTGGCCACGGTCGTCGAGTCCGCCACGGTGAAGGACACCAACGGCGAGGTCATCGACCTGGACGACGAGGAAGAGGCCGAGGAGGACGCCGCCGAGGCGACGACCTCCGAGGAGAACACCGAGGCCTGAGCGGCCACGCGTCACCTCTGACACAGACACGAGGGGCCCCGGAGCGGTATGCGCTCCGGGGCCCCTCTGTCATGGGACGCCCGGGCCGGGCGCGTGCGGGCGCGACCGGCGCGACCGGCGCGGGCATGGGCAGCATGGGCGTCACGGAGCTGCCGTGGACTGCCCCAGGGCACACAACCGGCCGCAGGCCGGCCCGTCCGAGGCGGCGGCCCGTCCGGCGGTGCGGGCCGGTGTGCAGGCAGGGTGTCGGGGTGCCGCTCCGCGCGGTGCGGCCCGGCGGCGCCGGTACGGTCGTCGCGGCGGCGAAGGCGCGTCCCACCGCGGGGCGCGACCGCCCGTGGACGGCCCGTGGCCGTCCACGGACGAGACCCCCATGTCTACGCCCCCGGCGAACACTCTCCTCTCCGGGATTCCCCGAAGGGACCCGCGCGTTAGGGTCCATGAGTACGAGGGCAGGGGACTCTCCGTTGCCCCCCGGCAGTACACGTGAGACGGCCCGGCGCCGTCGTAAGACGAGCAGGTGGATACGTGACGAATCTGATGCCCACAGCCGCCGGCGACCCCATCGGTGGTGGCCTCGGCGACCAGGTCTACAACCGGCTGCTCGGCGAGCGGATCATCTTCCTCGGCCAGGCGGTCGACGACGACATCGCCAACAAGATCACCGCACAGCTGCTGCTCCTTGCCGCCGATCCGGACAAGGACATCTACCTGTACATCAACAGCCCCGGCGGCTCGATCACGGCCGGTATGGCGATCTACGACACGATGCAGTTCATCAAGAACGACGTGGTGACCATCGCCATGGGTCTCGCGGCCTCCATGGGTCAGTTCCTGCTCAGCGCGGGCACGCCCGGCAAGCGCTTCGCGCTGCCGAACGCCGAGATCCTGATCCACCAGCCCTCCGCGGGCCTGGCGGGCTCGGCCTCCGACATCAAGATCCACGCCGAGCGGCTGCTGCACACCAAGAAGCGCATGGCCGAGCTGACCTCCCAGCACACCGGCCAGACGGTCGAGCAGGTCACCCGCGACTCGGACCGCGACCGCTGGTTCGACGCGTTCGAGGCCAAGGAGTACGGCCTCATCGACGACGTCATCCCGACGGCGGCCGGCATGCCGGGCGGCGGCGGTACCGGGGCGGCCTGAGGACCACTGACGGCAGCAGGGCCGCGCAGGGCGCTTCGCGGAGCCCCCTGACTCCCTGAGCTCCCGGACTTCCGGGAAGCCTCCTCGGCGGCCCCCGCGGCTCCAGGAGTTCCGAGGAAGCCTCTGGGTGGCCCTCGGAGCCCCTCAGGGCCCCGCGAGGCCTCCCGGGTCGCCGAGGACCTCGGAAGCCGTCAGTGCCCCATCCAGCCCCTCCAGCCCACCGCCCCAGTCCTCTTTCCAGGAGACACCGTGAACGACTTCCCCGGCAGCGGCATCTACGCCCGCACCGAGGCCGAGTACACCGGCCCTCGCGCCGAATCCCGCTACGTCATCCCGCGCTTCGTCGAGCGCACCTCGCAGGGCGTCCGCGAGTACGACCCGTACGCGAAGCTCTTCGAGGAGCGCGTGATCTTCCTCGGCGTGCAGATCGACGACGCCTCCGCCAACGACGTCATGGCGCAGCTGCTGTGCCTGGAGTCGATGGACCCGGACCGGGACATCTCGGTCTACATCAACAGCCCGGGCGGCTCCTTCACGGCGCTGACCGCGATCTACGACACGATGCAGTTCGTGAAGCCCGACATCCAGACGGTCTGCATGGGCCAGGCGGCCTCCGCCGCCGCGATCCTGCTGGCCGCCGGTACGCCGGGCAAGCGCATGGCGCTGCCGAACGCGCGCGTGCTGATCCACCAGCCGTACAGCGAGACGGGCCGCGGTCAGGTCTCCGACCTGGAGATCGCCGCCAACGAGATTCTTCGGATGCGCGCGCAGCTGGAGGACATGCTGGCCAAGCACTCGACCACGCCGATCGAGAAGATCCGCGAGGACATCGAGCGCGACAAGATCCTCACGGCCGAGGACGCGCTGGCCTACGGCCTGATCGACCAGATCATCTCGACCCGCAAGCTGAACAACAACTCGCTCGTTTGACGCACGGGGTCGTCCCGTTCGAGCCCCCTCGGGGCGGTGTGACACGGTCCACGTCACAGTGAACCGTGCCAAGGGGGGCCCGAACGGGGGGCCAGGCAAGGTACCGTCGGAATAAGGCAGCACCAGGAGCCGCTGGATTCGTAAGCGTCCAGTCGTCTCCCAGGCGAAGGGGAAGCACACCGTGGCACGCATCGGTGACGGCGGCGATCTGCTCAAGTGCTCGTTCTGCGGCAAGAGCCAGAAGCAGGTCAAGAAGCTCATCGCAGGGCCCGGTGTGTACATCTGCGACGAGTGCATCGACCTCTGCAACGAGATCATCGAGGAAGAGCTCGCGGAGACGAGCGAGGTCCGCTGGGAGGAACTCCCGAAGCCGCGCGAGATCTACGAGTTCCTCGAGGGCTACGTGGTGGGCCAGGAGCCCGCCAAGAAGGCCCTGTCGGTAGCGGTGTACAACCACTACAAGCGCGTCCAGGCCGGTGAGAACGGCGGCGGCCAAAGCCGCGAGGACGCCATCGAGTTGGCGAAGTCCAACATCCTCCTGCTCGGCCCCACCGGATCGGGCAAGACGCTCCTGGCGCAGACCCTGGCGCGCATGCTGAACGTCCCGTTCGCGATCGCCGACGCCACGGCGCTGACCGAGGCGGGCTACGTCGGCGAGGACGTCGAGAACATCCTGCTGAAGCTGATCCAGGCCGCGGACTACGACGTCAAGAAGGCCGAGACCGGGATCATCTACATCGATGAGATCGACAAGGTCGCGCGGAAGAGCGAGAACCCCTCCATCACCCGTGACGTGTCGGGCGAGGGCGTGCAGCAGGCCCTGCTGAAGATCCTGGAGGGCACCACCGCCTCGGTCCCGCCGCAGGGCGGCCGCAAGCACCCGCACCAGGAGTTCATCCAGATCGACACGACGAACGTGCTGTTCATCGTGGGCGGTGCCTTCTCGGGCCTGGAGAAGATCATCGAGACCCGGGCCGGCGCCAAGGGCATCGGGTTCGGCGCGACGATCCGCTCCAAGCGCGAGCTGGAGTCCAAGGACCAGTTCGAGGCCGTCATGCCGGAGGACCTGGTCAAGTTCGGCATGATCCCGGAGTTCATCGGCCGTCTCCCGGTCATCACCTCGGTCCACAACCTGGACCGCGAGGCGCTCCTGCAGATCCTGATCGAGCCGCGCAACGCGCTGGTGAAGCAGTACCAGCGGCTCTTCGAACTCGACGGTGTGGAGCTGGACTTCGAGCGGGAGGCGCTGGAGGCCATCGCCGACCAGGCCATCCTCCGCCAGACCGGCGCCCGCGGCCTGCGCGCGATCATGGAGGAAGTCCTCCAGGCGGTCATGTACGAGGTCCCGTCCCGCAAGGACGTGGCCCGCGTGGTCATCACGGCGGACGTGGTCCTCTCCAACGTCAACCCGACCCTGATCCCGCGCGACGCGCGCGGCGGCCGCGGCCCGGGCGAGCAGAAGACCGCCTGATCCTCACCCGTACGACGAAGGGGCCCCGGTCAACCGACCGGGGCCCCTTCGTGGTTGAGTCGAGCGGTCCGGAGCGTCAGGCCTTGACGCGGACCTCGTCGCGCAGCTTCGTGGTGATGTCGATCGCCACGTCCTTGGTGATGCCCTTCGTGGCGTCGCCCGGCGAGACCATGGCGATGGTGCTGTAGTCGGCCCAGGCGCAGAACCAGTCGGTCTTCTCCTGCTTGGTGATCGTGTCCGTGCCCTTGGCCGCCTGGCACTTCATGACCGCGCCGTCGAGGTCGGCCGCCACGGGCTCGCCGACCAGCTCGGTGTCGGAGCTGCCGCTGCCCGAGTCGGAGGAACTTTCCCCGGACGACTTCTTGAAGTCGGCGAAGAAGGTGTCGAGCGCCTTCTCGGGGTCGGCGATCGTGCCGTAGGCACCGGCGTACGTGATGCCCTTGGCCGTCGCGAGTTCGGACGAGTCGGGGAGGGTGCTGGGGTCCTCGGGGTCGTACCCGCTCAGGTCCGCAGTCGAGTAAACGCCGATCACGGTCTTGCCGTCCTTGACGCCGCTCTTCTCCAGCTCCGCCGCCGTGTCGTCGCCCGCGGTCGCCCCGTCGTCGGAGGCCCGCGTGTACTCGGTGAGCACCTTCGTCGGTGTGGCCAGCGTGTGTGCGCCGTCGTCCTCGAGGCCGCCACCGCCTCCGCCGATCACGAAGTACGCGCCCACGCCGATCGCGGCGACGACCGCGATCGCGCCGATGACGATGCCCGCCTTCTTGCCGCCGCCGCTCGGGGCCGGGGGCTGCGGGACGCCGTACGGAGGCTGACCGTAGGGCGGCTGCTGGCCGTAAGGAGGCGTCGGCTGCTGGGCGTACGGCGGCTGCTGGCCGTAGGGCGGGGTCTGCGCGGGGACGCCCTGCGGCGGCTGCTGGGGGAAGCCGTAGCCGGGCTGCGGGGTGGGCGGCTGCTGGGGGTAGCCGTAGCCGGGCTGGGGCGCCTGCGGCGGCTGACCGTACGGGCCTTGCTGGCCGTACGGTCCGGGCTGCTGGGGCGGCCCGCCGTACGGGCCCGGCTGGTTGTGACTCATTTCTGGGTTCCCCTCCAGATGCTTATGTGATTTTCACATCCTGGCTCAAGGTCAACACCTGCACGGCAGCGGGGCCCCTACCGTTACAGAGCAAACACGTTTCGGGACGGCGCCGTGACACCCCTAAACTGGGCGCGTGACCGAGAACGCTCAGCAGCAGCCATCAGCGCCCCCCACCGAACTGCCGACCCAGTACGCGCCGGCCGACGTAGAGGGGCCGCTGTACGAGCGCTGGGTGGAGCGGGGCTACTTCGAGGCCGACGCGAAGAGCGAGAAGCCTCCGTACACCGTCGTCATCCCCCCGCCGAACGTCACGGGCAGCCTGCACCTCGGGCACGCCTTCGAGCACACCCTCATCGACGCCCTCACCCGCCGTAAGCGCATGCAGGGCTTCGAGACGTTGTGGCAGCCCGGCATGGACCACGCCGGCATCGCCACGCAGAACGTCGTCGAGCGGGAGCTGGGCAAGGAGGGCAAGTCCCGGCACGACCTCGGCCGGGAGGCGTTCGTCGAGCGCGTCTGGCAGTGGAAGGGCGAGTCCGGCGGCCAGATCAGCGGCCAGATGCGCCGCCTGGGGGACGGCGTCGCGTGGTCGCGTGAGCGCTTCACCATGGACGAAGGTCTCTCCCAGGCCGTCCAGACCATCTTCAAGCGGCTCTACGACGACGAGCTCATCTATCGCGCCGAGCGCATCATCAACTGGTGTCCGCGCTGTCTCACCGCGATCTCCGACATCGAGGTCGAGTACCAGGACGACGACGGCGAGCTCGTCTCGATGAAGTACGGGGAGGGGGACGAGACCATCGTCGTCGCCACGACCCGCGCCGAGACGATGCTCGGTGACACGGCCGTCGCCGTCCACCCCGACGACGAGCGCTACAAGCACCTGGTCGGCAAGCAGATCCGGCTGCCGCTGACCGAACGGTCCATCCCGGTCGTCGCCGACACGCACGTCGACCCGGAGTTCGGCACGGGCGCGGTCAAGGTGACCCCGGCGCACGACCCGAACGACTTCGAGATCGGCCAGCGCCACGACCTGCCGTCCCTCACCATCATGGACGAGCACGCCGTCATCACCGCCCACGGCCCCTTCCAGGGCCTGGACCGGCTGGAGGCCCGCTCAGCCATCGTCGCCGCCCTGCGCGCCGAGGGCCGGATCGTCGCCGAGAAGCGGCCGTACGCCCACTCCGTCGGCCACTGCTCGCGGTGCAAGACCACCATCGAGCCGCGGCTGTCCATGCAGTGGTGGGTCAAGGTCGGTCCGCTGGCGAAGGCCGCCGGTGACGCCGTCCGCGACGGCCGTGTCAAGATCCACCCCCAGGAGATGGAGAAGCGCTACTTCGACTGGGTCGACAACCTCCACGACTGGTGCATCTCGCGGCAGTTGTGGTGGGGTCACCGCATCCCGGTCTGGTACGGGCCGAACGGCGAGGTCGTCTGCGTCGGTCCCGACGACGAGGCGCCGACCGGCGAGGGCTGGCGTCAGGACACCGACGTCCTCGACACCTGGTTCTCCTCCGGCCTGTGGCCGTTCTCCACGCTCGGCTGGCCCGAACAGACCGAGTCGCTCGCGAAGTTCTACCCGAACTCCGTCCTGGTCACCGGCTACGACATCCTCTTCTTCTGGGTCGCCCGGATGATGATGTTCGGCCTCTACGCGATGGACGGCACCCCGCCGTTCCACACCATCGCCCTGCACGGCATGGTTCGCGACCAGTTCGGCAAGAAGATGTCGAAGTCCTTCGGGAACGCGGTCAATCCGCTGGACTGGATGGACAAGTACGGCTCCGACGCGCTCCGGTTCACCCTGGCCCGCGGCGCCAACCCCGGTGTCGACGTCCCGATCGGCGAGGACTGGGTCCAGGGCTCCCGCAACTTCGCCAACAAGATCTGGAACGCGACGCGGTTCGCGCTGATGAACGGCGCCACGGTCGACGGCCCGCTGCCGGACGCCTCGCAGCTGTCGGCGACGGACCGCTGGATCCTGTCCCGCCTCAATTCCGTCGTCGCCGAAGTCGACGCGCTCTACGACGACTTCCAGTTCGCGAAGCTCTCCGACGCGCTGTTCCACTTCGCCTGGGACGAGGTCTTCGACTGGTACGTCGAGCTGTCCAAGACGACGTTCATGGCCGGCGGCGAGCCCGCGAAGGTCTCCGGCCGCGTCCTCGGCGAGGTCCTCGACGTCACCCTCAAGCTGCTGCATCCGGTGGTCCCGTTCGTCACCGAGACGCTGTGGACCACGCTCACCGGTGGCGAGTCCGTCGTCATCGCCGAGTGGCCCGAGGACAGTGGCTTCCGGGACGCGGCCGCCGAGCAGGAGATCCGCAGTCTCCAGTCCGTGATCACCGAGGTCCGCCGCTTCCGCGCCGACCAGGGCCTCCAGCCCGGCCAGCGGGTCCCGGCCCGGCTGACGCTCGACGGCACGGCGCTGGCGCCCCACGAGACCGCCATCCGCCAGCTCCTCCGCCTCCAGCCGGAGGGCGACGCCTTCTCGGCGACGGCGACGCTGCCGGTCGCGGGCGCCACGGTCGCGCTGGACCTGTCCGGCACGATCGACCTGGTCGCGGAGCGCAAGCGCCTGGCCAAGGATCTGGCGGCCGCCGAGAAGGAGAAGGCCCAGGCCCACGCCAAGCTCGGCAACGAGGCGTTCCTGGCGAAGGCCCCGGACAACGTGGTGGAGAAGATCCGCGCCCGCCTCGCCAAGGCGGACGAGGACATCGCCCGCATCCAGACCCAGCTGGAGCGCCTGCCGCAGGCGTAGGCACCGTGGGGCGCCCTGACGACGCCGTACGACGCCTGACGACGAAGGCCCCCGGGACCGTCACGGTTCCGGGGGCCTTCGCCTACGTCCGTCACCGGCCGTCCGTAGACTGGCCCCGTGAGCGAGCTCCCCCCGAACGGCAACCAAGACGACCTGCCCGACCCCCTCGATCCCTTCGACGAGATCATCGCGGAGGAGACCGACCGCGACCCCGATCTCGCGGTCATCGAAGCCGGCAGCCGCACCCTGCGCACCCTGGGCGGCGCGCCGCAGGCCGATGTGCCCACGCGTCCCGAGGACCCCGAGGTCGACAAGGCCCTGCGCGAGGTCGAGGCGGAGCTGGCCACCCGCTGGGGCGAGACCAAGCTGGAGCCCTCGGTCGACCGCATCGCCGCGCTGATGGACGTGCTGGGGGACCCGCAGCGGTCGTACCCCTCGATCCACATCACCGGGACCAACGGCAAGACCTCCACCGCCCGCATGGTCGAGGCCCTGCTGGGCGCCTTCGACCTGCGCACGGGCCGGTACACCTCCCCGCACGTCCAGTCGATCACCGAGCGGATCAGCCTGGACGGCGCGCCGATCTCCGCCGAGCGGTTCATCGAGACGTACGACGACATCAAGGCGTACGTCGAGATGGTCGACGGCATGCAGGAGTACCGGCTGTCGTTCTTCGAGGTGCTCACCGGCATGGCGTACGCCGCCTTCTCGGACGCGCCGGTCGACGTCGCCGTCGTGGAGGTGGGGATGGGCGGATCGTGGGACGCGACCAACGTGATCGACGGTGACGTCGCCGTCGTCACGCCCATCGACCTCGACCACACCGACCGGCTCGGGGAGACGACCGCCGAGATCGCCGCCGAGAAGAGCGGGATCATCAAGCAGGACGCCACCGTCATCCTGGCCCAGCAGCCCGTCGACGCGGCCCAGGTGCTGCTGAAGAAGGCCGTCGAGGTCGACGCCACCGTGGCCCGGGAAGGCCTGGAGTTCGGGGTCGTCGCCCGTCAGGTCGCCGTCGGCGGACAGATGGTGACACTGCGCGGCCTGGGCGGCGAGTACCCCGAGGTGTACCTGCCCCTGCACGGCCCCTACCAGGCGCACAACGCGGCCGTCGCGCTCGCCGCCGTCGAGGCGTTCTTCGGCGTCGGCTCCCAGCGTCCCGAGCCGCTCGACATCGACACGGTCCGCAAGGCCTTCGCGGCCGTCTCCTCGCCGGGCCGCCTCGAAGTCGTACGGCGCTCCCCGACCGTGGTCCTGGACGCCGCCCACAATCCGGCCGGCGCGCGGGCCACCGCCGAGGCCGTCGGTGAGGCCTTCGACTTCAGCCGGCTGATCGGAGTGGTCGGGGCCAGCGGCGACAAGAACGTGCGGGGGCTCCTGGAGGCCTTCGAGCCGATCTTCGCGGAGGTCGTCGTCACCCAGAACTCCAGCCATCGCGCGATGGACGCCGACGAACTGGCCGCGATCGCCGTCGAGGTGTTCGGCGACGACCGCGTCCAGGTCGAGCCGAGGCTGCCCGACGCTCTGGAGGCGGCGGTCACGCTCGCCGAGGAGGAGGGCGAGTTCGCGGGCGGCGCGGTACTGGTCACCGGTTCCGTCATCACGGTCGGCGAGGCCCGGCTGCTTCTCGGAAAGGGCTGAGGCCCCCCATGCGTACGCTCTGCTCCTCGACCCTGATCGGCGAGTTCTTCGTCATCGGCTTCGCCGGTCTGGTCGCCATGAAGGACGCCGACCTGTCCACCGCCACGGTGTGGACGGTGTGCGGCATCGCCATGTTCTTCAGCGTGCTGCTGTGCGGCATGGTCACCCGGCCCGGGGGCGTCGCCCTCGGCTGGGCGCTCCAGATCGCCCTCGTCGCGTCCGGCTTCTTCGTCCCGATCATGTTCTTCCTGGGGGTGCTCTTCGGGGCCCTGTGGTGGGCGTCCGTGCACTTCGGGCGGAAGGTCGACGAGGCGAAGGCGCGCTTCGCCGCACAGGCCGCCGCAGGCTCTCCGGATACCGCTGACGCTGCGTGACAAGTGCCCGTACACGCCCTGTAACCTCATCCCACCGCACACACCGGCCGTAGCAACACACCGGCAGTAGAAGGAGTCACCTCGTGAGCCAGCGCACCCTCGTCCTGCTCAAGCCCGACGCCGTCCGTCGTGGCCTGACCGGCGAGATCATCAGCCGTATCGAGCGCAAGGCCGGCTGGCAGATCACCGCGCTGGAGCTGCGGACCCTGGACCAGGACACGCTGGAGCAGCACTACGGCGAGCACAAGGGCAAGCCCTTCTACGAGCCGCTGGTGGAGTTCATGGCCTCCGGTCCGGTCGTCGCGCTGATCGTCGAGGGCGACCGGGTCATCGAGGGTGTGCGCGCGCTCGCGGGTCCGACCGACCCGATCGCCGCGGCCCCCGGCTCCATCCGCGGCGACTTCGGTGTCATCGTCCGCGAGAACCTGATCCACGCCTCCGACTCCGAGGAGTCGGCCGAGCGCGAGGTGAAGATCTTCTTCCCCGGTCGCGCCTGATCCGACGGCGTACGGAGCGGCTGAAGCGGGCGATCGAGGGAACGTGAGCCCCCGAACGCCCGTCTCCAGAAGCGAACCCTCACAGCATCTGCAAACAATGGCGGAGACCGCTCCGCAGTGTTCGTGCAGGCGCGTTTACGATGGAAGCCTTCACGTCACAGCACCCACCTCGCCGACCTGATAAGCCCTCAAAGCTCATGGAAGGCCAGTCGAATCCTGATGGGGAACTCAATGTCGTTCATCGGCCGTGACATGGCTGTCGACCTCGGGACCGCCAACACGCTGGTGTACGTCAGGGGTCGCGGGATCGTACTCAACGAGCCGTCCGTCGTCGCGATCAACACCAACACCGGTGGCATCCTCGCGGTCGGCGCCGAAGCGAAGAAGATGATCGGGCGCACGCCCGGCAACATCGTTGCCGTGCGTCCGCTGAAGGACGGCGTGATCGCCGACTTCGAGATCACCGAGCGGATGCTCCGCTACTTCATCCTGAAGATCCACAAGCGGCGGTATCTGGCTCGTCCGCGGGTCGTCGTCTGTGTGCCCTCGGGCATCACGGGTGTCGAGCGCCGCGCCGTCATCGAGGCGTCGACCCAGGCCGGCGCCCGTCAGGTGCACATCATCGAGGAGCCCATGGCCGCGGCCATCGGTTCCGGCCTGCCGGTCCACGAGGCCACCGGCAACATGGTGGTGGACATCGGCGGCGGCACCACGGAGGTCGCGGTCATCTCGCTCGGCGGCATCGTCACCGCCCAGTCCATCCGCGTCGCGGGTGACGAGCTGGACAGCTCGATCATCCAGCACATCAAGAAGGAGTACTCGCTCCTCCTCGGTGAGCGGACGGCTGAGCAGATCAAGATCACGATCGGTTCCGCCTACGACCTCGACGACGACCAGCACACCGAAATCCGTGGCCGCGACCTCGTGTCCGGGCTGCCCAAGACCGTCGTCATCTCGGCCGCCGAGGTGCGCAAGGCGATCGAGGAACCGGTCAACGCGATCGTCGACGCCGTGAAGACCACCCTCGACAAGTGCCCGCCGGAGCTGTCCGGCGACATCATGGACCGAGGAATCGTTCTGACCGGCGGCGGAGCCCTGCTGCGCGGTCTGGACGAGCGGCTGCGCCGGGAGACCGGCATGCCCATCCACATCGCCGAGGACCCGCTGGACAGCGTGGCGCTCGGCTCCGGTAAGTGTGTCGAGGAGTTCGAGGCGCTCCAGCAGGTTCTGGACGCCGCGCCCCGCAGATGACGTAACGCTTCGATTCCGCCGTACGGGATGACCTCCTCTCGTGCGGCGGATCGTTGATATTGAGGCATAAGCTCCCACAAAGCGCCCTTGGTCATCTTGGCCCGGGGCTACCCCAATTCCAGATCCTGCTTCCTGATTCCTGTTCTTGGTTTTTTCTCGAGGAAGGGCACGGCCGCCGCACGTGAGGGACACACGAGAGAGCCGGCTGCTCCTGGTGCTGCTGATCGCCGTAGCGTTCGCGCTGATCACGGTGGACATCCGGGGTGGGGAGGACTCCCCGGTCGACGGTGCCCGGCAGGCCGCGGCCGCGGCCTTCGGTCCGATCGAGAACGGCGTGTCGTCGGCGGTGGATCCCGTCGGCAACGCCGTCTCCGCCGTCCGGGACTCCGGTGAACGCCATGACCGGCTCACCGACCTGGAGAAGGAGAACGCGGCTCTCAAGGCGAAGCTCGGCAGCGACGACCGCAACCGCAGCCGGCTGGCGCAGCTCGACAAGATGCTGAAGATCGCCGGTACGGGCCAGTACGGCATCAAGGGCGCCGAGGTCATCGCGATAGGAGCGGCCCAGGGCTTCTCCTGGACCATCACCATCGACGTCGGCGCGAACGACGGCGTCAAGCGCGACATGACGGTCCTCAACGGGGACGGCCTGGTCGGGCGGGTCACCACCGTCGGGCCCGACACCGCGACCGTCCTCCTGGCCAGCGACCCCGACTTCACCGTCGGCACCCGGATGGAGGCGTCCGACGAGCTCGGCTTCGCCTCCGGACAGGGCGACCGGCCGCTGCGCGTCGAACTCCTCAACGGCAAGGCCGAGGTGAAGAAGGGCGACCGGCTGGTCACCTTCGGCTCGCAGGCCGACAAGCCCTTCGTGCCCGGCGTCCCCGTCGGCATCGTCTCCCGCGTCGACCCCTCCGGCGGCGACCTCACCCGCACCCTTTACGTCACGCCGTACGTCAGCTTCACCAAGCTCGACATCGTGGGCGTGGTCGTCGAGGCCCCGAAGAAGGATCCGCGCGACACCGTGCTCCCCTCGAAGCCCAAACCGGTCCCCACGCCGACGGTGACCGTGACGGTCACTCCGAACGCGAACGCACCCGTAGACGGCCAGCAGCAGTAGGAGCTGACAACCCCATGCGCGTCAACCGGATCCTGCTCTCCGTCCCGCTGATCGTCGTCGCCCTGGTGATCCAGGTGAGCGTCCTCGCCCGCCTCCACCTGCCCGGCGCCGTCCCCGACCTCCTCCTGCTCACCGTGCTGGGCCTCGCCATGGTCTACGGCCATGTCGGCGGCGCCCTCATCGGCTTCGGTGCCGGTCTGCTCGCCGACCTCGCGCCCCCCGCCGACCATGCCGCCGGGCGGTACGCCCTCGTGCTGTGCGTGATCGGCTACCTCGCCGGGCTCATCAAGCCCGAGAGCGGGCAGATCAAGTCGGCCACCGGCCCGATGGTCGTGGTCGTCGGCGCCGCGATCGGCTCCACCCTGCTGTACGCCGGGGTGGGCGCCCTCGTCGGTGACACGGCCGCCCGTCATGTCGGTCTCACCGGGCTGCTGTTCACGGCCGGCCTGTACGACCTGCTGCTGGCCCCGTTCGTCGTCCCCGCGGTCATGTTCCTGGCGCGGCGCGCCGACAACGATCCCCTCGCGGAGACCAACTCCGCAGCCAAGAGCCCGGACATCTCGTCCGGCTGGCTCTCCTCCGGCACGGGGCTCAGGATCGGCGGGCAGCGCAACGGACTGAAGCTGAAGGCGGCCCGTTCACGCGGGGCGCGCGCCGGCCGGATCAAGGGGGTCAAGCGGCTGTGAGCGCGGGCGCCGGCACGCGGAGCGTGCCAGTGGATGGTTCACCCGAACGGGGAAGTTCCGGCGGAACGCGGCCTCACAGGCCGGTCGTTCATCATTCGTCCGCGCACACACGTCCGCGTAACGACTCCGCGTACGGAGAGGGGGAGGCACCGCAGTGACCAACATTCCCGAGACGGGTCGGACCCCACGGGTCCAGATCAGGCTCGTCGTGATCCAGATCCTCGTCCTCTCCCTGCTCGGCACCCTCGGCGGCCGCCTGTGGTACCTGCAGATCCGGGAGGGCGCGGAGTACGCCAAGGAGGCCTCCGGCAACCACGTCCAGCAGGTCGTCGAGCCCGCCGTGCGCGGCTCGATCCTGGACGCGCGCGGGGTGGCCCTCGCCGACAACGAGACGCGGCTGGTGGTCTCCGCCTCCCGCACCGACCTGCTGAAGCAGAAGGACGACGGCAAGGCGGTCCTGGCCAAACTCGCGGGTGTCCTCGGCATGAGCGCCGAGGAGGTCGCGCAGAAGGTCCGGCTCTGCGACGCGAAGACGCCCCAGCCCTGCTGGAACGGCTCGCCCTACCAGCCGATCCCGATCACCGACGAGGCAACCGCCAAGCAGGCCCTCCAGATCCGCGAGCGTGCCGAGGACTTCCCCGGCATCACCGCCGAGCCCGAGGCCGTGCGCCGTTACGCGGCCCCCGGGAACGCCAACACGGCCCAGGTCCTCGGTTACCTCTCCCCGGTGACGGACGACGAGATCACCAAGGCCCAGGACACCGACTCGCCGTATCTGCGCTCCGACCAGGTCGGCCGCAGCGGCCTGGAGCGCCAGTACGACAAGGAACTGCGCGGCAAGGCCGGCGTCACCCGCTACGAGGTGGACAACCTCGGCCGTGTCATCGGCCAGGCCGAGGCGGACGCGGCCCAGCCCGGCTCCAACCTCGTCACCAGCATCGACGCCCGCGTCCAGCGGGTCGCCGAGTACGAGCTGAACAACGCGATGAAGATCGCCCGCACCCAGTTCGACAAGATCACCGGCGAGAACTACAAGGCCGACTCGGGCGCGGTCGTGGTGATGGAGGCCAAGACCGGCCGGGTCGTCGCCATGGCGTCCGCTCCGGCCTACGACCCCAACGTCTGGGTCGGCGGCATCTCCGCCAAGGACTACAAGAAGCTCACCGGGAAGAACTCGGACTACCCGCTGCTGAACCGGGCCATACAAGGTCAGTCCGCGCCCGGTTCGACCTTCAAGGTGGTCTCCACGGCCGCCGCGGTCGAAGCGGGTTACGAGTGGGACGGCGGCTACCCGTGCACCAGCTCGTACTCGGTGGGCGGCCAGGTCTTCAAGAACTTCGAGGGCGAGAGCTTCGGCCCCATCTCGCTCGGCCGGGCCCTGGAGGTCTCCTGCGACACCGTCTTCTACGGTCTCGCGGACCGGGAGTGGAAGAAGGACGGCGGCATCAACCCGGCCAAGGGTGAGCCCAAGGACTACTTCTACAAGGCCGCCCACCAGTTCGGTCTCGGCAAGGAGACCGGCATCGACCTGCCCAACGAGGTCACCGGCCGGGTCCCGGACCGTCAGTGGAAGGAGTCCTACTGGAAGGCCAACAAGGACTCCTGGTGCAAGTACGGCAAGAAGGACGGCAGTTACGTCGAGAAGATCGCGTACGAGAACTGCCTCGAGGGCAACAAGATGCGCGAGGGCGACTCGATCAACTACTCCATCGGTCAGGGCGACACCCTCGTCACCCCGATCCAGGAGGCCGTGATCTACGGGGCGCTCGCCAACGGCGGCACGATGTACACCCCGACCATCGGCAAGGCGATCGTCAGCGCCGACGGCAAGACCGTCCAGGAGATCAAGCCCAAGGTCCAGGGCAAGCTGCCGGTCGACCAGGCGACGATCAAGGGCATGGACGCCGCGCTGGAGGGCGTGGTCACGCGCGGTACCGCCGCCTGGAAGTTCGGCGGCTGGCCGCAGGAGGAGATCCCGCTGCACGCCAAGACCGGTACCGCGGAGGTCTACGGCAAGCAGACGACGTCCTGGCTCGCCACGTACAGCAAGGACTACACGGTCGTCATGACGATCGCTCAGGCCGGTACCGGTTCGGGCGCCTCCGGTGAGGCCGTGCGGCACATCTACAACGCGATGTACGGCGTCTCCGACGACGGCAAGGTCGACAAGAAGAACGCGCTGCTGCCCACCCCGCAGACCAGCCTGCCGAAGGTCCAGGCGGACGGCACGATCAAGGCCCCGAAGGTCTCCAAGGACCCGGCGAAGGAGCAGCGCGTCAGCCAGGAGGGCAAGCCGGAGCCGGACGAGACGCAGCCGGGCGCCACCGTGCAGCAGAACACCGGCACCAACCGCGACACCCGCAGGCGACGGCGGAAGAGGGGAAGCCGGAGGATGTGCACATGAGCGGCGCGAACGGTTTCTCCGTCTCCGGATACGGGCCCGAGCGGGCCGGCTGGACCCGGGTCTTCGCCCGTGACTCGCTGGCCCGGCGGCTGGACTGGCCGATACTGATGTCGGCGATCGCCCTGTCGCTGATCGGCTCGCTCCTGGTCTACTCGGCGACCCGCAACCGCACCGAGATCAACCAGGGCGACCCGTACTACTTCCTCGTCCGGCACCTGATGAACACCGGCATCGGCATCTGTCTGATGATCGGCACGATCTGGCTCGGCCACCGCACTCTGCGCAACGCGGTACCGGTCCTCTACGGGCTCTCGCTCATGGGGATCCTGGCGGTGCTGACGCCGCTGGGCTCCACGGTCAACGGCGCGCACTCCTGGATCGTGGTCGGCGGCGGTTTCTCGCTCCAGCCCTCGGAGTTCGTGAAGATCACGATCATCCTGGGCATGGCGATGCTGCTCGCGGCCCGGGTCGACGCCGGCGACAAGCTCTACCCCGACCACCGCACGGTGCTCCAGGCCCTCGGGCTCGCGGCCGTCCCCATGCTGATCGTGATGCTGATGCCCGACCTCGGGTCGGTCATGGTCATGGTGATGATCGTGCTGGGCGTACTGCTGGCCTCCGGCGCCTCCAACCGCTGGGTCTTCGGACTGCTCGGCGCGGGCGCGGCCGGCGCGATCGCCGTCTGGCAGCTGCACATCCTGGACGAATACCAGATCGCCCGCTTCGCCGCCTTCGCCAACCCCAGCCTCGATCCCGCGGGCGTCGGCTACAACACCAACCAGGCGCGGATCGCGATCGGCTCCGGCGGCCTCACCGGCGCCGGGCTGTTCCACGGCTCACAGACGACGGGCCAGTTCGTCCCGGAACAGCAGACGGACTTCGTCTTCACCGTCGCGGGCGAGGAACTGGGCTTCATGGGCGGGGGCCTGATCATCGTCCTGCTCGGGGTGATCCTCTGGCGGGCCAGCCGCATAGCGCGTGAGACCACGGAGCTGTACGGCACGATCGTCGCCGCGGGCATCGTGGCGTGGTTCGCCTTCCAGTCCTTCGAGAACATCGGGATGACCCTGGGGATCATGCCGGTGACGGGTCTGCCGCTGCCGTTCGTCTCCTACGGCGGCACGTCGATGTTCGCGGTCTGGGTGGCGTTGGGGTTGCTCCAGTCCATCCGGGTGCAGCGGCCCATGTCGGCGTAAGAGGCGCGAGACGGCGTCAGACCTTCTGTTTTCCCCTGGTCGGGTCGTGAGTCGGGTCCGGTGCACACTGCCGTTCGGGCCCGACTCCGACTAGGTTCGATTTATGACGGAGACGAAACGCGAGATCGAGCGCAAGTACGAATCCGATGAGAGCGGGCTGCCCGACCTGACCGGTGTCGCCGGGGTCGCGTCCGTTCTCGACAAGGGCGTCACGGAGCTGGACGCGACCTATTACGACACCTCCGACCTGCGCCTGGCCGCGGCCTCGATCACCCTGCGTCGCCGCACCGGGGGATCCGACGCCGGCTGGCACCTGAAACTGCCGGTAGGACCCGGCGTCCGGGACGAGATCAGGGCCCCGCTCTCCGACGCCGTACCCGACGAACTCGCCGGGCTGGTCCGCTCCCGCATCCGCGAGGGACAGCTCGTGCCCGTGGTGCGGCTGCGCTCCAGCCGGGACATCCGAGAACTCGTCGACGCCCAGGGCCGGCTGCTCGCCGAGGCGAGCGTCGACGCCGTGCGCGCGGACCGGAAGTTCGGCGGCGAGGGCAGCGCCCAGTGGACCGAGATCGAGGTGGAGCTCGCCGACGGCGGCGATCCGGTTCTGCTCGACAAGGTGGAGAAGCGGCTGCGCAAGGCGGGCGTACGGCCGTCGAAGTCGGCGTCGAAGCTGGCGCGGGCGCTGGCGGAGACGAAGGGCGGGCATCCGCGGCCGAAGGACAAGGGCCCCGCCGAGCCCGTCACGGCCGGCGACCACGTCCTGGCGTACATCCGCGCCCAGCGGGACGCGATCGTCGAGCTGGACCCGGCCGTGCGCCGGGACGCCGAGGAGTCGATCCACGACATGCGGGTCGCCACCCGCCGGCTGCGCAGCACGTTCCGCTCCTTCCACAAGGTCCTCGACCGGGAGGTCACCGACCCGGTCGCCGCCGAGCTGAAATGGCTGGCCGGGGAGCTGGGCGTGGGCCGCGACCACGAGGTGCTGGCCGAACGGCTGGACGCCGCCCTCGACGAACTGCCGTCCACCCTGGTCTCCGGCCCGATCCACGACCGGCTGCGCACCTGGGCCAAGGCCGGGGAGCACGGATCCCGCCGCCGGCTGCTCGGCGTACTCGACTCCCAGCGCTATCTGACGCTCCTCGACAGCCTGGACGCCGTGATCACCGACCCGCCGACGCTCAAGGCGGCCGGCAGGAAGCCGGGCAAGGTGCTCGCCAAGGCCGTACGCAAGGACTTCGGGAAGGTGTCCGCGCTGGTCGAGGAGGCCATGGAGCAGGAGCCGGGTACCGACCGCGACCTCGCGCTGCACGAGGCCCGCAAGAAGGCGAAGCGGACGCGGTACGCGGCCGAGGCGGCCGGCCCGGCCCTCGGCAGCGCCGCCAAGACGCTGGTCAAGTCCATGAAGTCGCTGCAGAGTCTGCTCGGCGACCACCAGGACAGCGTCATGGCCCGCACCACCCTGCGGGAGCTGTCCGCCGTGGCGCACGCGGCGGGGGAGAGCGCCTTCACGTACGGCGTGCTGTACGCCCGTGAGGAGCGGCGCGCGGAGCGGGTCGAGGAGGCCATGCCGGCGGAGTGGAAGAGGACCAGGGGATCGATGGAGGTCTAGTGACGGGTGCGACGGGTCTCGCCGGCCGGGATCTTCGCGGACGGGGGAGTCCTCCGAGCGGGTTACGCTTGATGGTCACCCCTGTCCCCGTCAGCTCACGAAGGTAATGCCGCGATGTCTGTCGACTCGGTCTTCCCGCAGCTAGAAGCCTTGCTCCCGCATGTGCAGAAGCCGATCCAGTACGTGGGCGGCGAGCTCAACTCCACCGTCAAGCCCTGGGAGTCCTGCGACGTCCGCTGGGCGCTCATGTACCCGGACGCCTACGAGGTCGGGCTGCCCAACCAGGGCGTCATGATCCTCTACGAGGTGCTGAACGAGCAGGAGGGGGTCCTGGCCGAGCGCACGTACAGCGTGTGGCCGGACCTGGAGGCGCTGATGCGGGAGCACGCGGTCCCGCAGTTCACCGTGGACGGCCACCGTCCGGTGAAGGCCTTCGACGTGTTCGGACTGTCCTTCTCCACGGAGCTGGGCTACACGAACATGCTCACGGCGCTGGATCTCGCGGGCATCCCGCTGGAGTCCAAGGACCGCGGTCTCGACGACCCGATCGTGCTGGCGGGCGGCCACGCGGCCTTCAACCCCGAGCCGATCGCCGACTTCATCGACGCGGCGGTCATCGGCGACGGCGAGCAGGCCGTGCTGGACATGACGAAGATCATCCGCGAGTGGAAGGCGGAGGGCCGGCCGGGCGGCCGCGAGGAGGTCCTCTTCCGTCTCGCGAAGACGGGCGCGGTGTACATCCCGCGCTTCTACGACGTGGAGTACCTGCCCGACGGCCGGATCGCCCGTGTGGTGCCGAACAAGTCGGGTGTTCCGTGGCGCGTGTCGAAGCACACGGTCATGGACCTGGACGAGTGGCCCTACCCCAAGCAGCCGCTGGTCCCGCTCGCCGAGACGGTGCACGAGCGCATGTCGGTGGAGATCTTCCGCGGCTGCACCCGTGGCTGCCGTTTCTGCCAGGCCGGCATGATCACGCGCCCGGTGCGCGAGCGGTCGATCACCGGTATCGGCGACATGGTGGAGAAGGGCCTGAAGGCGACCGGGTTCGAGGAGGTCGGCCTGCTCTCGCTGTCGAGCGCCGACCACAGCGAGATCGGCGAGGTCGCGAAGGGCCTGGCGGACCGCTACGAGGAGGACAAGATCGGCCTGTCCCTCCCCTCCACCCGCGTGGACGCCTTCAACGTGGACCTGGCGAACGAGCTGACCCGCAACGGCCGCCGGTCCGGCCTGACCTTCGCCCCCGAGGGCGGCTCGGAGCGCATGCGCAAGGTCATCAACAAGATGGTCTCCGAAGAGGACCTGATCCGGACGGTCTCCACCGCGTACGGCAACGGCTGGCGTCAGGTGAAGCTGTACTTCATGTGCGGTCTGCCGACGGAGACGGACGAGGACGTCCTGCAGATCGCCGACATGGCGATGAAGGTGATCGCCGAGGGCCGCAAGGTCTCCGGCCAGAACGACATCCGCTGCACGGTCTCGATCGGCGGGTTCGTGCCGAAGCCGCACACCCCGTTCCAGTGGGCGCCGCAGCTCTCCGCAGAGGAGACCGACGCGCGTCTCACGAAGCTCCGGGACAAGATCCGGGGCGACAAGAAGTACGGCCGCTCGATCGGCTTCCGCTACCACGACGGCAAGCCGGGCATCGTCGAGGGGCTCCTCTCGCGCGGTGACCGCCGTATCGGCGCCGTCATCCGCGCCGTCTACGAGGACGGCGGCCGCTTCGACGGCTGGCGCGAGCACTTCTCCTACGACCGCTGGATGGCCTGCGCGGACAAGACGCTGCCCGCCTTCGGCGTGGACGTCGACTGGTACACGACCCGCGAGAAGTCCTACGAGGAGGTCCTGCCCTGGGACCACCTGGACTCGGGCCTCGACAAGGACTGGCTCTGGGAGGACTGGCAGGACGCCCTCGACGAGACGGAGGTCGAGGACTGCCGCTGGACGCCCTGCTTCGACTGCGGGGTGTGCCCGGCGATGGACACCCACATCCAGATCGGCCCGACCGGCAAGAAGCTGCTGCCGTTGACGGTGAAGCAGCCGGCGGGGAGCGCGGCGCACAGCCACTGAGGACGCGCGGCGGGCCCTGCGGGGTATCGCGACACATGCCCGGAGGTCGGTCGGCGGACCTCCGGGCATCGTTTCTAGCGTGGTGCCGGGTCCGTCACGAGCCGCCGTTGATGACGGTCGCCAGCGGCTGCAGGTTCACCTTGGTCCAGGGGTTGGGTACCCCCGCGGCGTCGTTGCAGTTCAGCGTGGCCGGGTTGGTGCCGCCGACCGCGACGCAGGTGGTCTCCCAGACCTGGCCGGTGGTGGTCACGACGTCGAACTTGATGGGGTTCCCGGTGTTGGCGTTGTGCCCGTTGACGGCGGCGCCGCAGACGAAGCCGACGTCGCGTCCGTCGGCGTCCACTCCGCCCGCGGGGTAGTTGGCGTGGGTGCTGAGGTCCGTCCACAGGAACGGGCGGGGCGCGACGCCGCGGAGGTCGTGGATACCCGCGAAGGTGGATCCGCCGGTCAGCGCGACCCTCAGCTCGAAGTTGTCGGAGTCCTGCGCGGCGTCGATGTCGGAGCAGGGGCCCGTCGCCCCGGTGGCTCCGGTCGCACCCGTCGGACCGGTCGCGCCGTCGACGCCGTCCGCGCCCGTGGCCCCTGTGGCGCCGGTGGCGCCGTCCGTACCCGTCGCTCCGGTCGCACCGGTGGCGCCGTCGACGCCGTCGGCGCCGGTCGCGCCCGTGGCACCGGTCGCCCCGTCGACGCCGTCCGCGCCCGTTGCACCGGTCACGCCGTCGATGCCGTCCGCGCCGGTCGAGCCCTTCGGGCCGGTGTGGCCCTTCGGGCCGGTGGGGCCGGTCACGCCGTCGACGCCGTCGGCGCCGTCCGCGCCGTCGAGCCCGTCGGCCCCGGTGGCTCCGGTCGAGCCCTTCGGGCCGGTGGGGCCGGTCGCGCCGGTGGCTCCGTGGTCGCCCTTGGGGCCCTTCGGACCCTTGGGGCCGGTGGGACCGGTCGGGCCCTTGCACTTGTCCTTGCCGCCGGCCTCGATCGCCCTCGGCTTGTGGTGATCCGGCTTGTGGTGCCCCGGCTTGCACTTGTCACCGGCGGAGGGGAGCTCCGCCTGTACGCGGTCGGTGACGCTGCGGGCCGCCGCGGCTGCCGGGCTGATCACGCCGGCCGCCACGATCACGGCGAGCGAGGCCACCATGCCGGCCCGCTTGCATCGGTGTCGGGCCACCGGCCCGAGGAGTGAGTACGGTCCGAACTCAGGGCGCATTCAAGTGCTCCTTGCATCGACCGGTCCGGGCGCTCCCCGAACCTGAGGGTGAGCTTGACCTGAGCGAACCCGTTCCCGCGCGACGCAAGGGCCAAAAGATAATTTTTATCGACGTATCGGACTAATCGATGCGTACTGATGGGGTATCCGCCGCGTGGAACGGGCTGTCGGATGAGCCGACCTGTGTCACCTTGACGCCCGTGACGAACCAGACCCTGTGCCTGTGCATGATCGTCAAGGACGAGTCGCGCGTGATCGAACGCTGCCTGGAGTCCGTACGGCCCCTCATCGACTACTGGGTGATCTCCGACACCGGTTCGACCGACGGCACCCAGGATCTGATCCGCAAGGTGCTCGACGGCATTCCGGGCGAGCTCCACGAGGAGCCCTGGGTCGACTTCGGGCACAACCGGACGCTGAACATCCGGCATGCCCGCGGCAAGGCCGACTACCTGCTCACTCTCGACGCCGACCACGTCATGCGCCAGGACGCCCCGCTGCCCCGGCTGACGGCCGGCTCGTACATGCTGCGCTACGACACCCCGGGCACCCAGCACCGTTTCAAGCACCTCATGCGGGGCGACCGGGCCTGGCGCTACGAAGGTGTCACCCACGAGTACCCGTGCACCGACGGCCCCGACCGGCAGGAGAACCTGGAGGCGCTCGTCATCGAGGACCACGCCGACGGCGGCTGCCGCAGCGACAAGTTCGAGCGTGACGCGCGACTGCTGCGGGGCGAGTTGGAGCGCGATCCCACCAACGCGCGCACGGTCTTCTACCTCGCCAACACCGAACGCGACCTGGGCCATGTGGACGAGGCGATCGCACTGTACGAGCGGCGTGCCGAGCTCGGCGGCTGGGGCGAGGAGGTCTACTGCTCGCTGCTGGAGGCCGGGGTCCTGCGGGCGGACAAGGCGGACGACTGGCCCGGAGCCATGAGCGCGTTCTCCCGAGCCTGGGAGTCCCGCCCGGCCCGCCTTGAGGCCGTCTACGAACTCGCCTCGCGGCTGCGGCTCCAGAGCCACTATCACACCGCATACGCCCTGCTCGGCGCGGTCGTCGGCAGGAGTGAGCCCGACGACCTGCTGTTCACCCGGTCCTGGGTGTACCGGTGGGGTCTGCTCTTCGAGTTCTCCATCTGCGCCTACTGGGTCGGCGAGCACCGGGCCGCCGTCCGGGCGTGCGACAGGCTGCTGGCGATGCCGGACCTGCCCGACGCCGTCCGCCACCAGACGGAGATCAACCGCGAGTTCTCCGCGCCCCACGTCCAGGCCGTCCCCCGGCCGGCCGGCCCGGAACGCCGTCCGAAGGCGTCCCGGGCGGGGAAGGCGGCGCGGCCCCGGAAGAAGTAGTCCGTCCCTGACGCACCCTCAACAGCGCATCCACCGGGTTGGTTGTAGCGTCTACGTCGTTATGGACCTGGAGAAACCGCGCGCCGGACAGCCCGCCGGACCGCCCGCGCAGCCGCCCGTGCGGGCGCCCGAGGGGTGCCTCGTGGTGGCGATCCGGCTGCCCGTGCGGATCGTCGTGCTCGTGCTGGTCGTGCCGGTGCGGATGGTGTGGGACGCGCTCGTCGTCGTAGGGCGGCTGCTCCGGGACGCGGTGCTCCGGCCGCTGGGACGGGCCCTGCTGTGGCTCGGGAAGGCGCTGTTCGTCTGGCCGTTGATCGGGCTGTGGCGGTATGCCGTCGTCCCGGTGGGCAGAGCGCTCGGGTGGCTCGTCGAGGTGCTGCTCGTGGTGCCGGCGGTGTGGGCCTACCGGTACGTCCTGACTCCGGTCGGGCACGGCATCGCGTGGCTGGCGCGCGGGATCGGGGCCGGGCTGGCCTGGGTGTACGCGCGCGTGCTGACGCCGGTCGGGCATGCGGGCCGGTGGCTGCTCAAGGGGATCGGGGCCGTTCTCGCAGCCGTCGGGGTCGGCGCGTACACCGTCGTGGCGTGGCTGGTGCGGTACCTCGTCGTCGTTCCGGCCGGCTGGGTCCACCGGTGGATCCTGGCGCCGGTCGGGCGGGCGATCGCCTGGTGCGCGCAGGGGGTGTGGCGGCTTCTGACGCTGCTCGTCACCGGGATCGGCCTGGTCCTGTACTGGACCGCCCGGATCCTGGTCGCGCTGCCCGCGCTCGCCCTGTGGCGCTGGGTGCTCGCCCCCGTCGGCCGCTTCCTGGCGGTCGTCGCGCGGGAGGTGGGAGAGGCCCTCGGGCACGCCTGGCGGATCGCCGGACGGATCTCGCGGGCCGTCGGACGGTTCCTCGGGACCCTCCTCCGGTGGATCTTCGTGGAGCCCGTGCGCTGGGTGTACCGGACCGTCCTCACGCCGGTGGGGCATGTCGTCCGGGACGTCGTGCTGCGTCCCGCCGCCCGTGCAGCGCGCAGCGTGGGCCGGGCCACCCGGCAGACCCTGGCCGCCGCCCGGGAGACCGCCCGGCAGGCCCGCGCGGACGTGCGCCGGATGCTCTTCGGGGAGTCGCGGGAGCGGGAGGCGGTCGGCCGGCGGGAACCATCGGGGGCCGAGACACGTACTCTTGGTAGGAGTACGACCGCTCTCACGAAGGACTGAACGACACTGGGCAAGCGACAGCCCGAAGGCCCGCCGCCCGCACCCGCGGTGCAGCGCATCCGACTGCGCTACACCAAGCGCGGCCGCCTCCGGTTCACCAGCCACCGTGACTTCCAGCGCGCCTTCGAGCGTGCGTTGCGCCGTGCCGAGGTGCCGATGGCGTACTCGGCGGGGTTCACGCCGCATCCGAAGGTGTCGTACGCCAATGCCGCACCCACCGGCACGGGCAGTGAGGCGGAGTATCTGGAGATCGCGCTCACCGCGGCGCGTGACCCGGAGAAGCTGAGAATCCTCCTCGACGAGTCGCTGCCCACCGGGCTCGACGTCGTCGACGCGGTCGAGGCCCGGACCTCGGGTCTCGCCGACCGGCTGACGGCCTCCGTATGGGAGCTGCGGCTGGTCGGGGTGGACCCGGCCGACGCCGATCGCGCGGTGGAGGCCTTCAACAAGGCCGACGCCGTCGAGGTCCAGCGGATGGCCAAGAACGGCGTCCGAACCTTCGACGCCCGGTCCGCCGTCGTACAACTCGAGACGCACAGTGAACCCGCTGATAGGCCGACGGACCAGCCCTGTGCGATACTGCGGCTGGTTGTTCGGCACGTGACGCCTGCCGTACGACCCGACGACGTCCTGTCCGGTCTTCGCGCCGTGGCCGACCTGGCGCCGCCGGTCCCCGCTGCGGTGACCAGGCTGGCGCAGGGGCTGTTCGATGAAGAGACCGGCACGGTGACCGACCCGCTCGCGCCCGACCGCGAGGCAGCTCAGGCCCCCACAACGGCCGAACCCGCTGCCACCGCGAAGGCGCCCGCGTAGGGAAGGTTCCGCGAAGGAACGTACGTCGTAGCGCCGCCCTCGTACTCGGGAGCCACCTGGGTCGGGCGGCGAACCGACCAGAAGACTTTCGCCAGGCCGTACGCATTCGGCGTACGGAACCGGCGAGACAGGACACAGAGAGCTCCCGTGCGGCGCCCGCGCCCCGGACGGCGGCACCGCGCATCGCGCGAGCCGCGGACGTCAACGGCGATCGATCCCTCGTGATCGACGCCGGACCAGGTGCGGCGCCCGGGAGCCTGACGGGAGAAACGCCCGCATGCTCGAGCCAACCGAATCCGCAGAGTCCGCAACGGACTCCGAAGCGAACACCCCCAGCGACACCCTGCCGCCGCGTCGTCGGCGCCGTGCCGCTTCCCGGCCGGCGGGTCCGCCGGTCGCCGCCGCCGACGCCTCGGCCGAGATCACCACGCCGGCCATACCGGCCGTGGAGTCCGCCGAGCAGTTGGCGGAGGAGGACCTCGAAGACGAGGTCACCGAGACCGCTCAGGCCGACGGCACGGCCGACACCAAGGCCAAGGAAGCCGCCGAGGCCGCGCCGCGCACCCGGCGCCGGGCCACCCGCCGTGCCTCCGCGCCCGCCGGAGCCCCGGCCGCCGCCGAGGCCGCCGAGACCGTTCTGCCCGTGGCCGCCGAGGTGAGCGCGCCCGCAGTGGAGGAAACCCCCGCCGAGGAGGCCGCCGCCGAGGACGCCGCTCCCCGCCGTAGCCGTCGCCGGGCCACGCGTCGCGTGACCACGCCCTCCGAGGCCCCGGCCGAGGCCGTCGAGCCCGCCGTCGAGCCCGAGCCCGAGCCTGTCGCCCCGGTGACGGACGAGGCGCCCGCCGAGCCCGCTCCCCGTACCCGGCGCAGGGCCACCCGTCGGGCGACCGCGCCCGCCGGTGCGCCGGAGGCCGAGACGCCCGTCGTCACCGCCGAGGCAGAGGCTCCGGCCGTGACCGACGAGGCGCCCGCCGAGCCCGCTCCCCGTACCCGCCGCCGCGCCACGCGTCGGGTGACCGCGCCCGCCGAGGCCGAGGTTGCCGAGCAGGCCGTCGTCGCTGCCGTCGCCCCCGTCGAAGAGGCGAAGGCTCCCGAGGCGCCTGCCGCCCCGGCCGAGGCCACGCCCGCCGCCGAGACCGCTCAGACCGCAGAGTCCGCTCAGGCCGACGAGGACGCCGGTTCCCGTCGTGGGCGCCGTCGTGTGGTCCGCCGGGCCGCCGTTGGCTTCTCAGCGCCCTCGCAGGAGAGCGCGGAGGGCGACGCGCCGCGTCGTCCCGCGCGGCCCGCGGTCGCCGTGTTCCAGGCGCCCGTGTTCGCCGAGCCGCAGTTCCAGACGCCGCAGCGGGCCGCGGCCGAGGCCGCCGCCGCCGGGACCGAGGAGCCGGAGGCCGAGGAGCCCGAAGAGGCCGAGGTCACCCAGGAGGCTCCGGAGGAGCCGACCGGGTCGCGTCGTCGCCGTCGCCGCCGCGCCGCCGGTGTCGGCGACGAGGCCGAGACCGGCCGGACCACCGCCACGCCCGTCGCGGCCCCCGCCGCGGACGAGTCGGAGACCGAGACCGAGCCGGACGAGGCCGACGAGGCCGACGAGGCCGACGACGTCGTCGACAGTGACGACGACACCGAGGAGACCGGGTCGCGTCGCCGTCGCCGTCGTGGTGGCCGTCGCCGCCGTCGTGGCGATGCCGCCGACGGTGAGGGGGACTCCGGCGAGGCCGAGTCCGACGACTTCGCCGCCGAGCAGGCCGCGCAGGACGCCGAGGACACCGCCGAGCAGGAGGACGAGGACGCGGAGGACGGCGACGAGGACGCCGGTGGCTCCACCGCCGGCAGCCGTCGACGCCGTCGCCGGCGTCGTCGTGCCGGTGACTCCTCTTCCGACGCCGAGCAGAGCGACGGGGACCCGGAGCGCACGGTCGTCAAGGTCCGTGAGCCGCGCAAGCCCTCCGAGCCGTCCGACGAGGTGCAGTCCATCAAGGGCTCGACCCGTCTCGAGGCCAAGAAGCAGCGCCGCCGGGAAGGCCGTGAGCAGGGCCGCCGACGGGTGCCGATCATCACCGAGGCCGAGTTCCTGGCCCGCCGCGAGGCCGTCGAGCGGGTGATGGTCGTCCGCCAGAGCGGCGAGCGCACCCAGATCGGCGTCCTGGAAGACAACGTGCTCGTCGAGCACTACGTCAACAAGGAGCAGGCCACCTCCTACGTCGGCAACGTGTACCTGGGCAAGGTCCAGAACGTGCTGCCGTCGATGGAGGCCGCCTTCATCGACATCGGCAAGGGGCGCAACGCCGTCCTGTACGCCGGTGAGGTCAACTTCGAGACGCTCGGCATGGCCAACGGGCCGCGTCGCATCGAGGCCGCCCTCAAGTCGGGTCAGTCGGTTCTCGTCCAGGTGACGAAGGACCCGATCGGCCACAAGGGCGCCCGGCTGACCAGCCAGGTCTCGCTGCCGGGCCGCTACCTCGTGTACGTGCCCGAGGGCTCGATGACCGGCATCAGCCGCAAGCTGCCCGACACCGAGCGGGCCCGGCTGAAGACGATCCTCAAGAAGATCGTCCCCGAGGACGCGGGCGTCATCGTGCGCACCGCCGCCGAGGGCGCGAGCGAGGACGAGCTGCGCCGCGATGTCGAGCGACTGCAGGGGCAGTGGGAGGACATCCAGAAGAAGGCGAAGAACGGCGGCAACGCGCCGACGCTGCTGTACGGCGAGCCGGACATGACCGTCCGGGTCGTGCGCGACATCTTCAACGAGGACTTCTCCAAGGTCATCGTCAGCGGTGACGAGGCCTGGTCGACCATCCACGGGTACGTCTCGCACGTCGCGCCCGACCTGGCCGACCGCCTGAACAGGTGGACCTCCGAGGTCGACGTCTTCGCCACGTACCGGATCGACGAGCAGCTCGCCAAGGCGCTGGACCGCAAGGTCTGGCTGCCCAGCGGCGGTTCGCTGGTGATCGACCGGACCGAGGCGATGGTCGTCGTCGACGTCAACACCGGCAAGTTCACCGGTCAGGGCGGCAACCTCGAGGAGACGGTCACCAGGAACAACCTGGAGGCGGCCGAGGAGATCGTGCGTCAGCTGCGGCTGCGCGACCTCGGCGGCATCATCGTGATCGACTTCATCGACATGGTGCTGGAGTCCAACCGGGACCTGGTGCTGCGGCGCCTGCTGGAGTGCCTGGGCCGCGACCGTACGAAGCACCAGGTCGCGGAAGTGACCTCGCTGGGGCTCGTGCAGATGACCCGTAAGCGGGTCGGCCAGGGACTGCTGGAGTCGTTCTCCGAGACCTGTGTGCACTGCAACGGGCGCGGGGTCATCGTCCACATGGAACAGCCGACCGCGGTCGGTGGCGGCGGCAAGCGCAAGAAGCGCGGCCGCGGTGGCGACGGACAGGGTCACGACCACGAGCACGACACGGTGACGCTCGACGTCGCCGAGTTGCTCGTGGGCGCCGGGCAGGATGCGGAGAGCGAGGCCGAGGTCGCCGCCGAGGTGGCCGAGCCGGTCGCGCTCGCGGCCCCCGAGTTCGCCCCGGACGAGGAGCTGTACAGCAGCATCGCCGAGGCCGAGGCCTCTGCCACGCGTGGCCGGGGCCGCCGTCGGGCGAGCCGCCGGGCGTCCGCTCCGGCGGGTGCGCCGAGGGGCGGCGCGTCGCGCAGGGCGGGCGGCTTCGAGGCGAGCGCCGCGGAGGAGCCCGTCGAGGCCGCCGTCGAGGCGCCCACCGCGCAGGACGTCACCGCCGAGGCGGAGGCCGAGCGTCCGGTGCAGCCGGCCGAGGCGGTCACCGCGCAGGCCGAGCCGGTCGCGGTCGAGGACCCGGTCGTCGAGGCCGCGGCCGCCGAGGCCCCCGTCGACGAGGCCGCGCCCAAGGGCCGTACCCGTCGTCGCGCCACCCGCAAGGTGTCCGCGCCGGCCGGTTCGCCCGCCGGGGCGGAGGCCGCCGTGCTGACGGTCGCCGAGCCGTCGGTCGCGCCGGCCCCGGCCGCCGAGGCCGCTCCGGTGGAGCAGCCCGAGGCGGAGCAGGTCGCCGAGCCCGTCGTCGAGAGCGCGGCTCCGGCCCGCCCGCGGCGCCGTGCCGTGCGCAAGGCCACCGCGCCGACCGCGTCCGAGGAGACGGCCGTCGTGGTCGTGCCGTCGGTCGTGGAGACCCCCGCCGAGGAGACCGAGGCGCCCGCCGAGGAGGCGGAGGCCGCTCCGGTGAAGAAGGCGGCCGCGCGCAAGACGGCGAAGAAGGCCACGGCGAAGAAGGCCGCCACCAAGACGACGGCGGCGGTGAAGAAGACGGCCGCGAAGAAGACCGTCGCGAAGAAGACGACGGCGAAGAAGGCCGCGAAGACGGTGTCGAAGACCACGGCGGCGGCCCAGCAGGGCCAGCCGACGGTCTCGGCCTCGACGGAGGACTGACCTCCGCTTCGCTCCTGCCCTGATGCGACGCGGGCACCCGGTATCC